>JBEKCW010000008.1:0-34029 GCA_050014675.1 Occallatibacter sp. | reverse complement strand
CCAAAGCGGTCGATGAGGCTCCCTTCGGCACCCAGCAGTACGGCCTGTTTGCCGGCAGCACGCAGAAGATCAACAACCATATCCCGACGATTCCCTACTTCGAAGACGTTTTCTCGTATATGAAGAACTACGACTATATGGGTGAAAGCGCCACCCAGGCCGTGTTCAACGATTCCTGGTCTCCATTCCGCTACAACAACGGTGAGACCTTTTCACTCTTCTGGATGGACACCAATGCCTTCGGCCTCTTTCCCGGAAGTCCCGGTTCCAACGGCGGTCAGCCTGATTTCTGGAACCAGCAGTTCTCTTCGCTCTACGCGATGTCTTCGATCGGCACCAGTAGCTATAACGCACTCCAGTTCACCCTCCGCCATCCAGCTTCGCATGGGTTGACGGTGGACTTCAGCTATACCTTCTCGAAGTCGCTCGATCTCGGCTCCGAGACCGAGCGATCCAGCATCTTTACCAACGTGGACGATGCTTATGTGAACTTCTCGATCCAGAACACGTGGAACCCGAAGCTGAACAAGGGGGTCTCGGACTTCGATACGCATAGCCTCTTTACCGGGGACTGGGTTTACATACTCCCCGTCGGCCGCGGTACAGCTGCCCTCGGCAACATCAACCGCGTGGGCGATGCTCTTGTCGGCGGATGGCAGTTTTCCGGTCTTGCGCGCGTGACCAGCGGGCTTCCCTTCACGCTCCAATCCGTCGCCTATCCCACCAACTTCAACTACCAGGCCTTCGGCTTCAACGTGGGCAACGTGAGAACCCACAGAAACATCACCGACGGAATTCCACACGTCTTCGACCAAACTACGGCGAACGCGATTGGCAACGGCATTTATTACGGCGGGCCCATTCGTCTGCCCTACGCGGGTGAAGCCGGACAGCGCAATAACTTCCGCGGCGATGGGTATCTGGACATCGACGCAGCCTTGGCCAAAACCTGGGGACTGGGCGATTGGGCAAAGCTGAAGTTTGCCGCCGAGGCCTACAACCTCACCAACACCGTCCGTTTCGATACCAGCCCGAACGGCCTGTCCGATGGCACCGGCAGCGCCACCCTCGGCACCTACAACGCTCCGCTCTCAACCTATCGCCGCATGCAGTTCGGCCTGCGGCTCGATTTCTAGCCCGCATTTCCCAAGAAGAAACAAAAACAGCTGTCGGCATATTGAGATTTGAGGTCTCCCACCCTAGCGACAAGAACAAAGACGTCGCGAGGGTGGGGCACCCAGTTTTTTATTTGTCGCGGGTAGTAAAAGCCCGTGGCGGACTAAATTGACACTTCTCACCGTTGCTATCCATTTCACGGTCTCAGCGTGAAATGGTTGGATACCTTGAACCCCCTCCAGAGCGTCGGCTCAACGTCACAGTACATCGAATTGTTGGTGAGGAAGTTCCACCGCCGGACGATTGCGGGTAGAATTCTCATGCACATACTCCTTGTCCAGGGTGGGGAAGTCCCCTTTTGGAACGTCCCTCAACGGCAATCGGGGGCAAGGGGTAATTAGAAGATCAGGAGCCGGGCTTTAATTGCTCTTTAGAATCCTGAGGGCCAGCCATGCCATTGCTCGCCAATGTTCTTTACCGCTTCAATGACTTCGAGCTTGATCCGGCTCGAAGATTGCTGGCGCGCGATGGCAACGCGGTTCCCCTCTCTCCCAAGGCCTTCGAAGTGCTCGTCTATCTGGTGGCCAACCCCGGGCGTGTGGCCACCCGGGAAGAAATTATGAAGGGCGTCTGGCCTGAATCCTTCGTAGAAGAGGGCAACTTATCGCAGCACATCAGCTGGCTGCGCAAGGCGCTGGCAGAAAGCGCCGACCTGATCGTGACCATCCCCGGCCGGGGATACCAATTCACGGCCGACGTGCAGATGGTGTCTCGTGCCAACGGATCTCCTCTGCTGCCCTCCGACTTGATTCCCGCCGGGCAGATGCTGACGCAATTCGGCGAAAGCGCCGGCTCGGTTATTGGCGAATCAACTCAGGCGGCAGTTGCCACGCACCCCCGCCGAAGGCTGCCGTTCATTCGTTCGCCGCGGCGCTGGATTGCGTGGTCGGCCGTAGCCGTGATGCTGGCCGCCGCGGTCACGGCATATACGTGGAAACGGTTCGCGAAACCGCCTGAGCTGAGAAAGCTGGTGGTGGCGGAGTTTACCAACTCTACCGGCGACGAGGCATTTGACCGCACCTTGAAGCGCGCGCTGGAGATCGATCTGGCCCAATCGCCGTACATGGATGTGATGGGCGGGGGCGAAGCAGCGGGCACGCTGCGGCTGATGGGCCGCGATGCGAATTCGGCGCTGACCCCCGAAATAGCCAAGGAGGCGTGCGTGCGCAGCAACCGGCAGGTTATGGTGGCGGGCGCCATTGCCAGCGTGGGGAGCGAATATCTGCTCACGCTCGAGGCGACGGATTGCAATTCAGGCAAGCAGCTCGCGGGCGCCAAGGCCGAAGCGGAGAGCAAGGAAAAAGTTTTGGCGGCGCTGGACTCCGTTGCAGGGCGTGTGCGCTCGGGACTGGGCGAAACCAGGCTGTCGATGGAAAGCTTTCAGGTTCCCATCGCGGAAGCGACAACAACATCGCTGGAGGCGCTGAAGTGGTACTCGATCGGCTATGACATGAGCCCCAGCGACGATAATCAGCGCTTGCCTTTTTTTCAGAAGGCTGTGGAGCTGGACCCGAAGTTTGCCATGGCCTATGGGGTGATTGCGTCGATTTACTACAACGAAGGCGAGCAAAACCTGGCCACCCAGTACTTCCAGAAGGCCTACGACCTGAGCGGCCACATCAGCGAAAAGGAGAAGGTCGTACTCCAGGCGCATTACTACTCCGAGGGCCGCAACGATCTTGAGAAGGGCATAGAGGCATACCGGTTGTGGGGACAAACTTATCCGAACGATTGGGCTCCGTGGATAGACATTGCCAATGACTACAACCAGCTCGGCGAATACCCGCAGGCAATCGTGGCAGCGCAGCATGCCTTGCAGATGGCGCCGAAACCAGCCATCAACTCGAGCGTGCTGGCCCGCGCCTACGCCCATGCCAATCGCTACATTGAAGCAGAAGCCGTCGGCCAGCAGGCGATCCAGAAAAAAACAGACTCGACCGGCTTGCACGCCACGCTTTTCCAAATCGCGTATGCAGAAAACGATCCGGATGCCGTGGCGCGAGAAACCCGTTGGGCCCATGACCATGACGACGGATGGTACCCGTGGTATTTCGTCTCACTTCAGGCTGAAGCGGCGGCTTCGGGCGGCAAATACCATCAGTCTGAAGATCTTTTTCACAAAGCGCATGAAATCGCCGCACACAAGGACCTGACCGAAGCCGCCGACGATCTATTGATGGAGGAAGCGGAAAAGGAGCTTGCGTTCGGGATGCAGGCCGATGCCCGCTCCACGCTGCAGCTAGTCGGCAAGGCAGACAGAGCATCGGCGGATTTTGCGGTCCTGAGCGCGGAGTGCGGAGACACCGCTCCGGCGGAGCACTACCTGGCCGCCCACGCAGATCCCAATAGTCAGGGCACAGTCACTGCCTTTATCGATCTGCCCCGCGTGCGCGCGGCGCTGGCGATGTATCGTGGAAAGCCTCTCGACGCCATTGCAGCCCTCGAGCCTGCGTCACTGTATGAATTGGCGACCTACGAAATCCTCACGCAGCGGGGACAGGCCTACCTGGTGGCAAGACAGGGGGAGATGGCGGAAAGACAATACGAGAAGATTCTGGCCAATCCCGGCGTCGATGCGCTTTCAATGTTTTATCCGCTGTCTCATCTTGGTTTGGCGCGCGCCTACGCACTCGAGAACAAGTCAAATGAAAGCCGCGTCGAGTATGAGAAGTTCATTGCGACTTGGAAAGGCGCCGATGCCGACTTGCCGGTTTTGAGGCAAGCGCGCCAGGAGTACGCGCATTTACCAGCAAAGCATTGATCCGCGTGAATCGCGGGCTCGACGCGCCGGATTGTTTGCGGACAGCGGCGTATTCTACTCCAACCCCTGGCCGTGGAAGCCGGCAAGCTTCATGGCGCGAATGCTTTCGGAGTTGCGCATGAATGTTTTCCATACCATCCCGCTGCGCAGATTCTCGGCCATCAACACGGAGATTCCCTGGTCGATGCCGAGCACGTCGGGATCGTACCAGTTGGCGGCGGGGTGAAAGGCGTCGACAAAACCGTAACGGCCCCACGCCTGACTGCCCCACTTCGATCGCAACGCGCGCAAAACTGAAATGCACTCGAACGGCAGAAACGCCAGCGACCCTGCGGCGGCGCATGGAACCACGGTGCCGTCGATATCTCCGATCGGCGGCGGACCTCCCCATCCGGTGTAACCGCTGATTGAGTCGGACGCCGAGATACCCCAGTAATCGTCGGAATACCATTGCGGGTATGAAAGACAGAAGGCCTTGTGAGCCTGCGTTGCCGTAATTGAATTTTCGAAATAGTTGGCATAAGCATCGCGGCGATTTCTAAAGTCGTACCACGCCTGCGAGTACTGGTGCGTAAACAACGGGTCGTTGCCGCTGATGTAGTCGAATCCTTTGTAGTGCATCATGGGGCGCGTGAAGCTGTTCCACGTCTCCGGAGAAAGAGGATGCGTGGGGGAACCGATGGCGAGCAGATAGATCATCATCAGCTCGCAATAGTGATTCCACCGCTGAGGTAGAAAGCCCAACACAGGTTTCCAGCCCATGCTCAGCGACGGACCGCCGTTCAGCATCCAGGGCCAGTCGATGCGCTCGTAGAGCTGCTGTGCCAGCGAGCTGATCACGGGATCGTTGAAGTAGGCTTTCGCGGTGAGAATACCGCACATCAGAATCGAAGTGTCGATCGAGGAAAGCTCGCAGCCGCCCCAACGCTCGCCGGTTTCAATATCGGTGAAGTGGAAGAAGAAGCCGTGCTCCTCAGGCATGGTGTTCAAATGCCAATTCAGCGTTGTCTTGACGCGCTCCACCACTTGTGCGCGGTTCAGGTAGCCCCGCTGGTGGGCAATGCATAATGCCGTCAGTCCAAAGCCGGTGGAGGCGATGCTGGCCATGTGCCGGGGGTCACGCCGGCCGTGAAGGTTGTTGTGGGCGCGGTCGAGAACCTGGCCGGTATTTGGGCTGCCCTGCTCCCAGAAGAAGAGACAAGCCTTGCGCTCGAGTTCGTCGAGGAAGTCCTCATCTTCTTGCGTGGGTTGCCATTTTTGACCTGCATACGCAATCGAACCAGGCAACAAAGTGCAGCCGGCGACTGCCGCCAGCGACTGAATGAGCCGGCGGCGGTTGAGTGCCAGCTCAGAAAAAGATCTCGCCATTGATTCTCCATGATTCTGACCGCATCTATTCTGACTGCCTTGGAATGCGAAGGTCTCGTCGGGTAACGCCAATCCCCGACAGGTTTCGCCCCTTTCGATAGCGCCCGGCTCGCTGAAATCGCAACTGCGGCTCAGCGTGACGGACGAACTGATTATTCGATGATCCGGAACTCTATTCGGGCGCAATCACAAAGTCTGCATGCTCGGTTGCCAGTGAGCTGCCGCCCACCCATACCGTGTAATGGGTTGGTTCAATCACCGCCGTGCCCGAGTTGGTGTAGAACGAAAGCTCGTTGAAGCCCAGGTCGAACGTAACCTGCTTCGATTCGCCGGGCTTCAGCGTCACGCGAGTGAACCCTTCGAGGCTGCGCACCGGCAGTTCGAGGCTGGCGCCCAGGTTGCGCACGTAGCACTCCACAACCTCAGTCGCAGTGCGGTCGCCGGTATTCTTCACGGTGGCTGTTGCGGTAATCAGTTTGCGACCGCTGCTGTTTTTGGCTTCGCTCAGCGGCACGGACGCGCGCGAAACAGCTAGGCTGGAGTAATCGAATGTGGTGTAGCTAAGGCCGTAGCCGAAGGGAAACAGCGCATCGTTAGGCACGTCGATGTAGCGCGAGATGAATCGGCTATCTCCATCTGGCGGCTTGCTGAGATCGGCGTCGTAGGTCGGCCGCCCGGTTGGAAACTGGTTGTAATAGAGCGGCTCCTGGCCCACGGCTCGAGGAAAACTCATGGGCAGCTTGCCGCTCGGCGACACATCGCCATAAAGCACGTTGGCGATCGCCGATCCCGCTTCAGTGCCCGGAAACCAAGCCTCGACAATGGCTGCAACATGCTGCGCCGCCCAGTCGAGAACCAGCGGCCGGCCCGAGAAAATCAGCAGCACAATCGGTTTGCCGGTTACGGCGACTTGCTCAAGCAGTTCTTGTTGGTTGCCGGGCAGATCGAGATGCGCGCGCGAACCCGCTTCACCGCTCATCTCACTCGACTCGCCCAGCGCCATGATTACAACGTCGGCCTGCTTCGCTGCATCGAGTGCCTCGGCGAAACCGCTCTCCGACGTTCCCGATATCTGAGTGCCCTCTGCATAAATCACCGAACCGCCCATCCGCTTCGCACGATCTTCGAGCGCATCCTTCACGGTGATTACATCTGGATTGCGGTCTGAACCACCCCATTGCTCGATCATTTCATCGGCATTATCGGCAAGTGGGCCGATGAGAGCAATCTTGCCTGCACGATCAGCCAGCGGAAGAACAGGCGCTCCGTTGAAGGGCGCATTCCTAAGCAGCACCAGCGACTCCTCGGCGGCCTGACGAACGATCGGCCGATGATCGGGCACGGCGCGAGTCACTTCAGTTCCCTGCGCGCAGGGATGTTCGAAAAGCCCGAGCGCAAACTTGACTCGCAACACGCGGCGGACAGATTCGTCGATTGCCGCCATCGGTATTTCGCCCGACTTGACCATTGCCGGAAGTTCAGCGTCGTACAAATGCGACATCATGTCCACATCCACGCCGGCCGTTAGGGCCTTGCGGGCAGCGGCGGCTCCATCCAGCGCGATGCCATGATTGATGAGCTCGCGAATCGCCGTGTAGTCGCTCACCACAAAGCCGTTGAATCCCCACTCATTGCGAAGAACATCGGTAAGCAGGAAACGGTTGGCGCTGGCCGGCACTCCATTGAGCGCGTTGAATGCCGACATGATGGTGGCCGCGCCTGCTTGCACCGCGGCTTTGTACGGCGGCAGGTAATCCTGCATCAGCCGGCTCTCTGACATGTCGGTGGTGTTGTATTCCCTTCCCGCTTCAGCCGCGCCATAGGCTGCAAAGTGCTTTACGCTGGCAGCAACCGCATCGGGCTTTGAAAGGTCGTCGCCCTGGTAGCCGCGAATGTAGGACCGCGCCATAGCAGCGCCCAGGTACGCATCTTCTCCCGCGCCTTCAACCGTGCGCCCCCAGCGCGGGTCGCGCGAGATGTCGACCATGGGCGAGTAGAACCAGCGCACGCCCGCGGTGGTCGCCTCCTCGGCTGCAATGTGCGCCTCCGATGTCACCAGCGCAGGGTCCCATGTAGAAGCAAGGCCCAGGGGAACCGGATAAATGGTGCGATAGCCATGGATGACGTCGGCGCCGAAGAGCAGCGGAATATGGAGCCGGCTCTTCTCCATTGCGGCATGTTGATAAGCGTTGGTGGTTTCAGCGCCGACCACGTTCAGCATTGAGCCGAGCCGGCCCTCGGCAATAAGCTGCATCGCATTTGGGCTGTCTGGCGCTATCGGATTTTTCCCGGGCGGCGGAGGCACGTCTTTGGCGGCGGCCGCGTCTGCGCCGCGGACTCCCTCGCCGCTGTATTGAACCAGCTGGCCCAGCTTCTCCGCGAGAGTCATCTGCTTCAGCAAGGCATTCACCCGAAGTTCGATGGCCGGGTCGGCAAGTTGAGCATTCGAGGGCCGCGCTGCTTTCTGAATCGGGGGCGCCGTCGCGAAAGGCATATCGTTTTGCGCGCGCAGGTCGGGGTGCAACAGCACCAGCGCGAGGGCGGTAGCAATAAGAATCCTCAGTTCTGTTTCTATGCCATGTATTGAATGTTCAAGCCGATGGAACATACCTTCTCCACTTATCAAGTTTTCTTGAGGGCGAGCGATGTTTGACGGATTCATCCGCACGATTCCGGCGTTGCTCTTGTGATGCCGGAAGCGCCGCGAAGGTGCGCGTCAATGCGCCGGAATCTCCACAATGGCGAGGCCGTTGACCGGCAAGGTTACATCGAGCCGGTCGCCGGTGAGCGCTTTATGCTCGGGCGGCGGCAGCGCGGATGCCTTATTGAGCGCCGCAACCTGCGCCTGCGTGGGATAGCGTGGGCTGCCCATCTTGCCGTAGGCAATGAGCGGGTTGCCGTGCGATTCATCCAGCCGCTCGATGGAAACCTTCGATCCGGCTGCGACACCTTTGAACGTCAGCCGCAATGTGATCGGCTTGCCCTCCGCAACTTTATCCATGTCGACCAGATTCCACGCGGCCACGACCAGCGTTCCGTCCGCGCGCCGCGTCACCAGCAATCGATCGGAAGAGTTGGCGAGGCGCATTTCGCCCAGCTTGTGCAGCAGCGAGAACGCGTAAAAGCTCGGCTTCTTGATGTTGCCCTCGGCAATCAGGCCGAACATTCCGACAAAGGGTTCGGGGGCAACGCCGCCTTCCTCAAAAACATCGTCGAAGGTCCACCACGACATCATGTTTACGTTGCCGTCGCACTGGCTTATGTCGTGCCCGAGGGCTGGGCCCACATACCAGTTGTCGCGCGCCTGCAGCTCTGCGTAAGAGGGCACGCTCCACTCCGTCCAGAAGAGCGGCAGGTTGGGCTCGGGCGAGGCCTGAATCTGGCCGTGGACCATCTGGACCGCGCGGCACACGCGGTCGCGCATGGGTATGTCTTCCTTCGTGCCGAACAAGTCCTGAACCGTGTCGTCGGCGTAGGCGTGGGTTGAAACAAAGTCGATGGGCACGTGGTTGGCGCTCACGTAATTCAGAAAGTCGGGAATCCAATGAGCGGCAGCGGTTGCCGGGCCGCCCACACGCAGGCGGGGGCTCACCTGCTTCAATGCGCGAGCGGTGTGATCGTAAAGCTCAAAGTAGGTTGCCTGTTTCGGTACGCCGGCCCAGAAATCGATGTTGGGCTCGTTCCAAACCTCGAAGTACCACTGCGCCACTTCGTCAATGCCGTAGCGATCGATGAGATGCTGCGCGAATGCGCGGATCAGCGCGTCCCACTTTCCGTAGTCCTTGGGCGGAGAAACATTGGGCTTGTACCAGAAGCCTTGAATGGAATTCTTCGAGGCCAGGGCATAGGGCATAAAGCTGATCTCAACCATCGGGCGCACGCCGCGGGCCAGCAGTCCGTCGTAGATCTGGTCGACGTAGGTGAAGTTGTACACCGCATTTCCGTTTTCGTCTTCGTTGTACACGCCCACGTCGTCAAGCAGGATGGCGTGAAAGCGAACGTAGCGCATGCCCACCTGATCGTGAACCGCCTTGAGATCGTCGCGGTAGCCCTCGCGCATGGCGAGTGAGGCATGCCCGGAACCGAACATCTTTTCCCAGAAGTGCGGAAAATCGTGAGCGGGTGCATGTGCGTCGACTGTGATCGGAATGGCGGTCGCCGGGATGGCTCCGGTTTGCGCCAGTGAGGCCGCGGCGAGCGCAAGAGCAGCTGCGGCCAGAAACGAGGACTTGAGGCGAAGTGAACAAAACTGCATGGGTACAGATTAGTCGATTTCGACGAGGGGCAGCGGCAGGCGCATACGCTGCGTAGAAGCTGCGTCAGGCCGTGCGCGCTCGCATCGCCTGTTCGATTACCCAGTCGGTCCACGCGCCTTGCGCAGCAGGGCAAGCCAGCAGCTCAGGATCGTTGGCCAGCGCCGCGCTTACAAAATTTTCAAAGAGCGGGTAATGGATGTTCTGGTGCGGCGGCAGCGTTTCCACAACGGTCCCCGCACGCGTTGTCAGGCGCAGTTCGGGCCCGTTCAACGGGTCGAGGCCAATCTCGCCTTCAGTGCCGATTATGCGGAACTGATCGCGCGCAATGTGCGAGTTCCAGCGCACATCCACGATTCCGTGCGCGCCGCCGGCAAACCTCATCACCACCGTGGCCGAGTCTTCGACCCGGAGCTTGTGCACCGCATTCGACGTCAGTCCGGTCGCCGCTTCGGCCCTGCCGAAAAGGAAGTTCATAGCATCAATTCGGTGAGAGGCAATGTCGTAAAGCGGGCCGCCGCCAGCCAGTGCGGGGTCGCGCAGCCAGGCACGCTCCTCACTCTCAAGCCAGCCGTGGCAGTTGCCCTCGGCAAGCACGGGCTGGCCGATTGCGCCCTCCGCGATGAGGTGCTTCGCACGCAGGAGCTTGGGATAAAGCCGGCGGTAATACGAGACGCCAAAGACCCGGCCGCTGGCCACGCCCTCTGCAACCATGCGCTCGGCCTGGGAGAAGTGCATTGCCATGGGCTTTTCGCACAGCACGTGCTTGCCGGCGCGCAGAGCGGCGATGGCGGCATCGGCGTGCATGGCGACCGGCAGCGCGATGTAGAGGGCGTCCATTTGCGGATCGGCGACAGCCTTTTCAACTGACTTGAAGACGCGTGCGCCCGGGTACGCTGTGGCCTTGGATGGATCGCGGGTTACAAAGCCGTACAAGTGGCTGCGCGGCTCAGCAAGAATGGCGGGAATCACGCGCCTTCGGGCAATGTCGCCGATACCGGCAAGAATCCAGTTGAGTTTGCGCATAGCGGGTTAAGGATAACGCCCCGGAGCGGCCGCGAGCGGCTGGCGCAGCCTGGATGCGAATGGTAACCAAGTCAATGAGAGCCGGGCATTCGACGGGGCTCAGGGGCTTGACGTCAGCGGCAGTTTACGCCTGGCCAGGCATGCCGGGCTGTGGACCAAAACAGGGTGATACCCCCTCTCCCCCATTTTGGGGGTTAAGTGGATGATTCGGTTGAAGTTGAAGGTGACAAAAAGTGCGCAAATCGGCCGCAAAATCCTCATCGTGAAGGATTTAGATTTAAAATCCTGCAGACAAAGGAGTTATGGGCGCTGCTTTGGAGGTTGTTGGGGTAACATGCCAACTGGTTCTGTATCTCTGCTTTGAATGTAGCGCAAGAGCAGGAAATTGCACGCAAAAAAAACGCCTGTGTTGGATTGAGTGCTTTTCAGCCAAAGACGACGAGTGAGACGCGTCCGGCTATTGCGCCCCGCCCGGCGTTCCCGAAGGGAGCGCAGCTTCCTGGCTCTTAGCGGTAAAGTAGTTGCGATCCCACAGATTCTTGTAGAACTCGCCGGTCAGCTCGGCAGCGCGGGGGCCAAAGGTCGCGCGTCCGCCTTCAAGAAAGATGACGGTAACCAGGCTGCCCTGGGGAGAATCGGAGAACGAGGCGAACCAGCCGAAGCGCGTGCCTTCGTTCGAACAGGTTCCGGTTTTGCCAAAGACCGGCAGCTCGTTGAAGTTGGTGCGCAGGCTGCGCGCGGTGCCGTATTCCACTGCGCCTGCCATGCCGTCTTGCAGCTCGGGAATGAACTTTGCAATGTCGAGCGTGCGCTTGATGCGGGGCTTGAAGCTGGCAATATCTTCAGTCGTGGTGGGATGCTGCAAATAGTAGAGAGTGCCGCCGTTGGCGATGGCCGAAACGTATGCGCCTAACTGCAGCGGGGTGAGCGAGACGCCCTGGCCGAAGCTGCACATTTTGCCAACGCCGCCGTCGGCCTCAGAAATAGGCTGATCAGGATATGCGCCGAGCTGCTCGCCCGGAATGTTGTAACCGGCCAGCTCGCCGAGGCCAAACTGGGTGGCATAGTGGCGTACGCGCTCAAAGCCAAGCTCGCGGCCCAGCTCTTCAAAGTAAAGGTTGTTGCTCTTGGCCAGCGCCTGGGTCATATTCATGCGGAATCCGGGCAGCTGGACCATGGTGTCGGCAGTGACCAGCCCCTCAGAGAGCGCGGCCATTGCCACGGTGATCTTGATGGTGGAGCAGGGCTCTGCGCCGGACGAAAGGGCAAGCTGCTGGTTGACCATGGCCAGAATGCGGCCATTGGACGGATTGATGACCACCGCGGTGCCGTTCATATCGCCAAGCGCATCAATCGCGGCCTGGCGTACAACCGGGTCCTCGCCAGTGGTAACGTCACCGGCAAAAATGTTGCCATTCGCAAATGAGCTTGCTGTGAAGCGCTCGCCATAGTAGTGACGACGCCGGGTGGTGAGCGATGCGTGACGCAGATGCGCCGCAGATGCCGGGTGAGCCGATGCGGTTCTGGCGGCGGTGCGGGCGGTGGTGTGGGTCGTCGACGAGTGCAAACCGGCGTGAGCTTCAGTGTGGGCCGCATTGGATTTTGCGGCGGCCGTGGCGTGATGCGCAGCCGGGCGATGGGTCTGCCTGAGGTGCGCTTCAGTCCTGGCGTGATGAACTTTTTGAGGAACGTCGAGGGCGACTGCGCCCGCCGCATATGCAACCAATGCCAGACCGGCAACCCACTCGCAAGACAATCTCATCCAGCCAACGCCTCTCAACTCTTGGATTTTGCTGTGCGCTCAGTGTTTGGGTGCGTCACACGCTTGTTACATCGGCTCATTTGCGGAGTCAACGATCGCTCCGCCGGATCGCCCGTCTTGCGTCCTGGTGGTCAGACCTATCCGGACTTCGTTTCAGGATAAATTGAATTCCCTGAACACGAACCGGGTCGTGCCTTACTGGTCAAGACTTTCTGGTTCTTTCCATTACTATACGGCCATGGGTTCCATTTTGGAACTAGCGGGTCCATATTCATTAGACGCGATCAAAACCGCATCCGCTGTGAGTTAAATCACTAAGTTTGTTCAAAACCGCAACCTGCGCAGGAAGGCCGGAACATCGAGGTCCCGTTGCGGCTGGTCCTGCGGCTCTTCGAAGATCTGCTCCGCAGAGCGCGAATTGACCTCTTCAACCGCGCGGCTGGCGAGGGCTTCGACTTGAGGCTCGATCGCCGCTTCCGGCGGCTGTTCCTGATTGAATTCGGCGTCGAAGTCGGTGAAGCTCGAAGGGCCACGATTTTCATCTTCAACTACTGTTTGCTGAGCAGCTTTGGGCTGGGCGGCGACAGTCACCGTGGTGGCAACCGGAGGAACCGCGGAAGAGTAGAAAAACGCGTCGTCGGTTCCGCTGTCTTCGTCCTGGCTCATAAAGCGGGGTGGGGCGGGCGCCTTCTGCGGCTCGGGCGCAACTTCAATTATTTCGGGCCTGGTGTCGGATTCGGGCTTGTGCTGCGGCTCCGTTTCCCCCTCGCGCAACCAGTTGTCGGGGGCGACCACTGGGACTGAAACGACCGGCGTCTCGTCAACGCTCAACATCCGCGCGCGGCGCTCGGGCATCTGGTCGCGAAAGCCGGTGGCGATGACGGTGATCTTGACCTCGTCGCCCATTTTCTCGTCGAGCACGGCGCCAAAGATGATGTTGGCATCTTCGTGGGCCGCGGACTGAATCAGCGACGATGCCTCGTTCACTTCAGAGAGTTTAAGCGTGCTTGAGCCGGTGATGTTGATGAGGATGCCGCGCGCGCCGTCGATTGCGCCGGCGTCGAGCAATGGTGAGGCCATGGCGGCCTGTGCTGCTTCAACCGCGCGATTGGAGCCTGAACGAACCGCCGTGCCCATCACCGCGTGGCCCATACCGGCCATGGTGGTCTTCACGTCGGCGAAGTCGCGGTTGATGATGCCGGGGATGGTGATGATATCGCTTATGCCCTGCACGCCCTGGCGGAGCACGTCGTCGGCGACGCGGAAACTCTCGAAGAAGCCGGCGTCTTTGGCGACTGCGAGCAGCTTCTCGTTGGGGATGACGATCATGGTGTCGACGCTCTCGATGAGCTCTTTCAGTCCGCGCTCGGCCTGCATCAGGCGGCGCTTGCCTTCAAAGGCAAACGGACGAGTAACCACGGCCACCGTGAGGATGCCCATTTCGCTGGCCAGCGATGCAATGACCGGCGCTGCGCCGGTGCCAGTGCCGCCGCCGAGACCGGCGGTGACGAAAACCATGTCTGCGCCCTCGAGAGCCTCGATAATTTTTTCAGAGTCTTCGAGCGCGGCCTTGCGGCCAACGTCGGGATTGGAGCCAGCGCCAAGGCCGGCGGTAAGGCGCACACCGAGTTGGAGCTTGACGGCAGCCTGAGAGAGCTTGAGCGCCTGCACGTCAGTGTTGGCGGCGATAAATTCCACGCCTTCCATGTGCGCCTGGATCATGCGATTGACGGCGTTGCCGCCTCCGCCGCCAACGCCAATGACCTTGATCTTGGCGCCGCGAGGCATCTCTTCGTGGAAGGTGATCCTCATCTCTCCGGCTTCGTTTTTCGGCTGTTCCATCTTCACTCCTTTAGCTTCTAGCCTCTAGCTCGTTCACTGAAGTGCGCGCTCTCACCGCACGTCAATGATCAACCTCACTCGATCAAACGCCTGCGTTGCTCGAAGCTAATAGCTAGAAGCTAGCAGCTAGAAGCTGTCTTTCAAAAGCTCGCCGCGAACATGGCGCGCAGTTTGGCGCGCAAGCTGTTGTCTTCCTGGGCACGGGAGTTCCTGGTGCGATGCGCGTACATCAGCATCCCGATAGCCACCGAGAAACCTGGATGCGCGAGCTCACCGGGCATATGCGACAGGCGCACGGGCATTCCGGTTCGCGCCGGCACGCGGAGCTGGCTTTCGGTGACGTCGAGCAAGCCCGGCAGCAACGCGCCTCCGCCCGTGAGCACGCAACCTGCGCCCAGGGCGTCGACCACACCGCCGTGTCGCAGGCTCTCTTTAACAAAGTAAAACAATTCGCGGGCGCGCGGCTCCAGAATTTCAGCAATCATGCGCAAGGGCAGGCGTTGCGGATGGGGATTGGCAATCTCAATCTCCGCCGTCTGCGGAACCGCAGTCACCACGCAGTTGCCGTACTGGCGCTTCAGTTCTTCAGCCTGGACGACAGGTATCTGCAGGCCGATGGCAAGATCGTTGGTGAAATGCACACCGCCAATGGGCACTGAAGCCGAATGCGCGACCGCGCCCTCGAAGAACACCACCAGGTCGCTGGAGTGCGCGCCGATGTCGAGCAGGCAGACGCCCAGCTCGCGCTCATCGGTTGAAAGCGTGCACTCGGCGGCGGCAATCGACTCGAGGATCGCCTCGGTAACTTCAAGGCCGGCGCGATTGGCGCAGGTGATGGTGCTTTGCAGCGCGCTGCCGGAACAGGTGGCAATGTGCAGATCGACTTCAAGCCGCGAGCCCACCATGCCGACAGGATCGAATATGCCTGGCTGATCGTCGAGGATGAACTGGCGCGGCAGCAGGTGAAGAATCTCGCGGTCGGGCGGCCGCTCCACGGCGCGCGCGCGCTCCACGGCGGCGCGAACATCTTCGCGGGTAATCTCGCGGCTGCGGTTGCTCAGCTCAAAGCCGCCGTTGGTGTTGAGTCCGCGAATATGCGGGCCGCCCACGCCCACCACGCATTCATCGATGTTGATGCGCGCCAGTCGCTCAGCCTGCTCATTGGCCGCGCGCACTACCTTGGCGGCAGGCGAAAGCTCGGCGATGAGGCCCTTGCGCATGCCCTGGGACTCAACCACGCCGTGTCCGCGATAGCGCAGCGACGACTCATTGATCTCTGCCGCCACAACACGCGTTTGCGCGCTGCCCACGTCCAGAACCACGATCATATTGTTCTGTTTCTGAGCCATTGCGTCGTTTATCCCATGGTCCGGATTTTTTCCGGCGGCAGGTTATTTGAGTCGTTGAACGCGGTGTGGCGTTGCTCCGCGCGTTTCTTCTTATCGCGTTCGGCTTTTTCGTGTGCGGCGCGTGATTTTGCTGCGCTGTTAGCAGCAGGTTTTTTTGCCGGTTGCGGTTTTGCAGCGACGGCCGGCGTTCCGGGCACAGGCTTGCCGTCAGTTGTTGTCTGTCCGCTCGCGGCCGGCTGCGTTGCGCTGGCTCCCGGTGCGGGCTGCGAGGCTTCCTTGCCCGAGGCCATTTGCAGCACCACCTGCTGGTCGTAACGCAGATCGACCGCGGCGAGGTTTGCGTATTGCTGACGCCACTCGGCAATGTGCGCCTTGTAACGCTGGTAGCGCTCCAGGAAGTGATCCTGGCCGAAGTGCGCGAGAATGTCGGTTCCCTGCTCAGGCATGAGGACGCGCGCATCTTCGGGGTCGGTGAGATCGATTTCGGAAATCTGCTGCGAAAGATGCTGCCCGCCCGAGTCGAGTTCGCTCATGAGCCGCTCATACACAGCCATGCGCGCCTGGCGCGATTGGGCTGGGTCGCCGGGATCGATGCCGGTGATGACGGGAAACGAATAGTGATGCCGAGCCATTGCCGCCGCGGGCATGGAGAGCAAAACGCCATCGGCATCGACGAGGCCGATCTGCTGGCCCACGCGCGTAAAGGCCACCGGCTGGCGCTCCACCAGCGAGACGCGAATCTGGTCGGGAAGCACGCGCATCACCGTGGCGCGCTCGACCCATGGAATCTGTTCAAGCTGCTTGCGGCGCTCGCCGAGGGGAACAAAGAAAATGTTGCGCCCGATGTCTTCGCCGAAGACCGGGAGCATATCGGCGCGGCTCACTTCAGTGAGGCCCGTGGCCTGAATGTCGGCAGCGCCGGCGATGCGGAAGCGCGCGTCGCGTTCGATGAAGCTGCGCACGGTGATGCCTAGAAATGTGACGCCGCCAAGAACAGTCACAGCCCCCAGCATTAGGAAGATGCGGCCTGCTTTGCCGGCCGGGCGCCACCATTTGCCGCGCGGCGCAGAGCGCGCTCCAGGACGCGACTCATCGTCGCCCTCTGGATCCTCCATTTCGAGCGGCATGCCTGGAGCGCCACGGCGGATTCGTCCCGTCACTGGCGCAACTTCCTGCATTCGCCGGACGCGAGTCACCGCGGGCGCTTCATCCTCCCATAAGAGAGGGCGATTTGTGTCCTTCTGATTCGTCACGCCTGAGCAAGGTCGTGAGAGTCGCCAACCTTCAATATAGCCCGTAGCGAATTGGCAATTTTCCGCAACAGAAGCGGGGGAACCCGCGGTGATACGGGTAAAACAGGGAACAGCCAGTAGCCACTAGCCAGTAGCCAGTAGTCGTGGAACGAGGCAACAGCGGATCCTGGCTACAGGCAATTGGCTATTCGCTATTGGCTACTGGCTGCCTTTACGCAGTTGCGGCCGGCTGATTTGGCTTCATAGAGCGCGGCATCGGCTGAGGCCATTAATTCCAGCGTGTTCGATTCCTCGGCGGGAACGACTGTTGCGCAGCCTATCGAAATTGTGACGACGCCATGCGAGTTGCCCTCGTGCACGGTGCCCATTTCAAGTACGCCCTGGCGTATTTTCTCAGCCATTTCAGGCGCGCCCTGAGACGTGGTGCCAGGAAGAATGACGGCAAACTCTTCGCCACCGAGGCGCGCCACGGTGTCAGAGGACCGGCGCGTTGTTTCGACCGCGATGCGGGCAATGGCGCAGAGGCAATTGTCTCCTTCAATGTGCCCATAGAGGTCGTTGAACCCTTTGAATCGATCGACATCGAGCAGCAGGAGCGTGAGCGGGGAGTGCTGGCGCTGGGCGCGCTGCCACTCCAACTGTATGGCGCGATCGAACTGACGCCGGTTGGCGATGCCGGTGAGCGCATCCACGGTCGCCAAAGCCTCCATTAAGCTGGCGAGTTCGCGAAAGCGGGCCTCGCTTAGGGTTGCGGCGGCGCTGGCGCGCTTGAGATCGGCAAAGACAATGGCCACTACGCTGACGCTGAGCACCGCCGTGGCCAAAAAGAGTTGCAGAATGAGAATGCGATTCTCGAGGCTGGCGTCGGTGAGTTGAGCGAACGGGCCTCCATTCGCCGCAACGGTGAAGTGGGTTCCAATGGCTGCCACCACGCAGCAGCCGAGCACACCGCCGCTCAGGCCCAGTCGCACCACCAGAAACAGCAGCGGCGGAAAGATGAGAAAGAGCCAGGGGAAATCGGACCCGGTGAAAATGGCGACTGTGGCCGCGGCAATCAAGAGGAGATAGAGCAATGTGTTGGCGAGCTGGTCGCGAGCAAAGAGTTCGCCAGTCTCACGCCGAGCCAGGCCCAGCACCACGGGCACCACGATGCTCATGCCCAGGGCACTGGCCGGAAACCATTTGAGCGCCACCGAAAGCGGGCTGCCGGTTGCAATGCGCAGAATGGCGCCAGCGAGCAGGCTGGCAATAAATGGAGCAAGCAACACCGCAAAGCCGACAAAGCGCAACAGCTGCGGCTGGCGTGTAAGGTCGACCCTGCGCCCCAGCGCAAGCCCCACGCCATAGACCGCGATTGCCGTCTCGGCGGTGTCGCATGCCGAAAGCGCGATCACCTCCCAGAACGGATCGTGGAACAGAAGGTGTGCGAAGGCGTTGCCGAGGTAACCGGCCGCGAGCAGTTGCAGCCAGCGGCGGCGGCGATCGAGCAGCATGACCGAAGCCAGCCCCGAATTGGCCCACCAGATAGCCGGAACATGGCCGGCGCCACGGCCGGAGGCGAGCCCTACGTACGCCAGCGTGGCCACCAGCGCCACGGTGATCACGAATTTGAACGCAAATCTCAACGAAGGGAAGGAAAGAGTGGATCACATCTAACTTAATCGGAAGGCGGTGAATTTGCACGGAAGAATTGCAGGGATGCGCCTGCGCGGTCACCGGTTTCTATTCGTACGCGTGCGCCACCTGGGACCCTATCGAAACAGCGCCTTTGTTCATGTCGCACGGGGATCGCAATCATCCACAATCGAGTGCCGCGAGAATCTGCGGCGCAAGCTGGCTTACGCTGCCCGCGCCGAGAGTCAGTATCAGATCGCCCTCCTGCGCAGCTCCGATTACGGTAGCGATGGCCGCAGCAAAATCGGGAGCGAACTCAACTCTGGGGCTGCCGGTTTCGATCTTGATGCGTTCGGCGAGCCGCTCCGCGGTTACGCCGGGAATCGGCTCCTCGCTGGCCGCATAGATGGGAAGCACAATCACTGCGTCGGCGGCGCTGAAGGCGCCCGAAAACTCATCCATGAGGTCTGCAGTGCGGGAGTACCGGTGCGGCTGAAAGACAACCAGAATCCTTCGATAACCGCACTCGCGCGCCGCAGCCAGCGTGGCGCGAATTTCAGTGGGGTGGTGGCCATAATCGTCAACCACGGCAACCCCGCGCGCCTGGCCGCGAAGCTGAAAACGCCGGTCGACGCCACGGAAGTGGTTGAGGCCATCGGCGATTTTTTCGGGAGCGATTTGAAGCTGCCGGGCGATGGCGATTGCGGCAGTGGCGTTCAACACATTGTGCCGCCCCGGAACATGCAGTTCGAACGGCCCCAGCGGACCCGCGCCGGTGTGCACCAGAAACCGCGAAAGCGAACTTCCCTGCACCGCACCCGTTGCGGCCACTTGCCCCGCATTCAGAATCTCAATCCGGAAATCGGCTTCATCGGAGAGCCCGTAGGTAAAGACGCGACGCCGCACGCGCGGCAAAACTGCCTTGAGAAGCGCATTGTCAATGCAAGCAGTGATTGCTCCGTAAAAAGGTACGCGGTCCATGAAGTCGACAAAGGCGCGCTCCACGTCGGCCATGTCTTTGTAGCAATCCATATGTTCGCGATCGAGGTTGGTGACCACCGCAAGAATGGGCGAGAGCTTGAGGAAAGAACGGTCGCTCTCGTCGGCCTCGGCAACCAGGTATTGGGTGGTTCCGAGGCGTGCGTTGGAGCCGAGCGCGTCCACGCGGCCGCCCACAACCACGGTCGGGTCGAGGCCGCCGGCGGCGAGCACCGCGGCCACCATTGAAGTGGTGGTGGTTTTGCCGTGCATACCGGCAATGGCGATGCCGTATTTGAGCCGCATGAGCTCAGCCAGCATCTCGGCGCGGGGGATGACGGGAATTTTGAGCGCGTTGGCTTCGAGCACCTCGGGGTTTCTGGGTGCAACGGCGGAACTGGTGACCACAACGGTTGCGCCGGCGACGTTGCTGGAGGCGTGGCCTTCGTAGATGGTGGCTCCGAGCTGCGCGAGCCGGTCAGTTACCGCGCTGCGCTTGAGATCGGAACCGGAAACTTTCATTCCCAGGCTCAGCAGGATCTCGGCGATGCCGCTCATGCCGATTCCGCCGATGCCTACAAAATGTGCGTGCTGCGAAGTTGCGAACATGGATGGTTGAAGGGTAGCAGACTAGGGACTAGGGACTAGGGAACAAGGGAACGTGGGCGCCAGGGAACGAGGGTTCGCTGCTTCAGTTCGCCGGTAGCGTGTAATCGAAATCGTACGAGTGCTGGCCTTTGTCGATGTGGATGGTGAAGGCGCCTTCGATGCCCTTCAGCTCGCCCGTTCCGGAACCTGGCACCACTACTACCTGCATTTTGGGACCGCTCGCGTCCATGGTTGCAAAGTGCTGCAGCGCAAAGCTGCCGTGCTTGCCGTTGAGCGAGCCGGCAACTACTTCAATGGCCACGTACCCGGCGAGGCCCGTCTTGGGGTCGCCGCCCGAAAACATCTCGCCTGAAGTGGTGGCTTCAAGATCGCCATGAATCTGTTTGTTAATCGAGTAGCGGCCCAGGCCTTCGGCAGGAGCAGGAGTGAGCGGCCGAACATCGACAGTGAATGTGCCGTGCGCATGATGAGACAAGGGAGCCTCGCCGGGTTGTGCGGAGATTTGGGGTGCAATCAAGGCAAGAGCAAGCAATATGTGAGTGGATGAGGACATCGGGGCTGATTTCCAGCATAAACTGTCCTGGTCGCGCCCGGTCGCGAGGCAACGAGCGCGTGCCTAATACCGCCGCTGCCGGCAGTCGCGCGTATCGGGCAGCGCGAACAGCGCCTCTAGCGCGGCTACACTCGTCTCTCGCCGCATGCGGCGCATTGTCTTGTACCAGTCGTCAATGAACAGCACCGCGACTGCAGCCGACAGAAACGCAACCGAGTGCCCGATGCACTCCATGGCGCTGCTGCTCGCCATCCACTTTCCGATTGCATCAATCCATTCGATCATCGTCAGTAACCCGCCTTCCCCACTCGATTTCCATCGGCAGAAACGGCTCGTCTCTTCAACCTCTGATGCTTTAACAGGCGATCGCGTCTCACCCAAATCGCGCGGCCATAAACACCATTCCGCCTGAAAGTTGCGCGGATTTATTTTTGCGATCGTAGCGCAACCTTTCACCGCAACCTATGTTCAATCAGGCATAACCGGCGGCGCAGGAAGCAGCAAGAGCCAAGCTTCAAAGCGCGAGAGAGCCGGAGCGGCTGATGGAAATTGAAGCCGGCTGGATGGGAGGAGTTATGAAAAACATGTTGAAGAAGGTGGTTCTTGGTGCAGCATTGGTAGCTGGAACTTTGGGACTGGGTGCAGCCCAGGCAAAAGCGGCGGTTCGAATCGTGGTGGGCGGACCGGCTGCTTATATTCCCGCGTGCCCCGGCGCTGGTTATGTATGGGTTGCCGGATACTACAACGGCGGCGTCTGGGTTCCGGGCTTCTGGCATTCACCCCGCGTTGGCGTAGTGGTCGGCCCCGGCTTCTACCATCGCCCGGTTTTCTACGGCCGTCACTACGACCGGGCACCGTACTTCCGCAGGTAGCTCTCCCTCTGCTGTCCTAACTTAGCGGCCTTCAGGCAAACCCCTCCTGAAGGCCGCTTTTTCATGCTCCCTTTCCTCTGCTGGGGCGTCTTATCAGGTGTATGGTCGATGGAAGAGGCAAGGCCGGGCGTGACGAGTCGAAATTGGACTTGGGATGTGACCGGAACGGATTGCGGCCGAGAGGCTTTTGGCAGATCAAAGGGTGGGACGGCACGGGTTGAACGGACCGCAACTTAATTACCTAAGATTGGTTTAAGTAGTTGAAGGCCGGCTGAAGCAAGATGATAGAAGCCGGAAGTGCTGAGCAGGAGGTTCCGGACCGGAAACGGGGCCGGTGACGGCAGCACAGGGAGGGTGTTATGAAGAGCTTCCGTTTGAGTTTGATTGCGTTAGTTGCAATAGTTCTGTTGGTGCCGATGGCGGCAACTGCTCATGCCCAGGTTGCTGTGGGAGTGGGCGTAGGTCCGGCAGTGGTGGATGCCCCGTATGCCGATTACGGTCCCCCGGCTTGCGATTGGGGTTACTACTCTTATTATCCTTACGCTTGCGCGCCTTACGGCTATTACGGCCCTAACTGGTTCTACGGCGGCGTGTTTATCGGCGCCGGGCCGTGGTACGGGTGGGGTGGACGGGGCTGGGGTGGACGCGGCTTTTACGGCGGTCGCGCTGGGTACTACGGTGGACGCGGCGGATATGCAGGACGCGGCGCCTATGCAGGACGAGCCGGATATGCCGGTGGGGCACGCGGCTACGCTGGCGGAGCTCGGGGTTATGCGGGTGGAGCACGTGGAGCGGCCCCGGCGGCGCGTGGATATAGCGGCGGCGCAGCACGTGGTTATAGCGGCGGCGGTGGCGGTGGATTCCACGGCGGCGGCGGTGGTGGAGCCCATGGTGGCGGTGGCGGTGGTCACCGGTAAGCCAACAGCCCGGGCGGTTTAGCCCGGCTCAAGAAGACAAAAGCCCGCTTGCTTCGGCAAGCGGGCTTTTTGTTTGGGTTGAGATCGGTATGACGTGCCGCTCAGGATGGCATATTGCAGGGGTCGGCTTTCATCGTCACCGTCTGGCAGCACGGCTGACTTGCTGACTCGCTAACTCGCTGGCTCGCCGACTCGCTGCCCTGCCAGTTCCACCAGCTTCTCGGCAATGCGCTCGGCTGCGCCGGGATGGGCCTGGCGGCGGGCAGCCTCTCCCATTGAAGTGAGACCTTGAGGCGAGCTCAGCAGTTCCACCAGTGTTCCAAGGAGCTTGCCGGGCTGTTCGAGCTCATTCTCCTGCAACATCATGGCGGCACCCGCAGCCACCATCACCTCGGCGTTGCGGCGCTGGTGCTGGTCGGCGGCTGCGGCAAACGGGATGAGCATCGCCGGTTTTCCCGCAGCGGCCAGTTCTGCCACCGTCGATGCGCCGCTGCGCGCCATTATCAGGTGCGACCGCGCGAATTGCTCCGGCATGTCGTTGATGAAGGGCTCGACCTGCCAGCGCGCCGGATCGGCTCCGCTGGCCTCGTACGCCGCCTGCGTGGCTTCTCCGTTACGCACACCGCTCTGATGCAAAACAGTGAGACTGGGCACCGCGTCGAGTAGCTCCGAAATAATTTTGGGCAGATTATTGTTGAATATCCGCGCGCCCTGGGAGCCGCCAAAAACCAGCAGATGCGGAAACGCGCCGGTGGGCGGGTGAAGGTGGAAGAACTCGGGGCGGACCGGAATTCCGGTGACCTCACTGTTGTGAAACCAGCGCTCAGCCGATGGAAAATTCACGGCGGCAGCCCGAACGCGTTTGCCCACGATCCGGTTGGCGAAGCCAGGCATGGCGTTAGGCTCAAAAACCATGGTGGGCACCTTCATCTGCAGGGCAGCGGCCATTGCGGGACCCGACGCGTACCCTCCCACGCCCAGCACGGCTCCGGGATTGAAGTTGCGGATGAGATGCCGGCACTCCAGGATGCTTTGGGGCAGTTGAAAGAGTGTGCGAATGCGGGTAACGATCGAGACGTTCTTGAGGGGGCCGACATCGATGGTGCGGAGCCTGAATCCAGCTTCGGGCACAAGCCGCATTTCCAGGCCGCGATTGGTGCCGATGAAGAGCACGTCTGCGCCATGCTGATCGACAAGCTCGCGCGCCACTGCGAGTGCGGGGATGATGTGACCTCCGGTTCCGCCGCCGGCGATCAGGATGCGCAATTGTGCCAACGTTGCCTCAAATAGACTTTGAGCTGGGGAATTCTCATGGTTCTCTTGATCGGCAGAGCGCCCATCTTGGCTACCGCAGTGCTTCCAGTGTGGACCCCGATGTTTAGATAAAGGTTAACATGCCGGAATCGCCTGATTTTTCACAAGTGGGGGGGTGGCGCGGGTACTCCGACCGGCTCAACTCAAGAAATGTGGCGGCGACCTATTCCACTTTTCTAGTGATGTTCAAAAGAACGCCGATGCTGGCCAGAGTGCAGAAGAGCGAAGTTCCGCCTGAGGAGATGAGCGGCAGAGGGATGCCCTTGGTGGGAACCATGGACAGCACCACGCTGATGTTAAAGAAGGCCTGCAGCAGGATCGCCGTCGAGATGCCAAAAGCGACCATGCGCGAGAACGGATCGCGCGAGCGGAGCGCGGAGCGCAATCCGCGAATGCCGAAGACAATGAACAGCAGCAGGATGGTGATGGCGCCGATAAAGCCAAGCTCTTCGGCGATGTTCGCAAATATAAAATCGGTTGATGCCTCAGGCAGATAGAAGAGCTTTTGCATGCCCTCCATATAGCCGCGGCCGGTGAGCCCGCCGGTGCCCACGGCAATCAGCGACTGGTTGATGTGGAAACCTGCGCCCTGCGGGTCGGCGTCGGGATTGAGGAAGGTAAGAATCCGCTTCCAGCGCCAGGCCACAAAGTAGAGCAGCGGCGCCACGCCAAGCACCAATGCCGTGAAGCCGCCAATCACATACTTCCATTCGAGGCCGGCCAGCACCAGCATCATGCCGGTAACTCCGGCCAGCACCAGCGCGGTGCCCAGATCGGGCTGGCGCACCACCAGCAGGATAAACAGCAGCGGAATCAGGGCCGCCGGCAGCAAGGTCTCCTTCCACTTGTGCATAGCGTCGAGCCGGTTGTGGAGAAACCACGCAAGAAAAAGAACCAGCACCGGCTTGGTTATCTCGGAAGGCTGGAAAGTGAAGAAGCTACCGAAGCGAATCCAGCGATGGGTGTTGTGCGAACCGGGGACAAAGAAGACCATGAGCAGCAGCAGCGTGGTGATGCACAGGGCAGGATAGATGAAGCGCGGCGATTTGTAGCGGCTGGCGTCAACGTTCATGAGCACCACCATGGCCAGCGCGCCCGCCACTGCCCAGCCGGCCTGGCGGCCCACATACATGTAGGGCGAGTTATAGCGGGCCTGCGCCACCACTGCCGAGGCTGAGAACACCATCACCAGCCCCACCACTACCAGCAGCAGCGTGGTGAAGAACAGCCACTTGTCGACGCCTACGAGCTTTGCCATGGTTTTCCGCTCCGCATCCGGTTGACGATGTCTTTGAATACCCGGCCACGATGTTCGTAGTTTTCAAACTGGTCGAAGCTGGAGCAGGCGGGCGCCAGCAAGACCACTTCGCCGGGATGCGCCGCCGCTGCCGCGCGCGCCACTGCTACGTCGAGCGTTTCGCAAGAGTAGATTGAAACCACGCCGCGCAGTTGCGACTCTATCTTTTCGGCCGCCGTGCCAATGGTGTAGACGGCGCGCACGTGATCACGCAGCAGTTGCGAGAGCGTTATGTAATCGGAACCCTTGTCTTTGCCGCCCAGGATGAGATGAATGCCGTTTGAGAATGCCGCAATGGCCTTGGCGGTCGCGTCAACGTTGGTGGCCTTTGAATCGTTGAAGAATTCCACGCCATGCAGCGTGGCGACGTACTCAAGCCGGTGCTCGACGGCCTGGAACTTTTCGATGGCCCGGGCAATTGATTCGGCAGAGACGCCGGCAAGCCGCGCGGCAGTGACCGCGGCCAGCACGTTTTCGACGTTGTGCTCGCCTTTGAGCGGAATCTTGGCGTGCGGCATAATCTTTTCGACCGGGCCCATGTGCTCATGCCGGTAGACGACCCATCCCTCCTGCACCCATGCTCCCGGAGATACCGGATGTTCGATTGAAAACCAATAGACCTTGGCTTTGGATCGGGCGGCAGCCTCGGCAGCGCGAGTATTGTCGGCATTCAGCACTACAAAGTCGCTTTCAGTTTGCGCGGCAAAGATGCGCTCCTTGGCGCGCGCATACGCTTCAAAGCTGCCGTGGCGATCAAGATGATCGGGCGTGATGTTGAGAATGACCGCGATTTTGGGCCGGAACTGCTCAGTGCTTTCGAGCTGAAAGCTTGAAACCTCAAGCACCGACCAGGTGTCGTCGGTGCTCTCGTCGATGAGGCTGACCACTGGCACGCCGATGTTGCCACCCACCAGCGTGGGAAGTCCGCCCTCTTTGAGAATTTCGCCGGCGATCGCCGTAGTTGTTGTCTTGCCGTTCGACCCGGTAATTGCCAGAATGTTCCCTTTGAGGAATCGCGCGGCCAGTTCGAGCTCGCCAATCACCGGACGACCGAAACTGCGCGCCTGGACAAGCTCGGGCGTCGAGAGCGGAACGCCGGGACTGACCACAATCAGATCCTGACGGCGGAAGGTCAACAGGCCATGGCCGCCCGCTTCGACCATGATTCCCTCGTCAAGCAGAGCCGGAATCTCCTTGGCCAGCGATTCGGCGCTGCGAACATCGGATACCGTCACCTGCGCACCCTGGCGGCGCAAAAACAAGGCTGCCGCGAGCCCGGACTTGCCCAGGCCTACAACCAGAACCTTTTTGCCCTTGAGTTCCATCTTCCCTTTCCATCCCAAGCGCTTGCCCGGCAACTTTGCTGCTTCAGGGTGCAACGTCCACCTGGCTTCGCGGCCGGAACAGGCAATCGAATTCTACCGCCGAAACCTTGTCTACAGTGTGATAACCAACCGGCGTAATCTGCGCGGGAACAAACCCCGCGTCATCCATAAACTTTACCGCTTCATGGAACTGCCACACTCCCTCGTAGGTGTGAATGATCGGCAGTTCCAGCAGGATCCCCGAAAGCCTTGGCAAAGTTTGCTGCCCGCCCTCCATTACCTGTCTTTCATAGCCCTGGGTGTCGACCTTCAACAGAATCTTGCCTCGTATTGGCGCCGCAATCTCATCGAGAGTGCGAATTGAAATCTCCTCAATGTGATCCACGGCCATGCGCTTGTCGTGCTGGGTCCCGGCGCTGGTCGAATCCAGAATCGAGCTGAAGACTGAGAGCTCCGACACCTTGAGCCTGGCCGTTCCCGATGCCGCTCCTAAACCGCATTGGGTTGCCTCCCAGTTGCCGTCTGCCTGGGCCGCTTTCGCCAGAACCTGAAACGCGGATGCGATCGGCTCAAATGAAACGATTCTGCCCCGATACCCGCATTCGCGCAACGATTTTCCAAACTGGCCGACGTTTGCGCCCACATCGATCACCACATCAATTTGGCGATCCTCAATGAAGTCAAGGAGGTCGCGGACTCTTCGCCTGCCGAGATGAAGAAGCCCGAGACGTTTGTAAATCGCCCTTTCGATGCGGTTCATCGTGTCCTGTCTGTTTTCCCCGCCTCTGCTCTCGCCACGCCTGATCCAATTGTGCACCGCAGGGGGCGAGCCGCGGGCGGCGTTAGCGCAATTTCAGCGTGGTGAGTGCAAACAGTGCAAACACCAGCGCGGCGATCCAGAAGCGCACAATCACCTTGGACTCGCTCCAGCCCAGCTGTTCAAAATGGTGGTGCAGCGGCGCCATTTTGAAGATGCGCTTTTTTCGCAGCTTGTAGCTGCCCACTTGAAGAATGACCGAGACCGCCTCAAGAATGAAGACGCCGCCGATGAAGGGCAGCAGCAGCTCCTGCCGAATAATGAGCGCTACGGTGCCGATGGCTCCGCCGAGCGCGAGCGAACCTACATCGCCCATGAAGATTTCGGCTGGGTGCGCGTTGTACCACAGGAATCCAATCGACGCGCCCACCATGGAGCCGCAGAAGATGGTGAGCTCGCCCACCTGGGGCATGTGCTGGAGTTCGAGATAGTCGGCAAAGACAACGTTGCCGCTGACGTAGGTAAGCACGGCCAGCGCGCCGGCGGCGATGATGGTGCATCCTATGGCCAGACCGTCAAGACCGTCGGTGAGGTTGACGGCATTTGAAGTGCCCACCAGCCACAGCATTACCCACAACACAAACGGCGCGAAAGCCAGCAGCCCCAGGTAATGAATTGTGGCCGGCCAGTGGTGCCACAGCAGATCCGGGTGCCAGATTTTGATGAATGGAATACTGGGCCGCGTTGAGAACATCCTGAACTGGGTAAGCGTAACCAGTGCCGCGGCCACAAGTCCGCCGGCGATTCCCTGCCAAAGCAGCTTGGCGCGCGCAGTGAGCCCCAGGCTGCGCCGCCGCACAACCTTGATGTAGTCGTCGGCAAAGCCGATGGCGGCGTAGGCGAGCGTTGAAAACACTGTGACCCACACAAACGGATTGGAGGGATCGGCCCATAGGACCGTGGGCAGCAAAATGGCGATGCAGATGAGGACGCCGCCCATGGTGGGCGTGCCGGTTTTTTTCAGATGCGACTGCGGACCGTCGTCGCGGACAAACTGGCCGATCTGGAACTCGCGCAGCTTTTGGATGACATAGGGGCCGATGAACAGGGTGATGAGCAGCGCAGTGAGCGACGCGAAGGCCGTGCGAAACGTGAGGTAGCGGAATATCCGGAACGGGTGAAAGAACGGAAACAGTTTTTCGTAGAGCAGCCAGTAAAGCAAGAAGCCTCCCCGAAGCCGGAGAAATGCGGGATCAGGTTGATTTTACTAGTTCGCTGTTGCTACTGAGAGATTTGCGCCGGCGCGGAACCTATCTCATAATCCTGGCTTGAAAGGGCACAGCTTCACGGGCTACTGAGAAAGAGAACTGGGTCAGCAATCTGGACGAGTCGTGATTTTTCGCCCGATCACGCAACCACTGCAATTCGCACCTTCGCCCTGCTACTATGTTGGCCATGAATTGGCCGCTGTTTGGGATTGTTTTCTTTGTGATTGGCGCAGTGGCTGTCTTTGTACTCTGGAGGGTCCGCAGCCGGTCACCGGCAGACAATCCGGCCACTTGGCCTGAGACTGAAGCAACAATGCAGTCCGTCGGCAAAGTCATCGGCTCGGGACGAGGTTCCTACCCGCTTGATGTGGGTGACTTCTCTTACGTCGTCAACGATGAGTACTACTCCGGAAGAGCGATGATATCCCGCTCGTTTTCAACCGGCGATATTCAACCACGAAATCTGGTTGATAAGAAGTTCCAAGTGCGATATAACCCGCGCAAACCTGACAAGTATGACGTCTCGCAGGCTGACGTTGGGGGCTTTCTATTGGATCCGTATGACGATTTTTTAATGCAGGATATCGATGACAACTAAGAGGCCCCGCAAATTGTGATGAGGATTCCCAGGTCCCGATTCCGGGACCGGGAAATCTCAACGCTGGCTCGAGCACGATCAAACTAAAAGCTGAGAGCTAACAGCTAAAAGCTGCCCTATCGCGTCTTCGCCACTTCCTCAACCGTAACCGGGTCGAGGAACGGCATCTGCGCGCGCAGTTCTTTGCCGACGATCTCGACGGGGTGTTTGGCTTCGGCTTCGCGAAATGCCAGGAACTCTTTGCGGCCGGAGTTCTGGTCGGCGAGGAAACGCTTGGCAAAACTGCCGTCCTGAATCTCGGCGAGAATCGCCTGCATCGCCTTGCGGCTCTCTTCGTTGATTACGCGCGGGCCGCTCACGTAGTCGCCCCACTCGGCCGTGTCGCTGATGGAGTAGCGCATGTAGGCCAGGCCGCCGCGATACATGAGGTCGACGATGAGCTTGAGCTCGTGCAGGCACTCGAAGTACGCGCTCTCAGGCTGATAGCCAGCCGCGACCAGCGTGTCGAAACCAGCCTTGACCAGCGCGCTTACGCCGCCGCACAACACTGCCTGCTCGCCGAAGAGATCGGTCTCGGTCTCTTCTTTGAATGTGGTTTCGAGCACTCCGGCGCGCGTGCCGCCGATGCCCTTGAGATAGCTGAGCGTGAGCGCATGAGCTGTGCCGGTTGAATCCTGGTGGACGGCAATGAGGCACGGCACGCCGCCGCCTTCAGTAAACACCTCGCGCACGCGATGGCCGGGCGCCTTGGGCGCGGCCATGCCCACGTCGATGCCCGCTGCCGGCAAGATGGTTTTGAAGTGAATGTTAAAGCCGTGCGCGAACAGCAGCAGCGTACCCGGCTTTAGATTGGGGCCGATTTCTTCGGTGTAAAGTTTGGCCGCGGTCTGATCGGGAACCAGAACCATCACCACGTCGGCCCACTTGGTGGCTTCGGCAACTGTGGTCACTTCAAGGCCGGCCTTCTGGGCCTTGGCGACGGAACGCGAGGTTGCGGGCAGGCCAACTTTGACCTCAACTCCCGAGTCTTTGAGGTTGAGTGCGTGGGCGTGCCCTTGCGAGCCGTATCCAATGATGGCCACTTTCTTGGCCTGAATGAGGGTCAGATCGGCATCGTTGTCGTAATAAGTCTTTGCCATGATATTTGTTCGTTGTCCTTTGCTTGCGCTGTTGGGATTCGTGTTGAGAACTCTTTGATGTCTGGCGGTGCCAGGGTCTAGTCAATCTCCGTCGGCACTTTTTCTTCGGGCATATCTACGATTGCATCCACAGGCTCTTCTACGCCAACGCCCATCGCCTTCATGACGCTGCTGGTGTGGTGACCGCGGCGCATGGTCATTTTGCCGCTGCGGCAGATTTCGAGGATGCGGCCTTCGTCTTCGCGCAGAATTTCGATGAGCCCTTCAATCTTGCTCTCCACGCCGGTCATTTCAATCACCAGCGACTCGGAGGTGAGATCGACGATGCGCGCGCGGAAGACCTCTACGAGGTCGAAGACCTGCGAGCGAGTGGCAGAATTGACTGCAACCTTGATGAGCGCGAGTTCGCGCGTAACCGAGGGCGCCTGGGCAATGTCGTCGACGTCAACGACATTCTCAAGCTTGAAGAGGCTGGCGCGAATGCGATCGCCTGCTTCGTTCGACGCCTCGCATACCAGAGTGAGACGCGACAGGCGTTGCCGTTCGCTGCGGCCGACGGTGAGCGAGTTGATGTTGATGTTCAAACGGCGAAACAATGACGCCACGCGCGTGAGCACGCCCGGCAGGTCTTCAACGTATGCAACGAATGTGTGCAGCATAAATGCCTTTCCAGAGATCAGGGATCAGGTTTCAGGGGTCAGAATTACATTGCGCCAGGTGACGGTCACATTCCCTGATCCCTGAACCCTGCCCCCTAAGCCCTCGCTACTCGTCCCCCCGCTCTTCAAGCGGATCGTGTTCGGGGCGGCGGATCATTTCGTGCAGCGCCGCGCCCACCGGGATCATTGGGTAAACCGACTCTTCTTTCTCAACCAGGAAGTTGAGCAGATACGCGCCCTTTGCCGAGCGCGCGGCCTCAACGGCCGATTCAACTTCAGCGCGGGTGCGAACCGCGCGACCCTCAATTCCATGAGCGTCGGCCAGTTTCACAAAGTCGGGGCTCACCAGCGGCGTGGCCTCGTAGTTGCGCTCGTAGAAAAACTCCTGCCACTGGCGAACCATGCCCAGGTAGCCGTTGTTGATGATGGCGATGTTGATCTTGAGTTTTTCCTGCGCAATGGTTGAAAGCTCAGCCGCCGTCATTTGGAATCCGCCGTCGCCGACCACCACCCACACTTCTTTCTCGGGGCAGGCCATTTTTGCGCCGATGGCCGCGGGCAGCGCGAAACCCATGGTTCCCAGGCCTCCCGACGTAATCAGCGTGCGCGGCTTCTCGTGGTGGTAGTACTGCGCCTCCCACATCTGATGCTGACCCACATCGGTGACCACCACCGCGTTGCCTTCGGTGATGCGCCACAGATCGTGCATCACGTGCGCCGCGTACAGATGGCCGGAGTCAGGCAGATTCTTGATATCGCGCACGGCCACCGCGCCCTTGCTAGCCTGAATGGTCCTGAGCCATGCCGAGCCGTCGCGGCCAGAAATTCGGGGCAGCAGTTCTTCAAGCACAGCACGCAGATCGCCGACCAGCGCCACATCGACCTTCACGTTTTTGTTGATTTCGGCGGGGTCGATTTCGATGTGAATCTTTTTGGCCTTCTGCGCGTACTTCGCCAGCGTGCCGGTCACGCGATCGTCGAAGCGCATGCCACATGCGATCAGCAGGTCAGACTCCTGAATGGCATGATTAACCCACGCCTCGCCGTGCATGCCCATCATGCCCATGTTGAGCGGATGCGATGCAGGAAACCCGCCCAGCCCAAGCAGCGTGAGAGCTACCGGAGTCTCGGTGCGCTCGGCGAGAGCGCGCACCTGCTCCATGGCGCCTGACTCCATGACGCCGTGGCCGGCAAAGATGATGGGGCGCTTGGCCTGGCGAATGAGTTCCGCTGCTTTGTCGAGGTCCGTCTGCTCCACGCGCAGCATGGGATGAGGGCGAACCGCGCGCGGCTTGGCCGCTTCAAAATCGAAGAGCGCGCTGTTGATTTCGGCATCCTTTGTAATGTCGACGTGTACCGGGCCGGGACGGTTGCTGCGCGCAATTTGAAACGCGTGCCGGATGGTTGGCGCAATATCTTCAGCGCGACTTACCAGGAAGTTGTGCTTGGTTACGGGCAGCGTGATGCCTGTAATGTCCACTTCTTGAAACGCGTCGCTGCCCAGCAGTTTGGATGACACATTGGCCGTGATACAGACGATGGGAATGGAGTCGAGCATGGCCGTGGCAATGCCGGTGACCAGGTTAGTTGAGCCCGGACCGCTGGTGGCAATGGCCACGCCAACTTTGCCTGAAGCGCGCGCGTAGCCATCGGCCATGTGCGCCGCGCCCTGCTCGTGCCGCACTAATACGTGACGGATGGGAAACTTGCGCAGAGCGTCGTAAGCCGGAAGAATCGTCCCTCCCGGATAACCGAAGACGGTGTCGACACCCTCGCCAACCAGCGTGGCCCAGATAATTTCGGCGCCTGTAAGGCGCGTGGGCGTGGTGAGGTGAGCGTTTGCGTTTGCCTGCGCGTTGGGGTTGGTGGCCATGTTGAAACTCCTTCGAAAATCAGCTTCTAGCTACTAGCTTCTAGCCTCTAGCTTGTTCGTGCGAAGCGCCGGTCTCTTGCTTCCGTTGAAAAGTGCAAAATCTTTCGTTGTTCTGCAATCCCAGCTAGCAGCTAGAAGCTAGTAGCTTGAAGCTGCAATTACGTCGTCGCGCCTTCTGATGCTGAGTTCACGCGATCGACATATTTGCGGAAGACGCCTTTGGGCCAGCGCAGCGCCGGTGGCTTAAAATCTTTGAGTCGCGCGGCCATCTCTTCGTCGCTGATCTCAACATTGAGCGTTCGTTTAGGAATGTCGAACGAGATAATGTCGCCCTCGCGCACCGCGGCAATGGGCCCGCCCACAAATGCTTCGGGAGCCACGTGGCCCGCGGTGAATCCGCGAGTTGCACCGCTGAAGCGCCCGTCAGTAAGCAGGGCAACGTGTGCGCTCAATTCCGCATTGGACGAGATGGCAGCCGTCACTTGAAGCATTTCTCGCATTCCCGGGCCGCCCTTGGGGCCTTCGTAACGAATCACAATTACGTCGCCGGGTTTGATGCCTCCCGCCTGCACAACCTTGAAGCAATCCTCTTCGCAATCGAAGACGCGCGCCGGTCCACGATGCTCGTAGCGGCCCGCCGCCGCAACCTTCATCACGCTACCCTCGGGTGCGAGATTGCCTTTCAGAATCACCAGGCCGCCGTTGGGCTTGATGGGATTTTCGAACGTGGCTATTACGTCCTGGCCCGGAGTCTCCTTAGCGAGCGCCGCCTCTTCGGCCAGAGTCTTGCCGCTGATGGTGAGCGCGGAACCGTCGGCAAATCCCGCGTCGATCATGCGCTTGGCTAACAGGCGCGAGCCGCCCGCTGCCTGATAATCGGATGCGACGTACTTGCCCGCCGGAGTGAGACTGCATATATAAGGAGTGCGCGTCGAGATGACATCAAAATCATCAATCGACAGCGGTATCCCGATCTCGCGTGCGATGGCCAGCAAATGCAGCACGGCATTGGTAGAGCCGCCGCTTGCGGCAACACTGGCGATGGTGTTCTCAATCGATTTGCGGGTGATGATCTGCGAAGGCTTGCGGTTGGCGCGCACGGCGTCCATGAGAATGTGGCCGGCCTTGCGCGTCGCGGGTAATTTTTCGGGAGAGGTTGCAGGAACGCCGGAAAGTTCGATAGGTGAGATGCCCAGAATTTCGCCGCTCATGGCCATGGTGTTGGCTGTGAACTGGCCGCCGCATGCGCCCGCGCCGGGACAAGCCTCGGCCTCAAGCGCTTCAAGGCCCGCATCGTCAATGCGACCGGCGGCGTGTGAGCCGATGCCCTCAAACACATTCTGGATCGTGATGTCGACACCGTTCAGCTTGCCGGGCGCGATCGATCCGCCGTAAAGCATCATGCCGGGAATATTGAGCCGGCACAGCGCCATGATGATGCCGGGCATGTTTTTGTCGCAGCCGCC
>JBEKCW010000007.1:0-34527 GCA_050014675.1 Occallatibacter sp. | reverse complement strand
TGGCCGTCATTTACATACCTGCTGCCTTCCGTGTCCGTGCTTTGCGAGCTCTCGCGGCCAGGTGGGGATTGCGCTATATGAAGAAAAAACTTCCAGAGGCGTTTGCGATAGATCGCAGGAAGTTCCTCTATCACTGGATGGTGGATCCCAAAACAGTCACCCATGTGATTGCCGGTGACTGCAGAGGCAGGCAGGTGGTCATATTTGACTCAATGGCGCCCGGCAAGGGAAACATGCGGTGCACAGTTCTCGCTATACAAACGGAAAATAACCCATTCGAGGCCGAGGCTGATCCTTGGAAAGTGGTTCAATCGAAGGGCTGGTTCGCGCTCTGGCGGACAGGCTTCTTGCAGGTTCCCTGGACGATGAGCATTGGCGAGATCGAAGACCGCCTCGGTCAAATATGGCAAGAATAAGTGAAGAATAGGTGGAAACGCAAAAAGGCCGGAGCACTCGCTCCGGCCTTTACCGTTCTTAACTGACCACTGACCACTGACCACTGATCACTGACCACTGATCACTGACAACTGACCACTGTCGTCACCCCTGTATATCAAACTGCTCAGGATGCAGCGTGGCATCGCTCTTGACCAGGATGTTCTTTCCCACCAGGTCTTCGTAGTCGATCAGCCAGCGCGCGTTGTTGCCCTTCAGCACCTTCACGGTTTCCGGGTGCACGCGCAGCATTACGTCGGCGCCCTCAAAATGCTTGCGCATCTTGCGTAGCTCAACGTAGATCTCGTTGCAAACCGTAGCCGAGCTCTTCACCATGCCGGTGGCCTGGCAGGTGGGGCAGGGAACCGACAGCGTCCGTTCGAGCGACTGCTTCACGCGCTTGCGCGTAATTGCCACCAGGCCAAAATCGTTGAACTGCAGAACCTTGGTCGGTGCGCGATCGTTCTTGAGCGCCTCTTCAAGCGCCGCCAGAACCCTGAAACGATTCTTGCGGTCGTCCATGTCGATAAAGTCGATCACGATGATGCCGCCCAAATCGCGCAGGCGAATCTGGCGCACAATCTCGGGTACCGCGTCCAGGTTGGTCTTGACGATCGTGTCTTCGAGCCGCGCACTCTTGCCCACGTATTTGCCGGTGTTGATGTCGATGGCCACCAGCGCCTCGGTCTGATTGATCACGATCGATCCGCCACTCTTGAGCCACACCTTCGAGCGCAGAGCTTTCGAAATCTCATCCTGAATGCCGAAGTGCTCAAAGAGCGGCGTCTCCTTGGTGTAGAGCTTCACGCGCCGCACCAGTGAGGGCGAGAAGCGGTTCAGGAATCGCACGATCCGCTCGTAGTCAGCCTCGGAGTCTACCCAGATGTTTGAGAAGTTGTCGCTCACCTGGTCGCGCAGAATGCGCTCAATCAGGCCCAGGTCGTGATAAATCAGGGCCGGCGACTTTGACGACTCCGAGCGCTGCTTGATGTCGCTCCACAGATTCAGCAGGAAGCGCAGGTCGGCGCGCAACTCCTCTTCTGAAGCTCCCTCGGCAGCGGTGCGCACAATAAATCCGCCCGGCGACTCGCCGCGCTCGTGCAGCAGAATACGCTTCAACCGATGGCGCTCCTCGTCGGAAGCGATCTTGCGGCTCACGCCCACGTGAGTCACCGTCGGCATAAACACCAGGAAACGGCCCGGCAGCGCAATGTGACTGGTGATGCGCGCGCCCTTCTTCGCGATCGGCTCCTTGGCAATCTGCACCAGGATCTCCTGGTTCGGTTTCAGCAGGTCGCTGATCACCGGCAGGTTCGTCATCTGCATCGATCGGCGCGATGGTCCGCCGCGGCGATTGTTTTGCGGGCGTCCGCGCCGTCCACGATCACGAGAATCGCGTCGCGGCTGGCCCGGTGCGGCCGGTGTTTCGGCAGAAGCCTCTTCGTCTTCGTCGTCCTCGTCGTCCACTTCCTCAACGCTCTGGTCGTCAAGGTCTAACTGGATCTTATGATCGAGGTGCGCCTCCTGCAGCATTTCGCCCAGGTCGCCGGTGCGCAGATGCGGCGGCAGCGTCTCTTCCTCAAAAGTTTCCAGGTCGTGCTCTTCAGTCTTGTGACGGCGGTGATGCGGAACCGCATCGTATTCCTCGCCCTCGATCGTTTCCTCTTCCACCAGGCCCTCGCCGGGCGCGTAGGCTGAAACCGAAGCAACGCTGGTCGCGGTCGCAGGCTTTTCATCAGCCGGCGCAGCTTCTTCCTGCTTCTTCTTGCCGAATCCGAATAAACGGAATTCCAACGGCGACGCAGTGTCGATGCGATGCTCGGCCTCGGCTTCGGCTTCCTCAGCTTCGGCCGGCGGCTCAACCTCAGCCACTGCCTCGGCGGCGGACTCGGCCTCGCCGGCAACCGTCACCTCATGGTGTGCAGTCCCGTGTGTTTTTTCCGCTGCCGAAATCTCAGCCGCGGCGGGAGCGGACTCGTCGTGCCGTGCAAACTCCTCAAACTCGATCCTCGGCTCTTCTTCAACGGGAGGCCTGAGCGTCTCGGCGTGCTCTTCATGTCGCGGCTCGAAAGTATGGGGAGCCGACTCAATCTCGCGCAGTGCGGGAGGAGCTGATTCCTCGTGCGGCGCCGATTGTTCTTCTTCCAGGAACTCCTCTTCTTCGACCAGGAACTCCTCTTCTTCAATTTGATCGGCGCTGCCGGAATTCGCTTCAACCGGCTCCGTCGCAGCCATCTCAATTGCCTCTACGCTTTCGGTCTCGCTGGGCGCTTCTGCCGCATTTGCCTCAAATTCAGCCTCGCGCTTGCGGTGCCTTGAGAGCGACTCACCCGGCAGCAATCCGCTGCCGTCCCACGAGAGCGGAGCCTCAATCATTGTCGAAGGCTTTGAAGTGTAACTCGATCGCGGCGCGGCTTCGGTGGCAGGCCTGCTGGGCTCTGCCGCTGCGGCGCCGTATTTCGAAAGCGATTCGCCCGGAAGCACAAAAGGAGCCGGAGACTGTGGCCCGCGCGGCGCACGCTGCGGAGCTTCCGACGCATGAATCTCGTCCGCGATCTCGGTCGCGGCTACGGGCTTCTCCTCGAACTCGACCAGCTCGCCGGCAGAGCTTTCCGATTCAGCCGTCCCTGAAGCCGGCCCACGGCCGCGGCGATGACGGCGTCCCCGCCAGCGTTTTCCGCCTGCCGATCCATCAGCCTCCCGGTTCGCAGCTTCCAGTTCCGGAACCACAGGATGTTCGTCGCCCGCTTCTTTCGCCGGGATCTCGCTTACCTGATTTGCCTGGCTTGTCTGGCCCGCCCGGCCCCGGTCATCATTACGTTCGCGCCGCCGGTCGTCGTTGCGCTCGCGGCCCTGATCCCGGCCCTGACCGCGTCCCTGTTCACGAGCCTGTTCGCGAGCTGGTTCACGAGTTTGTTCACGACCCTGTTCTCCGCCCTGGTGTCTCACTTCATGCGGAGGCTGGTTGCCGGCTGTCGCAGTTGCCCGCTCAACCTCGTCGGTGTCTTCCTGGTCTTCGAGCTCCACGAAGTCGGTTACATATAGGAATGCGTCGCGCTCAAGTCCCAAATCCACAAATGCCGACTGCATGCCGGGCAAAACGCGCGTTACGCGGCCGTTATAGATCGAACCCGCAAGAGTGTACTCGTTTTCGCGTTCGTAGTAGATTTCCGCGAGCTGATCGTCTTCAAGAATCGCAAGCCGCGTCTCATGCGGAGTGCTGGAGATACAAATTTCCTTTGCCATCGTGCCTTTCCGGCCGGCAGCCTGGGGCTGTCGGCGCTAGCGGCAAGGTGTGATGGAATTGTGCTGCCACGGAAGGCGATGGGGTGGGCGAAAAGGACAACCTCAAGAGTGCTCGTGTAGCAGGTTGCTCAGGGCGGCCACCCGGAATGGGTCGCGACCCGTAAAGAAACCTGAAAACCTTTAGCCGAACGAGCTCTAACGTACGGCGATCCAATTTGAAAGAGTTGTGGCCGACGCTGCCGGAGTTTTCCTCCGGCCGGGCCGTTTGACCTTGGCTCAACGTCTCGCGGCGACTGGCGCTGGGGACCGGGAACTCAAATCCGGATGCGCCAATGCATGCCATAAAACGTACGGGCCTTAGGCCTTCCCGTCTCTCGGTGCTCATGAACCCAATCCTGCCGGGCGCTTGTCCATCAGGACCCGCCGGCCCAATTTCCTTAAACTCACCTCTTACTGGCCCGGCAGTCATAGCGCGGGGGTAAGAGTCAAACTTGTTTCCCGCGCCGCGTCCAAACTGGATGGCGACGCTCAGTTCACAAACCGGCGCATGCGGACATTCATAGCCACGCCCAGCGCCAGAAACGTAAACAGCACCGAAGATCCACCGTAACTCATTAAGGGTAAAGGGATTCCGGTGACGGGCATAAACCCGATGACCATGCCTACATTGACCGCGATCTGAAAGGTCAACACAGCCACGATTCCCATAATAATCAGGGACCCGGGCAGGTCGGCGGCTGTTTGAGCGTTTTGAATCAAACGCATCAATATGAAAAAGTATAGCAGCAGCACTGAAATCGCGCCCACGAACCCGTGCTCCTCGCTGAAAGCGGCAAAGATGAAGTCGGTATAGGGAATGGGCAGAAAGTAACCCTGCGTCTGCGTCCCCTTTTGAGTCCCTTTGCCCCAGATTCCCCCATCGCCTACGGCAATCTCAGACTGCAGAACCTGGTAACCCGCGCCCTTGGGGTCGGCGCTCGGATTGGTAAAACTCGTCAGCCGCGACTTCTGATACCCATGCACCAGGCCGGCTTTTTTCAGGATGCCGCTCGACAATACTCCGCCAGCCAGCGCCACAGTGCAGATAGTGAGAATCGCCGCCTGGCGCAGGCTAATGCCGCCTAGAAACAACCCCGCCACCAGGATCGGTGTGTAAGTCAGCGTGGTGCCCAAATCCGGCTGCACCAGAACCAGCAGCATCGGGACGCCAACCATCGCCAGGGCCTTGAAGATGTCGCGCCACGTCAGATAGCGCCCGCCCAGGTTCGAGAAATAGCGCGCAACCGCAAGAATCAAAACCAGTTTGACCCACTCTGAAGGCTGAAACTGTACCGGTCCGATCGCAATCCAGCGGCGCGCGCCCAGCGCCTTGTGCCCCACCAGCCTTACAGCAATCAGTGACACTACAAAAATCCCGTAGAACCAGGGCGAGAGGTCGAGCAGCCGGTGGTAGTCAATCTTGGCCAGCACAAACATGCCCACCAGGCCCACTCCAATAAACATCAGCTGCTTCGACTCGAAGCTTGAAAACCGCGTGTGCACCGTTGTGGAATAGACCTCGAGCAGCGACACCCCGCACATGGCCAGGATCAGCAGCAGCAGCGGCCAGTCAAAATCGCGAAAACTCAAAATCCGCCGCATGCGGTCTACTCTTGCTTTCTAGCCACAGCATCCGGCCGGTTTTGATTGGCGCTGATCGTTTGCTTAGGTTGACTGCCGGCGATTGCGGCCTGCTGCTTCACGGCCTTACCCGTCGGAGCTTTCACCGCAACCGGCTCCCCATTCGCCACCACAAAGCCGCCCGAGCTGATCTTCTGTTTACCCTCCGCGCCGGGCGCATTGTCAGGCTGCGACCACACCCCGCTCATTTCAACCGGTGCCTGCGCCTTCTCCGCCGGCAGGTTACCCGCCAGCCGGCGTTGCTTTTCTACATAAGCCTCCACAACCTGCGCCCCGATACGCGCCGGAAACCAGCTGTGGTCGCCGTTCTGAAACAGCACCGCAACCACCAGTTCCGGATTCCGCCGCGGCGTTATCCCCACAAACCACACGTTAGGCAGGGTGCTGTGCCCTTTTGACGTTGCGCTCAATGCCTCATGGCTCATCACCTGCGCCGTCCCGGTCTTGCCGCCAAAGTCGATTCCGGCCAGACCCTCCGCGCCGGCCGTGTGGTAAAGGCCTGGTTGAGTCACCTGGTACATTCCATCGGTTACCGTGGTCCAGGTCTCCGGGTCCATGGGCACAAACGCGTCGCCCGAGCCGGGGAAACTTTCGACGAGCGCCTTGTGGAAGTTGTCAGACAGCTCCGTGGGAAACACAACATGAGGCCGCACCAGGTGGCCATCCGAGGCAATGCCGCCAATAATGCGCGCAAGCTGCAATGGCGTAGCTTCAAGCGCGCCCTGGCCGATTGAAACATCAAGCGTCTCGTCCGGGTACCAGCGGTGATGGAAGTTCTTGATCAGCCATTGCGGCGAGGGCATCAGCCCGGCCTGTTCACCCGGCAGATCGATCCCCGTCTTCTGCCCGTAGCCAAACGCGTTGGCGTACTTCACTATGCGATCGATGCCCAGCTTGTCGCCCAGCATGTAAAAAAACGTGTCGCACGAGTAGGGAATCGCGTTCTGAATGTCGACCGCGCCGTGATGCTCATCGCAGTGGTGGTAATAGCCGTAAGGCCCCCACCCGCCGCTGCACACAATATGCATGTCCTGCGCGACGCCCTCCTGCAGTCCGGCCACCGACATCAAAATCTTGAACGTCGATCCCGGCGCAAGCTGTGCCTGGATGGCTTTGTTCATCAGCGGATGATCCGGATCGGTCATCAGCTTGTTCCAGTCGTCGCGGTCGATTTTGATGGCAAATTCATTGGGATCGAAGCTGGGCCGCGAAACCATGGCCAGAATCTCGCCATTACGTGGGTCCATGGCCACAATGGCGCCCTTGCGATCGCCCAGCGCAAGCTCGGCCGCGCGCTGCAAGTCGTTGTCGATGGTCAGCCGCAGGTCCTGCCCCGGAACAGCGTGCTGAATGCCGAAATAACCCACCTCCCGGCCGTGGCTGTCTACAATCACTTCGCGGCTGCCGTCGGTGCCGCGCAACAGCTCGTCGTAGGTTTCCTCCACTCCTGCCTTGCCCACCACGTCGCCCGGCTCGTAATAAGCAAAGCGCGGATTGTTCAAATCATCTTCGCTCACCTCGCCCACATAGCCGATCAGGTGCGACGCAAACCCATCGCGCGGATACAGCCTTCGCTCCACGTCGATGGTTTCAAGCTCGGGCAGCTCATTCCGGTGCGCCTCAACAAACGCCTGCTCATCGGCGGTCACGTCGTCTTTGATTGGGATGGGCTGATAGCCAGGCGAATTGCGGTAGTGGTGCACCGTCGCCTTTAACTGGTCGAGATCGAGATCCAGCCCCTTGGCAATGAGCGGCAGATCGGCGTCAATATCTTTTTTCTGCTCGCGAACCAGAAAGCAGCTCACCGACGGGTAGTTGTCCACAATCAGGCGGTTGTATCGGTCGAACAGCTTCCCGCGCGGGGCCAGGATCGGCTCTTTGCGGATGCGGTTAGCCTCGGCAAGCTGGCGGAAATTCTCCGCGCCCAGCACCTGGAGCCGCCACAAGCCGCCGGCCAACGCCAGCATCATCAGCAATATGCCGTATTGGACTACCGTCAGTTTGAGACTTGAAAGTTTTTCGCCGCGGTTGATGCCTGAAACCATGAATCGTGAGCCTGTTTCTAGGATACAGCGAAAAAGAAAGCCGAAAGCGGCTGGGGATGTTGCGCTTTCGGCTTCATCAAATGGGGAGGGCTATCCGGATGGGTTCTCTGCCTCTATTCGGCCGCCGGGATAGTGCCGGTCACATTCGACATAACCGACGCGTTCACCACGGAAGAAAAATCAGCCTGAGTCGTCACGGTCGCAACCACATCGGGATTGCTGCCTGACGCGATGAACGGGCCAAGCGCCGCCGCCGCGGTGGTGGTGGTGCTGCCGCTCACGCTGGTGATCAGGCCCGTCAGTCCCGCATCGCCCTCGTAGTTCAGGTTGTTTGCCGGGATCAGGTTGAGGCCCGCATACATGGGCGAGTCGAGCGTGACCGAGGGAATGCCCCGCACCAGCGCGCGATGTTCTGACTCCACGCCCATGATGGATGCCGCCACCTTGGCGTAGAGAATCAGATCGGCCTGCGTAAGGTTCGACCCGCTCATCGCTGGATTCGGCTGCGTCGCGCTGAAGCCGTTGTAGCCGGCAGCCATGGATGCAAACTCCTCCACCGCCGTCATGTATGCGCCCACAAACGCCTCTTCAAGCGCGAGCAGGGTGGGCAGAAAATTCTGAAGCGAGCCGAAGGTGTTGGCAGGGTAATAGAAATTCTGCGGCACCCCGGCCGCCGCATCGCCGCTGCCATTGGTTGGCAGCCCAAGCAATTGGCGCAGCAGTTGCGCGTGCGCCACTTCTTCAAGCAGCGCGCCCTGCAGGTAGGCAACGTTGATCTGGCTGCCGCTCGAGCTCACGCTAACGGCTGTGCCGCCCGATCCGGCGAGATTAGGATCGGTGATCACTCCGCTGCTTGAGAGCGCAGTGTAATACGTTGTGATCGCCAGGCTCTCTGCAATCAGCGCCGCAGTCAAAATGTCCGCTGCCGTGTCGGTGGAAGACGCGGCCGAAACGCTCTTCATATGTCCGTTGCTGCCGCACCCGATGGCAATGGCGGACGTTGCTGCGCCAAGGCCGAACATCGATACTCCGTTGAGGAACTTTCGCCGGTCAAGGCCGCCCCGTACCAGCAGCTGCCCGATTGAACTTTCCGTTGCCATGGTGAGTCTCCTTTTTTGCCCGCGGGTCTCTGAAGATGATTGAGTGAACACCGTACATTGCGAGAACGCGACAGCTGGCAAATCGGATTGGAATTAATCTGAGAATTCTGGCAGGAGCAGTTCGCTTGCCCGTTTCCAAAAATATTTTCCCCGCCCGCAATCCGATTGGCTTGCTCACGCGTACACAAATTGGCGCAGCCTGGCTTCACGGGTGCGCGTGGTGTGTCATCGCGGCGTGCTCTGCAGCCGAATTAAATGCGCATCTATGGATACGGCAGCTAAAATTGCTTGACTTAGCAACTTGCGCTGAAAGCGTTTCGTAAGCGGATGTAGAAATTTCTCTCGCCAGAATCGACAATGACCGAAGATCCTTCCAATCCGCTTGAGCCGCTCGAACGTTCCTTGAATAGCGGCTCAACATCACCTGGCTCGGCAGAACCGGAAACCGGTGATGCGGCCCTGATCAACGGCGTGCTTCAGCGGGATCAGGCTGCGATGGCGGCAATCTTTGACCGCTATGGAAGGATGGTGTACTCCGTTGCGTTGCGCGTGCTCAAAGAGCCGGCGGCCGCTGAAGATGTAATGCAGCAGATCTTTTTTGAGGTGTGGGAGACTCCGCGGAACTTTGTCGCGGGGCGCGGATCGCTGGCCGGGTGGCTTGCGGTAGTTGCGCGCAACCGGGCGGTCGATGTGCTGCGGCGCAGAAAGCCGTCAGACCCGGTGGAAGAAGTGGAGCTTGCGGCGGACACGAATCTCGCCGCCGATGCGGAGCGCAATATCATGATGGAAAAAGTTCGCACTCATCTTGATACGCTGCCGCGCGACCAGCAGGACCAGGTTCAGCTCGCGTTCTTTGAAGGGTTGAGCCACTCTGAGATTTCCGCGCAAACCGGCGTTCCCCTTGGAACGGTCAAGACGAGAATCCGGTCGGCACTGATTTCGTTGCGGGAGGCGGTGCAGGCATGATCGAAAACACGCACATCCCGCAGCAGGATCTTAGCTTGTACGCGATGCAGGCGCTTTCGCTCGATGAACAGGCGGCAGTGAAGGCGCATCTCGGGGCCTGCGAAACCTGCCGCGCGGAACTGGCGTTAATCATGGGCGACTTGGCTTTGGTGGCTATGAGTGCTGAACAACATCCTTTGCCTGAAGGCGCGCGTGAGCGATTCCTTGAAAGAATCGGCGCTGACCGCGCAGGAGTTGACCCCATCGGCTCTGCGCTGGCTGTCAGTCAAAAGGTTGTGAGCATTGCCGACGGCCTCGCGCAAAAACCGCGGACGCGCCGTGCGGCTGCATGGATTCCATGGACTGCAGTTGCCGCGCTGCTGCTGGTTGCCTTCGGACTCGGCATCAAGCTGCATCTTGCCAACATCGAGCTTGAGCAGCAGGCAGCCCGGCTTGCATCTGAAGCCGGAGTCAATCAGCGTGCACGCGAAGTGCTCGATGTTCTCACCGCGCCCGCGGCGCAGCACATTTTGCTCACTGCGGGCTCGCCGCGTCCTGCGCCGTCAGCTCGCGCGGTTTATGTTGCTTCGCGTGGTGCGCTCGTTCTCGAGGCCAGCAACCTTGCGCAGATCGACTCCGGCAAGACCTACGAGCTCTGGGTCATTCCGGCCAACGGTAAGGCGCCGATTCCAGCCGGCATCTTCCGCCCCGACGCCGCAGGCAGCGCAAGCGTAGTGCTGCCGCAGATTCCCGCGGGAGTTGAAGCCAAAGCATTCGGCATCACCATCGAGCCAGCAGCCGGATCATCCGCCCCCACGCTGCCCATAGTTCTCGCAGGAGCCCCAACCAGCGCCGGCGAATAAACCCTTCTCTGCATACACACTGGGTGCCCCATCTTCGCCGCGTCTTTGTCCTTGCGGCTAGGGTGGGACAGCACAACACCCACCCAGCCCAACTCAATCAAGTACGAGATTGCGTGCCCTCCTGAGCGTAGGTCGCCTCGGCGACCGTAGTCGAAAGCCTGCCCTGAGCGGAGGGAGCGAAGCGACCGTAGTCGAATGGGGACCTGCTTCTAAATTTCGAGTTGACCCGGGATAACACAAACCTCAAAGCTCCATAGGAATTGGGAGGGCCGCCGTAAATTTCTCCCGCCAGAGTTGCCGGTAATTTACTCCTTCTGCGCTACCTTCAAAAGTGTGAAAAGAGAAATCATCCCACGGCTGCACCAAGGCCGTTGTGTCGAGCGCTCGTAACTCCTTCTCCTGGAGGATTTTACGATCTAAGCTCTTTGATATGTTAATTTTGCGGCCGTCTTGCGCACTTTTTGTCACCTTCAACTTCAACCGAATCATTCACTTAGCCGCTCCCAGGGGGAGGGGGGGTATCACCATAGGGGCCGTGTTCGCCAGGCGCGCCAGTCTCGCTTACTAAGAAGCGCATGTGAAAGAATGGCCGGTAGATTCCGAATGTGATGGCTGCGTTAAGACGCGAGCGAATTCGCGCATGATCAGGGAGCTCGATTCACTATGAAACATCTAGAGAAGACCACCCCCCGAATTTTGATGCTGGCAGCATTGTTCGTCATTGCCCTGCCTTGCCTGCACTCGCAGGACCGATGGACCGAGGCCCAGGCCAACGCCTGGTACGCGGCGCAGCCGTGGCCGGTGGGCGCAAACTTTCTGCCTTCGACGGCTATCAACGAGCTCGAAATGTGGCAGGCTGACACCTTTGACCCAACCACGATCGATCGCGAACTGGGCTGGGCCGAGGGCATCGGCATGAACACCATGCGCGTGTTTCTGCACAATCTGTTATGGGAACAGGATCCCGAAGGGTTCAAGAAGCGCATCGATATCTTTCTGACGATCGCCGCGCGTCATCACATTCGGCCAATCTTCGTGCTATTCGATTCGTGCTGGGAACCGTATCCAAAGCTTGGCCCGCAACATCCGCCCATACCCGGGGTGCACAACTCGGGCTGGGTGCAGGCGCCGGGCGCAGCGGTGCTTGCCGATCCGGCGCAGTATCCCAAGCTCAAGGAATACGTAGTTGGGGTGGTAGGAGCGTTTGCAGCCGATTCGCGCATTTTGGCCTGGGATGTGTGGAACGAACCGCACGAAGAACATCCAGGCGTCTATACGAATGGCCAGCCGCAGAACGCAAACGATGCTGTCATCAAACTGGTTCCGCAGGTATTTGCATGGGCGCGCAGCGCGCATCCCACGCAGCCGCTTACAAGCGGCGTATTTGATGACGGCGCATGGAGCCCGCTTGACGCCATGTCGCCGATGACGCGCATTCAAATTGAACAGTCTGACGTGATCAGCTTTCACAGGTACGGCTGGCCTGAAGATTTCGAAAAGCACATTGCGGAGTTGCAGCAATTTCACCGGCCGCTGATTTGCACCGAGTACATGGCTCGCAGCGCCGGAAGCACGATCGACACAATTCTCCCAATCGCGTATAAGAACCACGTGGGCGCCATCAACTGGGGTTTGGTCAACGGCAAGAGCCAGACGAATTTCCCCTGGGATTCGTGGACGCGGCCTTACGTTTCAGACCAGCCGACCATCTGGTTCCACGACCTTTTTTATCCCGACGGAAAGCCATATCGTGAACGCGAAGTGGAGATCATTCGCGATTTGACACAAGGCAAGCAGGCGCCGTTGTAGGCGTGGGGAATTTACCTGGCCGATTGATTTAGCTTTACAATCGAAAAAGCAGTTGATCCCGCGGAGAGCTGGCCGAGTGGTTGATGGCATCGGTCTTGAAAACCGACGTACCTGAAAGGGTATCGGGGGTTCGAATCCCTCGCTCTCCGCCATTATTCGATTGGTCCTTCGGCTTCGCTCAGGATTTCGCCTGCAGGCTCTCGCTACCCAGTGTGTCCCCATATGGGGCTCCCGGAGCCGTGACGGGATTGCGCAGGAGAACAGGCTGCAATTGGTTCCTGCCGAACTGGTCTGAGATCGTGTGCATCGCCAGCCACCGAACTGTTCCGTGCGCAGCACCAACCCAGCACTCACTCGCTGGGGTTCAGGACAATAAATCCACCCGAGTGGCTGATGTAAATTGTGTGGAAGATTGCTGCAGGCAACAGACCTTGCGCATCGAATGTTAGCGATCGGCGGGATTGAACCACATCGAGGCCGCGGACCACGGTTGAGCCGATTTTGATGGAAGTATTGGAATCGATGGTGACTTCATCCGCACCATCGCTGATGGCCATGACACCACCCCAGCGTGGTGAAGATATTGGGGCATGGTTGGCTGGAAACAGCTCGGGCACCCTGGCGCCGGTATCCAACTGCAACAGTACCCTGGCCTTGCCGGCGTCCATGAAGTCCGTCCAAATGAGTACGCGGTTGATCGTAGGCGAACCTTGATATTGTCCTATCGTTTCAAAACGGCATCGCTCCCCCGTTGGGGTGGGACCGCCAAACCGCAGCCAGCGCTCCTTGTAGTCGATGAAGATATCGAATCGTGAGAGGAAATCCTCGCCGAGAACGCCTCGAATCCCTGGCGCCAGCGTTTTCTGCCGTCCAAGGCGATCGACGACTACTCCCAGTCCAGATGCTGAAACCCCGCCTATCCGGACATTCTCGAGCTGCACCAGTTCATCTTGCCGCTGACGCAGGATCCCCGTAAGCGAAACCTTGCCGATGGCCGGGGCCTGCAACTGGAGCGCAAGGCCTGGATCGATCACGGTCCGGGTAGTTCCCGTGTCGACCAGAAAGTCGTAAGGGCCAGTGTTATTGACCGTTGCCGCGACGACGATGAGGTATTTGTCGCGCAGATGAAACGGTACGATGTTGTTTGATTGCTGCACTTGCGCCGGCAACACGCCGGGCAGGGAGCACCAAGCCAACAGCAAGAGGGATCGGGCAGGGAACTGGCGTCCGGAGGAAAGACAACATCGAACCGGCAGCATTCGGGTCTTGAGCATGCCTGGCCTTCCCGTCGAGTCCACGCTCATTCGCACTGAGCGTCTACAATCCCCCAGAATTTACCCCTAACGATGGGAGATTGTCCATAGGAAGCAGTTTAGTACCCGTTTTGCCGGCTTTCGGTGCTTAAAATCACTCCTTTTCGGGCTCGATTTATTGCTCTGGCGGCAGCGGCCAATTCAATGCTGGCCGGAAAAACGAAGCGGAAGGGCAAGAGATGATTTGCCCTTCCGCTGAATTCAACTGCGGTCAACGCTGTTTTACTGAAGCGCAATCACGACCTTGTCCACTGTTCCCGTGAAGCGGTCGGGCGTTTTGTACTCCTGACTGACGGGCGAGCCGAGATCGCTTCCGATATCCAGTGTCTCGTTGAAGCCAAGATTTACGTTGGTAAATTTGGCCTCGCCCTCCGCAATTCCGTTGATGGATAGCGTGCCGACAGCGGGGAGCGGCTGGCGTGCCAGGAACGGCAGATCCGATTGTTTTGTCTCCCCGCTTGGGAGAAGGTTGAGCACGATGTGCGCTTTGCCCGGTTGGAGTGGATCGGTAGCGACCAACTGTCCGGAGCGACTTCCGAACGCATTAATCTCGTAGACAACGCGGCGGTCTTTGACAAACAGGCTGAGACCGCCGTAACGGCCGCCTTGCGCGATAATGACTCCGTCGGCGCCCGTAATCGGCACGTCAATATCCGCCGTGATTGAATAGGCGCGTCCGCCTAGTTGCGGGCCAACCGCCGGTTGAAGCCGAGATACGCCCGAACGATAGGTAAAGACCTTTTGTCCTGCCGTCTGACCGATCGGGTACGCTTGACGCGCGGGAAGCACCGGGTAGACTTGATTCCTCGCGGCTTCAGTGGCGAAAAGCGCCTGCAATTCCTTCAGTTTTTCGGGATTCTTCGCGGCCAGATTGTGAGCCTGACTGTAATCGTTATTCAGGTTGTACAGTTCCCATGGATGAGTGTCGAGATCTTTTTCGCTTACCCCGTTGCTCGGAAGCCTGTATCCCTCATCCCAGGTTTCGTGATAGAGATCGCCTGCCCACCACCCATCCTTATAGATGGCGCGATTGCCGCTGGTGCAGAAGTATTGAATGCGGTGACGGCTCGGCGCATTCGCATGATCGAATGTGTAAGTCAGGCTGGTTCCTTCCAGCGGAGTCTGCTTTACACCGTCGATTTCTTCGGGAGGCTTTACGCCAACAATGTCATAGATCGTCGGCGCGATGTCGTTCACATGTGAGAATTGGCTGCGTAACCCGCCGGCGTCCTTGAGGTGACCAGGCCATACGACAACCAATGGATCGGTGGTGCCGCCCAAGTGCGATGCGTCCTGCTTGGTGCCCTGAAACGGCGAACTTAGCGACCACGCCCAGGCTGCGGCGTAGTGGTTCATAAACATTTCGCTGCCCAGCAGATCGGCGGTATCCAAACGTGCCTCAATGCTCGGCGCCTTGCCGTTCACGTCGTGAGCGTCTGTGCCTTCCAGGCCACCCTCAGCGCTGGCGCCGTTGTCACCGAAGATTTCCATGACCACCGTGTTATCGGCCTGTCCCTCTTCGCGAATCGCATCCAGCAGCCGGCCGATCTCGTAATCGGTCTGCGCCGCGAATCCCGCGTAGACCTCCATCTGATGCTCGAGCAGCACTTTCTGGTCTGAACTGAGCGAGTCCCACGCCGGCAATCCCTCGGGGCGTGGCGTCAACTCCGCATTGGCGGGAATCACGCCCATCGCCTTCTGCCTTTCGAACGCCTTCTGCCGTAGTACATCCCATCCCTCATCGAACTTGCCCTTGAACATATCAATCCACTTTTGCGGCACCTGATGAGGCGTGTGGGTTGCGCCGGTTGCGTAATAGATAAAGAACGGTTTGTCGCTGGCGACGGCATCATGCTCATGCAGCCACTTGATTGCGTCATTGGTAATGTCGGTGGTGAAGTGATATCCCTGCTCGGGAGTCTTGCCCGGCTCGACCGGCGTTTGATCGCGATAGATGCGCGTGAAGTATTGGTTGTCGGCCGCCTGAAGAAATCCATAGAAATGCTCGAAACCAAGGTTTGTCGGCCAGCGATCGAATGGGCCTGCCGGGCTCACTTGCCACGTGGGCGTGTTATGCCACTTGCCAAAGGCTGCAGTACTGTAACCACTTTCCTTGAGCACCTCGGCGATGGTCGCGGAGCTCCTGGGCAATAGCGTGTTGTAGCCGGGATAGGGAGCGGACCACTCTGAGATGGATCCAAAACCAACTTCATGGTTGTTACGTCCGGTTAGAAGCGCGGCGCGCGTCGGCGAGCAGAGGCTATTGACATGAAAGTTGTTGTAGCGGAGTCCGTCAGCGGCAAGTCTGTCAAAAGTTGGAGTCGGGATCGGACCTCCGAAAGTCGAAGTGGCTCCAAAGCCCACATCGTCGACCAGGATGAGCACGACATTCGGCGCGCCAGCCGGAGCCTTAGGCGGCTTGGGCCAGAAGGGTTGCTGCGCTTCGCCGCTCGGCACAGCGGCATCCGCCCCGGATGCGTTTGGCTTTGCACTCTCATTACTTTGGGCCCAGGCTGGCGACCAGGAACTCAAGGCCATCGAGCCGCTGAGAAACAGTCCTACTTGCTGCGTAAGATTCATTGAAAACCCTCCGGTGTGTTTTGAACATGGTGGCGGCTTGATATCGGCCAGATTCTAGAGTGAGTCCGAGGTCAGCCACGAAACCTGGTAAGTTACACAAAGTTACAAGAACTATTGGTCACTGCCGCTCTTAGTTACATCTTGCACGGCCTGGAAAAACGGCTTCGCGTCTTTGGTACGGTGAATTCGTGCATTAAACACATCGTCCCAGGTGATGTAGGGGTAGAGATTATGCGCCTTGGCCTGTTCTTCAAACTCGGCTTTCAGCGCAGCTAGCTTCTCGGGGTATTGTTTGGCTAAGTCGATCCGCTCTGTATAGTCATCGTTCAGGTTGTAGAGTTCCCAGGCGTTTTCATCGAAGGGCTGTTTGCTTGCAGCATTGCCGGTGATAAAGCTGCTGGGGTATGCCAGCTCCGCTTTCCATCCGTGGTCATAAATCGAGCGAGAGCCAAAGATGTAGTAATACTGCAAAGTATGACGGGATGGCGCATTGGCATCATTAATCGAATAGGCCAGTGAAATCCCTTCAATTGGCTGCTGCTTGACTTCTTTGATTTCGTCGGGAGCCTTGATGCCTACAAGATCGAGCGTGGTTGGAAGCACGTCGATGACATGGCCGTACTGGGTGCGGATGCCGCCTTTGTCCTTGATACTCTTCGGCCAGAATACAATGAGCGGATTGTGCGTGCCGCCTTCGCTGTTTGCATCCTGCTTCCAGAATTTGAAAGGCGTATTAGCAGCCTGCGCCCAGCCGAGTGGGTAATTGCCGTTGGTGGCGGCAGAAGTTCCAATTTCACCGATCTTATTCAGGTTGTAGTTGATGTTTTCGTCGTACGACAAGGGCTTTCTGCTGAGCAGAGCCTGGTCGACGGTTCCATTCAGAGTGCCCTCTTTACTTGCGCCATTGTCACCGATCATTACGTAGATCAGCGTGTTATCCAGTTGGTGGATTTCTTTCAGGTGATTGACCAGGCGGCCAACTTCAAAATCCGTATAGGTCAAATAGCCCGCGTAGACTTCCATGAAACGCGCATATAGCTTCTTCTCTTCCGGTGTCAGTTGATCCCAGGCCTTGATATCCGGATTGCGATCGGGAAGTTTTGCGTCGGCAGGGATAAGTCCGAGTCTCTTCTGATTCTCAAAGACCTTTTCACGATAGACATCCCATCCCTCGTCGAATTTGCCTTTGTATTGATCGCTCCAGAATTTATCTACCTGGTGCGGCGCGTGAGTGGCGCCGGGCGCGTAGTAAAGGAAGAACGGTTTGTCAGGAGCGACTTTCTCCTGACGATCGATGTAGAAGATCGCCTTGTCAGTGATTTGGTCGCTCAGATGGCGGCCGTCGGGACGCACGTGCGCCTGATCTTCCACCAGGTCAGGATGATACTGGTCGGTTTGCGAACCGAGGAATCCGAAGAAGTGGTCGAACCCCATGCCGGTGGGCCAATGATCGAATGGGCCAGCATCGGTGGCTTCTTCGTCGGGAGTTACGCCATATTTGCCAACTGCGAATGTGTTGTAGCCGTTGCCGCGGAGAATCTCCGCGATGGTTCCGGCAGTCGCGGGCACGCGGCCGTCCCAGCCGGGGAAGCCGGCGGACATAATGGTGTGGCTGAATCCAGACTCGTGCACCGACGCGCTGTTACGCCCAGTCAGAAGCGCCGCGCGGGTTGGTGCGCAGATCGCGCACGTGTGGAAGTTTGTATAACGCAGGCCATTCGCGGCCAGGCTGTCGAACGTGGGGGTATTAATGAGCCCACCGAATGTGCCGGTCGCGCCAAAGCCAACATCATCCAGCAGGATCCACACTACATTGGGTGCGCCGGCCGGCGCTTTTACCGGTTCCGGCCACCATTCTTTTGAGTCGGCGAGGGTTCTGCCAACTGTTCCCTGATACGGCTGTGCTTCTTGTGCGTGCATCGAGAGTCTCGCACTCGTCGCAAGTATTAACGTTGTCGTCAACGCTTTCAGTATGCTCTTGTCTTTCATGGGGCTCCTGTTGGATCTGGTGATACAACGATGAATTGGCGACAGGATGGATCGCGGCTTCTCTGCGTTACGAGCTCGAACATCCTTCATCGACGCAGAGGCAAGAAATATGCCGGCAATGCTACTTGCTGCCGCTGCTTGGGGCCGGCGCTGTTGCCGGCTTGGGCAGCCACGTGGGCAGGTAGGTATGTTGAATCCGCTTCTGATACACATCGTCCCAGGTGAGGTAGGGTGCGAGATGATGCGACTGGGCCTGTTCGTCGAATTCGGCCTTCAATTGCGCCAGCTTTTCCGGATCCGTCTTAGCCAGATCGATGCGTTCGGTCGGATCGTCGTTCAGGTTGTAGAGTTCCCAAGTGTTTTCATCGAAGGGTGGATTACTGGCTGCGTTTTTGATGAGGATGTCGTTGGGAAACGCGAGCTCGGCCTTCCATCCGTGGTCATAGATCGAGCGCGAACCAAAGATGTAGTAGTACTGCACTGTGTGACGGCTCGGCGCATTGGCATCGTTGATTGAGTAGGCCAGTGACGTTCCCTCGATGGGCTGCTGCTTGACGTCCCGGATTTCTTCAGGGGCCTTGATGCCAACCAGATCGAGTGTGGTCGGAAGCACGTCGATCACATGTCCGTACTGGGTGCGGATTCCGCCCTTGTCCTTAATTCCCTTCGGCCAGTAAACGATAAGTGGATTGTGCGTTCCGCCTTCGCTGTTGGCATCTTCTTTCCAGTACTTGAACGGAGTGTCGGCGGCCTGCGCCCAGCCCAGCGGATAGTTACCCTGTTTGGCGTCAGGCGTGCCGATCTTGTCGATGTTGGACAGGTTATAAGCGTCATTGTCATCCGCGGTCACCGGCTTGCCGCGAATGGTGCGGTCGATGCTTCCTTCGAGCGTTCCTTCCTTGCTGGCGCCGTTGTCGCCGATCATCACAAAGATCAGAGTGTTGTCTAATTGGCCAATCTCTTTCAAGTGATTGACCAAGCGGGCGATTTCGAAATCGGTATATGTCAGATAGCCCGCATACACTTCCATGAAGCGGGTATAGAGCTTCTTTTCGTCCGGCGACAGTTGATCCCAGGCCGTGATGTCCGGGTTGCGATCGGGAAGAATTGCATTGGCGGGGATCACGCCAAGTTGCTTCTGGCGCTCGAAAACTTTCTCGCGATACACATCCCAACCCTCATCGAACTTACCCTTGTATTGATCGCTCCAGAATTTGTCGACCTGGTGCGGCGCATGTGTTGCGCCGGGCGCGTAGTAAAGAAAGAACGGCTTGTTTGGCGCGACCTTTTCCTGGCGGTCGATATAAGAGATGGCCTTGTCGGTGATCTGGTCGTTCAGGTGGCGGCCGTCGGGGCGCGCGTGCGCCTGATCTTCCACCAGGTCCGGCTTGTACTGGTCGGTTTGCGAGCCCAGGAATCCGAAGAAATGATCGAAGCCCTTGCCAGTCGGCCAGTGATCGAATGGGCCGACGTCAGTGGCCTCTTCGTCCGGCGTTAATCCGTATTTGCCCACAGCGAATGTGTTGTACCCGTTGTCGCGCAGGATCTCGGCGATCGTGCCGCCGGTGGAAGGCATGCGGCCGTCCCATCCGGGGAAACCAGCCGACATGGCAACATGCGAGAAGCCCGATTCATGCACAGACGCACTGTTGCGGCCGGTCAGCAGCGCCGAGCGGGTTGGAGCGCAGATGGCGCAGGTATGGAAATTGGTGTAGCGCAGGCCATTGTTGGCCAGACTGTCTAAAGTGGGAGTATTGATGAGTCCGCCGAATGTGCCGGCCGCGCCATAACCCACATCGTCCAACAGGATCCACACCACGTTTGGAGCTCCGGCGGGCGGTTTCACCGGCTCCGGCCACCATTCTTTTGAGTCGGCAAGGGTTCTGCCAACCACTCCCTGGTAAGGCTGCGCCTGTTGTGCATGCAGCGAGAGCCTTGCACTCGTCGCAAGGATTAAGGTCGTTGTCAACGCCTTCAGTATGCTTTTGTCTTTCATGGGGCTCCTATAGGTCGAAAAGTAATTTGGAGATAACTCGGTTGATGGGTTGCAAATTGAGCCAACGATCTTCGATCGGAAACGGTGCGCAATGTATCAAGACCAGAGAGATAACAGGTGGAATACCGATCTCCGCTGTCGGGCGCGACAAGCTTTTATGCGAGAGCGACTCCCTGGTTCTTCTGCGGCGCGGCAAATAGAGCGGTGGTGCCTCTTCTGGTCCTGGCCCACTCCATCACACGCGCCGGCGCTCGATTCTGCCTCAGTTCCTCAGCCATAAAGCGCATATACGGATCGATGTGATGGAAGAAATGCTTGTAACCCGCGCAGAGATAGTTCAGCCCGTATTCCCCAGATGCCGTTTGCGTAAAGCGATGCTTGGGACACTCGCCATTACAGGCAAAACGCACATCGCATTGGCGACAATCGGAGGGAAGACCGGTTTCTTTCGCATTGCCGAAGCGGGTCTGCTGCGTTGAATTCACAAGACTCGTCATGGCCGTCTGCATAATGTTTCCCAAACGATTATCGGGATATACGAAGTGGTCGCATGAATAAAGATCGCCGTTGTGCTCCAATGCCAGTGCGCTGCCGCAGGTTGGAGCGAAGACGCAGAGTGACTGGGGCGCCCCGTACCAGGACTCAAGCGCCACGTCGAAGATCTGCACAAAGACGCGTCCCACATCCTGAAGCACCCATGAATCGAATATCTGCTGCAGGAATCGCCCGAACTGAATTGGTTCGACCGACCAATCGGAAACCTTACTCTCTTGACGCGAGAACGGTTTCAGCAAAACTAACCCGTTGGCATCAGCCTTGGTTGCAACCTGCTCGACAACGGGAATAAATTGCAGATACTTGCTGCCAATCTGCTTCAGGAAGCGGTAAACCTCGTTGGGGCGATAGGAGTTCTTGCGATTGATGACGGTGAGCGTGTTGAACTGAACGCCGTGCTTTTTCAAAATGCCGAGGCCGCGCATCACGCGCGCAAACGTCGGTTTGCCGCCCTTGTCGACGCGATAAAAATCGTGAATCTCTTCCGGCCCGTCGATAGAGATTCCAATCAGGAATTTGTGACGCGCGAGAAATTCTCCCCACGCGTCGTCGAGTAGCGTGCCGTTAGTCTGGAATGCATTGTCTATCGTCTTTCCATCGGCGTACTTGTTCTGCAACTCGACTACGCGCTCAAAGAATGGAATCCCCAGCAGCGTGGGCTCACCTCCTTGCCAGGCAAAGCTTACGTGCTGCGCGGGTTGCGACTGAATGTACTGCCGAATATATGTCTCGAGCACATCGTCGGACATGCGGAATTCGCGCCCGCTGCCTGCGTAGAGATTTTCTTTCTCCAGGTAGTAGCAGTAGGTGCAATCGAGATTGCAGATGGGGCCGTGGGGCTTAGCCATCACGTGAAGCGCCTTCATTGAAGAGCCTCCGCAGATCGCAGAAAAGGGGAAGGGAACTCTATCTATTTGTGAGAGCGCAAGAGCTATGCGCCAAAGGTTCGCTGTCGCTGATAGCTTCTACAGGGCAACTCCTGAGAGTATTGCTTGGCCAACACATGTACCCAGCGAAGGATGAAGATGATAGCCAGCATCCACCAGACAAACCATGTATGCAAGAAAAACAGGAACACTTTATTCTCCTCGAGAAGCTGTGAAAGAAGCAGGATGCAGGGAGCAAACAGCTAACATCCAAGATGGACGATCAAGAATTCGGTTGCAATTTCGCGTGAAATCGACTATATAAAGTCTACCGAGTCACTAGACATTTGGCAAGAAAAACTTTATAACCATGGAAATGACTCCCTCGATCAAACCAATTTGCACTTTCTCTGCCGCGATTTTCAGTTTCTCCGCGGCCGCTCAAACGCTATGTGCAGTACCGCTGCCCAGCTCCGCGGATCCCTATTCCATGACCCGCAGCATACGATGTACACGATTTGAATAACGCATTTTGAGAAAAGCTACAGCCGCAGAGCCGACGCAGCCACAGGAGAGCGGGCGCGCTTCTCCATCCCGGTAAATCATTTTGGCATCTGTGTCGCCTTGAGACTTCATGCAACTAACTGGCCGCGATGTGCGCCGTATTTGCATTGCAATGCTGTACAACGCCACGCCGCAATCTCTTAACGCGAGCGATCGAGATCGATCGCATCCTGGAGGCATATTATGTCTGTTGCACTGTTAGCATTACGAACTATTGCAAAGCGAAACCTCATATTTGTGATGGCCGCTCTGTTTGCCGTTTTCACGGCCTCAGTACTAGAGGCGCAGATTGTTGAAACCGGGATCGTTACCGGCGTCGTGAAAGACAACACCGGCTCGGTAATCCCCGGCGCGCAGGTGAAGGTGCGGAATAGCGGAACCGGGCTGGCGAGCACCTTAGCGACCGATGCGCAGGGACTCTTTGTCTCGCCGCCACTGGCGCCCGGAGACTACGTTGTCACGATCGAAGCCCCAGGCTTCAAGAGCGCTGTGGAGCACGTTCGACTTGAAGTGGGCGAGCGCGTGGACGCCGGGGCGGCGCTGACTGTGGGCGCGAATGCCGAGACCATTGAGGTCCAGGCCTCAGGTCAAACGCTGGATACCGAAAGCTCATCGGTATCAAACCTCCGCAGCGAGGAAGCGGTTAAAAATCTGCCTCTCAATGGGCGCAACTTCGCTGAGTTGGTGGGCCTGGGCGCCGGCGCTCTGCCAGCCGAAACCCAGATCACCAGCGTTCCCTATACGATGCAGCGCGGAGACACGTCCTTCGCTTTCAACGGTCTTCGTTATCAGGAGAACCGCCTGCTCCTGGACGGTATTGGCGATAACGAGAACCATAATGGACTCGCAGTTGTTATTTTCCCGCCCATCGATGCAATTCAGGAATTCAGTGAAGATATTGCCGATGCCGACGCACGCTACGGACGCGGAAACGGCGGCACCATCAACCTGGTTTACAAATCCGGCACAGAGCACTTTCACGGCGATGCATTTGAGTTCTTTCGCAATTCGGCAATGAACGCGAGGAACTATTTCGCCAGGGCTATCAAGCCGCCGCTCCGGCAAAACCAATTCGGCGCCACCTTCGGCGGCCCGGTGTTCTTCAAGCAGGCCAATCCCAAAACCTTTTTCTTTGCCGACTACGCGGGATCGCGTCTCGCCCAGGGACAGACCGACACCGAAAGTGTCCCCGACGTCAATATCACTTCCGCAGGCTATGACTTCTCCGCTTACCCGCAAACCGTCAAGAACCCGCTAACACATGTTGCATATGCCGATAACTTTATTCCAATCAACGATCCGAACATTGACCAAACCGGCGCGAACATTTTGAAGTTCTATGAAAAATATGCGACGCCGAATATATCGACGGCGACCACCGCCAATAATTTTCTGTTCAATCCGCTTCGTATCGACAACGGAGATGCCTTCGACGTAAGGGTTGACCATAAGTTCACCGATCACGATAACGGCTTTCTTCGCTACAGCCAATCACTGGATACTCTCAGCCTGCCCGGAATTCTGCCCGTGCCTCTGGTGGGAGCCGTGATCTGCGGGCCCGCAACGGACCCGGCACATCAGGCTGTGCTCGGCGAGACGCACATCTTTACAGCTACTACAGTCAACACGGTGCGATTCGGCTGGTCGCGCTTGTTTGTCAACGCTGGAAACTGGGATGCGGGACTGGACCTTCCCTCCGAACTCGATATTCCCGGCGTAGAGGTTGCCGGCCAGCCCATGTCCGATGGACTGCCGGTGATGACATTCTCGGGATACGCGACAATCGGCGATGCGGGCAACAGCCCCACCGTGATCGGCACCAATAACTATCAAACTGACGACGACGTCAATCTGGTTCGCGGTAAACACTCTCTCGACATCGGAGTCGAATATGTACGCCTGCAATACAACATGTTCCAGACCGCCGAAGAACACGGCTCCGAGGCCTATGCCACGCGCTACACCGGCTTACCGTGGACCGATCTGCTCTTTGGAGCACCCACAAGTGGAACCTATTCTTATCCGAGCGGGCTGGTCGGCCTGCGGCAAGGCGATCTCTCGTTCTATGTGCAGGACAACTACAAGATCAACAACCGTGTGACGCTGAATCTGGGCCTCCGCTATGAGAACTTCCTGGGCTGGCCCTGGACTGAAGTGAACAACAAAGAGTATGACTTTGTTCCTTCTATCTCAACTACTGCACTTGAACAGGTAGGGAGCAAAGGAGTTCCGCGCAGCGGCCTCAGCGGCAATAACCTGAACTTCGCTCCGCGCGTCGGGTTCGCTCTTAAAGTTACATCCAAGACAGTCTTTCACGCCGGCTACGGCATTTATTACTCAGCTCCGAACGTAACGAACTCCAGCGGTCTGTCGGCCAATGTCCCGGTCGATAACTACTGGGCGTTCAATAACTCCACGACGTATGGAGCAGCCAGCAATGGCGCACCATTCAACTTTGCGTCGGATGGATATGCTCACACGACTGTTACCTCCGGCAGCGCGTTAAACCCGAACACACCAGCCTACGCGCAGGATCCAAATGCAAAAACGCCCTATAGTGAACAATGGCATGCGAGCATCGAGCAGCAGATTCCTTTCTCGACCGTGCTCAAATTAGCCTACGTGGGAACCAAGGGTGTTCACCTGGACCATCTGCGGGACATCAACGCGGGCCAATTGGGACTGGGGGGAGCAACCACTGTTTCGGCAGCGCGGCCCTACCCGTTCTTTGCACAAATCAACGATCTTGAAACCAGGCAAGTCTCCAATTACGACGCTTTGCAGATCACGGCCGAGCGTCGCGCGCATGGCCTCAACTTCCTTGGTTCATATACCTACAGTCACGCTCTGGACGAGAGCACGGCCAGCCCCGGTGCTGTTGTAAATCCCTACGATATTCGCGCTGACTATGGCAATTCAGACGAAGACATTCCGAATCGATTTGTCGTCAGCGCCACCTATGAGCTTCCATTCAAGGAAAATGGTCTGGTGGGAGGCTTTGTCAATGGATGGCAGCTGAATACGATTCTCCAGTACTACGATGGTTTCCCGTTCTCTGTGTCTGCATCGAGTGGAGTTGGGGATGGTCTGACCCCGCGGGCTGAAATCAGCGGCACCGGATCGTTGCCAAGCGAGCAGCGCGTGCTTGCAAAATGGTTCAACACTGAGGCATTCGCGAATCCGGCCGCGGGAACCTGGGGCGACTCCGGACGCAATATCCTTCAGGGGCCGGGGACAAAGAATATCGATTTCTCAGTCTTCAAGAACACGCACCTGACTGAATCGAAACAGCTGCAATTGCGGGCGGAGTTCTTCAATCTTTTCAACACGCCGCAATTCAATAATCCCTCGGCTACGGTTGGAACAACGACTTTTGGAGAGGTTTCATCCGCAGGCGCAGAGCCGCTGTTCCAGCGTCTTGAGCGCCAGGTCCAGCTTGCCGCCAAAATCAACTTCTAATGCGAATCACGTCAGCAAGTTAAGAACCGATGATCGTGTCAATGGCTTTTTCCTTGGGAAAGAGCCATTTGGGGCTACTCATAGCGGGCTAAGTGACCCGGGGCACAGTTCCTGCATGGATCTGTGCGGTTTCTGCGTAGATTCTGTACGGTTTCTGTATGGAATCGGTGCGGAAATTCTGCTCCAAGCTATTGATTCTATTGGCAAGGATTACGGCTGCACAGTTTCTGCGTGCTTTTTGAAGTAAACGAATTAACGCGGAATCGCTGTTCAGGGACTGGCCGACGCGGCGGGCGACGCTGGCGACTGAGAAGTTGGTGCTATTCATGTTCCCTGACCGGTCCTTTCTTATCTGATCCTATTCAGTATTGTGCGACATAAGCTGGTATTAGGCCGCAGGAAATGTAGGGCGCTAAACACTTTGTATCCATTGGGGTGGGTTGCGAGGCCCTTGACAAATTAAGAGTGCGCCGACTCCGGGCGGCACATGGGAGTGCGACAAAGTGCAAAGTCAGAGCCGATGACATGTGAGAATTTCGGGCTAAATATGGCATTCCAACAATTAGAAGATTGTGGAGTTCTCCTGCGGCGTTGCCGCATTACCGGAATTCAGCGTGGAAGCGTCAACTCCGCCCGGTAGAGGTCGCTGTTACCGCGTGTTGTATCAACCAGCAGCGCTCCGTCGGGTGCGATTCCCATTAAAGCGCAACGGGTAATGCCTCCCGACAGGTCCGCATCGAACCTCGCGACTATGTCGGTGCGGCCCGTGCGGACGTTGAATCGGTAGACCGGCTCGCCCTCTTCGAGGATCTTCTGGTAGTAGATGAAGCCGCCGTCTGGAGACCAGACCGGGAATCCGATGGCTGCGGCCGTGGCGATGCTTTTCCACGCGTGCGAGGCGAAGCTGTAAACGTCGACTCTTCGACCTCTATCTGCGTAGGCGACGAGGGATCGACCATCCGGAGACCAGTGTGGAAAGAAGCGGTCCATGGAATCCGGCACCATGGTCTGTTTTCGAGATACAAGGTCGACGAGGAAAAGCGCTGTTTGATCCTGCTGGCCGATGCTGAAGTGTGTAACGGCGAGGGTCTTGCCGTCCGGAGCCCAATCAGGATCCGATGCCTGAGACCCATCGGGCAGGAGCGGCTGAAGGGCCCCTCCTGTTGCAGAGACAAGATACGCCGTGCTGGCCGCGCCTTGGTCGCTGGCGGTCATGGCGAGAAAGTTGCCATCGGGGGACCATCGGGGGAAGCCGACCGAAAACCCACTCGGGACGAGTTGGACCTTCTCAGAGGATTGAACGTTCATCTTCCAAACCGCGCCGTTATTAACGTCGACGTACGCAATCCAACGGCCGTCGGGTGAGAATTCCGGCTGGCTGAAACCCTCCGCAGATAACGGCGTAAGGTGTCTGGTTTTCAAATCGACGCGCTGAATCTGCGATCGGTTTCTACCTGCATAGAAGAGAACGCTGTTTCCGTCTGAGGGCACAGCTGCGCCAATGACGCCTCCCGGCCACCCTGTAACAAGTCGAAACGGGCCGAGTGGAGCGCGCTGCAGCGATAAGCCCGATTCGCGCACGGCCCACATATCCCATGAACCCTTGTGCTTCGCCGTATAGATGAAATAGCGGCCATCGGGACTCCATTCGCCGCAGCACTCGCGGTCGGCCGGGGGACCGATCGGAAAGATGCGATGCAAATTCGATCCGTCCTGGCGCATCTCCCAGAGCGACGATCCACCGTTATCATCCCCGATGGTGAGCCGCATCCGTCGACGGTCCGGGGACCAGGCAAGCCAGTTGGGTGCGCCCGGCAGCGAGACCAGCCGCCTCGGGTCAGCGCCGTCGGTGCCCACAATCCACAGTTCGTTTTCTTTGGCGAAGAGGATGTGCTTTCCATCGGGGTGGAAGATGGCCTCGCCTGAAACGATGTCGCCCAGCCGCAGCGGTTGGCCGCCTTGCACTGGCATCAACCACAATGTGGATGTGGAACCGCGTGACGTAAAACGGCCGAGAAGGTAGGTGGCTCGATCCGGCGAGAGATCCATGATTCGCGTGTTGTCAGTCAGTCCGGGGACCGTCTGCGGCTCTCCCCCTGCAAGCGAGGTTTCGCGGGTGATCCAATGGCCGCCCGATCTTTCGATGTAGAAGATTCTGGCGCCGTCTGTGACGGGCTTAACCAGAAAGTCGATTGCGTCGGCGGTAGTGACCTGGGCAAAGCCATTGGTACGCGGCGGCTGCAAAGGCAGTTGCCACCAGGCGGCAGCCAAAGCGAGCAGTGCCGTGCCCAGCACAGCCGGAATCCACAACAAACGCCAGGTAGACTGGCCCTGAACCGCTCCGGTGCGGGCGGCCGGCACATCTGTCGTCGCCTGCGATGGATTCTCTACGCCGATGTCCTGGCGGCCGTTCCCCGGCGATGTGGTCGCAGCGAGGCCAGACTGGCCGAATGGGATCGGGTCCTCCGCAGGAATCTCACGGATGGAGCCGACAAATCGATATCCGAGCTTCGAAATGGTCTCAATGTAACGGCTCGATTCAGCGGAGTCATTGAGCGCGGCACGAAGCTGGCTGACGATGAAGTTGAGCGACTGATCAAAGTTGCCGTGCGCCTGGTTGGACCATAATTCGCGATGGATCTCTTCGCGCGTGTACACCCGGCCTGGCTGGCTGGTGAGCAGAATAAGCAACCGGGCCTGCTGGGGCTGGAGATGAACGCGAATTCCTTTGCGCGTCAACTCTCCGGTTCTGAGATCCAGTTGAAAGGGCCCAAATGCTCGCATGGAACCTCCAACGAGTTACACCTCATCGCTCTCAAGGGTGCCTGAATGAGAGGGAGTTGTCACGCAAGAGGGGGGAATGAACCTGAATTTGCGTTCCGAGAAAACTCTGTCAGTGTTTTATGTATATCAAAACGCGCATTTTGCAGGCTAACAAATTACAAACAAAAAACTCAGATCACTATTTTTTCGCATCGTGGTATCAAACACCAGGCTAAGGATTGAATTCTGGGGCGAATCCGCCTCTCCCCACACCGGCAGTCGGTGACAAGGCGTTTTGAGGTCGCGATGATTCAGTTTTCGTTTGGACCCAGGAGTGCACGCATCTCCCGGTCACCCGTTCTTTTGGGCGTGGTCTGCATGCTCGTTGCCACCGCGGCAGTTGTCGCCCTCGCTCAGGTTCCCATGATTGCGCGCGCCCTCGCATCAGGACGTCTCACGGCACTCGGAGCCAGCGCAGGGCTCGGCGTTAGTATCGGCTTTCTGCTTTTCGGGGCGCTCGTCCTGCGTGGTCCGTCTGCGGCCAACGCGGTCAAGTTCTGCTCCATGGCCCTGCTCATTGTCTCGCTTGGCGTGCTGGTGGGGGCCTGCAACGGTGGGGCGATTATCATCGGGGGGACAGTAACAGGCCTTCCATCCACATCGACGCTCACGATCACCGACACTGCCAACCCCAATCCCACAACTGGAAATGGGCTTGCGACCATAATGGGCGACGGCAGTTTTACCTTGTACTCCAACTTCCCGTCAGGTAGTTCTTATGCCATTGAGTTGGATACCACTGCGGGCGTGAGCTGCTCGGTGACCAGCGGGTCTGGCAATGGCACGCCAACACAAAGCATCTCACTTGGCATTACCTGCGCTCCCACCTACACAATCACTGGCACCGTCACCGGCCTGGCAGTGAGCACGATACTCACCATCACCGATTCTGATAATTCCAACCCATCAGTGACCAACGGATTGGCGACAGTCAGCGGAGCCGGCTCCACGCCCATCTCCTTCACCCTCTACGACAGCATCGATACCGGGACTGCATACAACGTGGTGCTGACGGTGCCCCCGGGACAAAACTGCAGCATCACGAGCGGCGCCGGTTCCGGCACGATGTCAGCCAATGTAACCCTCGGAATCACATGCAGCTCGGTCGTAACGGGTTCAACCATCACCGGAACAGTCACCGGCCTCGCCACCGGCACGTCGCTCACGATTACCGACACTGACAATACAAATCGGACTACAGGCAGCGGCCTTGCCGTGGTAACTGGCGCCGGCGTCACGCCGGTTCCATTTACTCTTTACAGCAGCATCGCCTCGGGCACGGCCTACGACGCGACTCTCACTCCGCCCTCTGGCCAGAACTGCTCCGTTTCCAGCGGCGGTCCTGCCTCGGGCACGATCAGTGGAAATGTGACCCTCGGTGTCACGTGCAGCGCGGTTGTGATCGACTACACGATGACCGGAACCGTAACGGGACTGGCATCCGGCACCAACCTGATAATCACTGACTCCGACAATTCCAATCCGACCGCGAATGACGGCACCGTGACGGTGACCGGCGATGGATCCACGGCCGTGGATTTCACGCTTTACAGCAGCCTGGCCTCGGGCACGGCGTACAACTTGATGCTTACTCCGCCAAGCGAGCAAACCTGCGCATTTGGTTCCAGTAGTCCTGGATCAGGGACGATCAGCGCGGACGTGAGCCTGAGCGTGACGTGCAGCGCCACGGTCACAGCCAGCCCGCTCAGCAACCCCGGCGGGCTCGCGTTCTTCTACAATCGTCTGTTCGTGGCCAATGGGGGAGCGAACCAGGTGCTGGTCTACAACGAACAGCTCGGGAGCGGCAATGTGCTGACCGGAATGACCCTGTCGACAACCATCACCGCCGGAATCAACAACCCCTCGCGCCTGGCATTCGATGGTTCGGGCAATCTATACGTGGCGAATTACGGCAACAACACGGTTACCGTCTACGGCCCCGATCTGCAGCAGATCACGGGGGCGGCCATCACCACCGGGATCACCACCCCTCTCGGTCTTGCCGTGGATCAAGACGGCGATGTTTATGTGGGCAATAACAGTCTGAATTCGATTTCGGTTTTCACTGGCTCGGCATCGTCAGGAGGATTTTCACTGGATTTCACGACCGGCGGCGATGGCAACGGCGACCAGTACCTGTCGCCCGGCGTCATCACGTACGCGGCCGTTGGACCTAACGATGATCTCTTTATCGGCACGGGTCCGGGTGGTTCTCCCAATCTGATTCTTAGCTATGACGTTGCCGTGGGGCCGCTCGGTATCCAATCCGACCCCATTGGCGACGTGACCAACAGCGGTTGCACCATTGGCCCAAGCGGGCCCACCGGCATTGCTGTTCTTGCCGGATCAAGCGCGGCCACTTCGACGGTCTACATAACCGATTACTACGCCGCTGATGTTGAAGCCTACTCCTACAACAGCATCGTTAATGGCGGCATCCTCGGACCCGAGTGCGAGACGCCGACCGCGGTCTCAGGAAGCAACAGCCAGATTGCGAGCCCCGAGGGGGTAGCTGTTGACAGCTTTGGCAATGTATTTGTGTCGAACTCGAGTTCAAACACCATCACGGTCTATAACCCAATAACGGCAGCGCCCATCTATACCCAGCACTAAGGTCGCTCCAGTCTTCCACAGCCGGCAACCATGTAGGTCAGCCGGCCGCGGAGGGTACAATTCGCAAGTTCTCGCTTGAACAGCCGGCGTTATCTATGCAGGCGAGAGTGATCGGAAGGCATGATTCCATCAATCCATTTCGGCCCGCTAGTGCTGTGGAGTTACGGCCTGATGATGGGGATTGGGCTGTCGCTCGGCTGCCTCTTCGGCGAAGCCGACTTCAAGCGGCGCGGAGTGCCCATACCGATGGGCGTTTTTCTGCCCTGCATGGCGATCGCCGGGCTCATCGGCGCAAAGCTCGATCACGCTCTAGTCGTCCAGTGGCACACTCTGCGGCAAAATCCATTTGCCTTTGACTGGGTGGCAAGTTTTTGGGGTGGGTACACATGGTTTGGCGGCGTTCTCGGCGGCGTCGCTGCGTCCATTTTGCTGGCTCGTCTTTACAAAACGCCCATCCTGCGCGTTCTGGATGTGGCGCCAGTCGCGTCGCTCGGCCTGGCATGTGGACGGATGGGGTGCTTCCTTGCGGGCGACGGCGATTACGGAATTCCGACTTCGTTGCCCTGGGGCATCAGCTTTCCGCACGGCATCGTTCCCACCACCTTGCGGGTCCATCCTACGCCTCTCTACGAAATCACGTGGGCCCTGATTCTTTTTGCAATTCTCTGGCGGCGCGGACGGGCAGAGGTTTACGCACGCAGCTGGCAGGGCTCGCAGCTTGCTCTCTACCTCTTCTGGACGGGACTTTGCCGCTTCTTCGTCGAATTCTTATCGCGCAATGCAAAAGTTTTTGCGGGATTGACTGAAGCTCAACTCGTCGGCATTGTCTTCATTTTTGCTGCAGCAGCACTCATGATCTTTCACAGGTTCTCAGGAGAATCCGATGCCCGTTATCCAAATTCAAGAGATGCCGGCGTTGCTCCCAAAAGTGGAAGTGGAGCATTACCGCAGACCGGAAGAGCCGCTGTTCACGCTGGCTGAGCGCGACACGGTCACCATCCTCATCGGCGGACTTACATGGAAACACGAAGAGCTGATTCAGGCTGTGTTCCAAAGCTCCGGCTATCGTTGCATGCGGCTGCCCGTTCCCAGTCGTGCGGATTTCGAGGCGGGCAAGCAATACGGAAACAATGGCCAATGCAATCCCACCTACTTCACGGTTGGCTGCCTTGTCCGCTATCTGCAGCAGCTTGAGTCGGCGGGCCTCACTCGGCAGCAGATCGCAGAGCGCTACGTGTTTTTCTCCGCAGGCTCATGCGGCCCGTGCCGTTTTGGCATGTACGAGGCGGAGTATCGCTACGCGCTTGAGAATGCGGGCTTCGGCGGCTTCCGCGTGCTGATTTTTCAGCAGGGCGAGGGCATCCATGCCTCGTCTGGCCACACCGGCCTCACTTTCTCGCTCGACTTCGGCCTGAACGGTCTCAACGCCCTTATGATCGGCGACGTGATCAGCGACCTCAGCTATCGCATTCGGCCCTTCGAGAAAATCGCGGGTGAGACTGATCGTGTGGTCGAGCATGCCGTTAGCCGTATGGCCGCACTGCTTCGCGCGCGCGGCAATACCAACCCTGCTTCTGGCAACATGACCCGCATCCGCGCGGCATTTCGTACGGCTATCGGATCGCCCGGCCGCATCGCTCTCAAGATTCTGCATCATCTTTACGGCCGCGACATTCTCGACGCGATCGAAGAGCTGCATGCGCAGATGAACTCCATCCGCGTCGACCGCTTGCGTGTGAAGCCGGTGGTCAAGATCACCGGCGAGTTCTGGGCGCAACTCACCGAGGGGGACGGGAACTTCAAAATCTTCAACTTTCTTGAGAATGAGGGCGCGCAGGTTCTGGTGGAGCCCATTTCCACCTGGGTTGCTTATCTCACGCGCCTGGAGTGGTCGGTGCGGCACGAAAGGAATCTTGCCCGGCGCACTCGCGTCCCCCTGCGGGCACGCGTTGCACGCCGCGTTGCTTTCTATCAGGAGGAGTCGCTCTTCCGGGTCGCGCAAGTTTTGTGGTCGCGCACGTTCGATCGCGTTGCTGATCGCGCCGGTGGTCTTACGCCGGCTCTTGTTGATCAGGAAAAGCTTGCTGCGCTCGCCGCGCCCTTTTTCAACGAGCTTGCGCAGGGCGGCGAAGGCCACATGGAAGTGGCCAAGAGCATCTATTACACCACGCACAATCTTTGCCACATGATTCTGAGCCTCAAGCCATTCGGTTGCATGCCTTCAACGCAATCCGATGGGGTGCAGGCGCGCGTGGTCAGCAAGTTTCCGCAAATGCTTTACCTGCCCGTCGAAACCTCTGGCGAAGGAGCCATTCACGCTTACAGCCGCGCACAGATGGCGCTATCTGAGGCGCGCATTCGCGCCCGCGATGAATTCGACACCGTGCTCAAGCACCGCGCCGTGACGATGGAGCGGCTTCGCGAGTATGCCGAGTGCCATCCCGAGTTCGAGCGTGCTCTCTACCGCTTTCCGCGCCGCGAGGGCATTGCCGGGGAGGCCGCGCACTTTGCGCATCACCTCGTCGACCGCATGGGCCGCGCCGGTTTCCATCGCGCTACCAGCAAAGCGGAGCGCCTGCGCCAGTCGGCCTGATCGAAGCACCGCGACGCCGCTGATTCGGTTAGTGAGTTCTGCAGCATGGGGCAAATTATGACCAAGTACCTGGTCGGATTCGACGTTGGCTCAACCACTGTGAAGGCTGTGGTGGTGGAGGCTGCCACCGATGCAATCGTGTGGCAGGATTATCAGCGGCACGAAACACGCCAGCCCGAAAAGGTCCTCGAATTTCTTGAGCGAATGGAAGCCGATCCAGGAATCTCACCTTCAAATGCACGCATCTTTTTCACTGGCTCCGGCGGTGGAGGCCCTGCCGCGCTTACAGGCGCGCGCTTTGTGCAGGAAGTGCACGCGGTAGCTCTGGCTGTTGAGAAGCTTCATCCGGAAGTTTACTCGGTTATTGAGCTGGGCGGCCAGGACGCCAAGATCATCGTCTTTCAAGATGATCCAGCCAGCGGCCGCAAGAAGAAGATCGCCTCAATGAACGATAAGTGCGCGGGCGGCACTGGCGCCGTGCTCGACAAGATCAACGCCAAGCTCGGTATTCCACCAGAAGAAATGGCTGCGCTTCCTTATCGGGGAATCAAGCTCCACCCCGTCGCAGGCAAGTGCGGAGTCTTTGCCGAGACCGACATCAACGGCCTTCAGAAAGTTGGCACGCCGCCGGTTGAACTCATGGCCTCTCTTTTTGACGCCATTGTTCTGCAAAACCTGAGCGTTCTCACTCGCGGCAACACGCTGCTTCCGCACGTGCTTCTGCTTGGCGGGCCCAACACTTTCCTCAAGGGCATGCGCGAAGCTTGGCAAGCAAATATCCCGCGCATGTGGAAAGACCGGAAGGTCTCTTTGCCGGAGGGCGTAACCGTCGAAGAGCTGATCAAGACGCCCTCGAACGCCCAGTTCTATGCGGCTCTCGGAGTCGTGGAATATGCGCGCAGCGAAGACGATTCAGTCGGCGTCTACACCGGCAAGTCTGATTTGATTCGTTATCTTGAGCACGGCCGCGATGAAGAGAAAGCCAAGTCCGGCGCGCAAGGTCTCGCATCGTCCCGCGAAGAACTGGATTCCTTTCTCGACGAATTCAGGCCC
>JBEKCW010000006.1:0-35271 GCA_050014675.1 Occallatibacter sp. | reverse complement strand
TGCCCCATGGTGTGGCGAGAGTGTACTCAGCGCCACCTGATGGCGGAGTAAAGTAATCTCCGCTGCAGATGGGGATGTAGGCAAGATACAGGAAGGTGGGATCGGCGGCGTTGTAGGAAGAGCTGTAGGGGCAGTGCTGCTGGCTCACAAAGGGCGGCGTCTGGATGACGCCCATGGGACCGCCGTCGACTTCACCAGCGGCATAGCCGGGCGAGAGGTAGGTAAACAGCTCGCCGCGGTCGTAATAGAGGCCGCTGCCGGCGCGAATCACAATCTTCTGGTGGAACGCCTCAGGCTGCCAGGCGAGTCCCAGGCGCGGCGCAACGCCCCACTGGCGGCCGGTGAGCGTGGTGTTGCTTACTCCGCTGGTGCCGTTCTTGTTGTTGCCGGCAATAATGAACCCGGTGTGCATCCAGCTGTCGGCGTATGGCGTGGCTGAAGGGCAATACGAAAACTGGTTGGGATCTTTGGTGTTGGAAGTGCAGCTGTCGGGATTGCCCGAACTCGGATCGAAGTTGAAGATGTCGCCGTTTTTCTCAGTGAGTCCGCCATTCCAGTCGTAGCGCACGCCTGCGGTAATGCTCAGGTTGGTTTTCATCTGGAACTTGTCCTGAACAAATAGCCCGGTCTGCTTGGCGCGGTAGTATCGGCTGCCATTGCCCTGCAGAAAGGTGGTTGCGGTAAAGTTCTGCGTGGAATAGGGGGTCACCCAATCATCGAGGAACCCGACGTAGTCAGGCGAGGCCACCATGCCCGTGCCTGTGCGCCGGTCGCGGATATCCAACTGCGTATTGGCCCAGCTTCCGCCAAAGCTGAGCGCGTGCTTGCCCTTTGACCAGATTGCCGTTGCAGAAGGCATAATGCGGTTCTGGAAGACGCCGGTGTTCGAGGCTTGATACGCGGCGCTGGGTCCGATTGAAAGCGATGGCGCCGTGAGGCCATACAGCGGTCCGGTGGAGCTGTCGTACGCGTCGCCGATGGCGTCGTTGATGGTGAAGCCGGGGAAGTAGTTGCCGAAGCCTGACGCCATGCCCACGTCGGTTGGACCAAAAGGCTGATCGTTGGTGGCGTAAGCTTTTTCACGCAAAATGCCCACCGTCTCAGTGACGCTGAGCGTGGAGCCGATGGTGTGGGCGTTGTTGATTGAGGCGACCTGCGAGCCAGTGTCCATGTGCGCATCGAATCCAGGCACATTCGAGTAGGCGTAAGGCGAGGTGCTGGGGTCATGCTGGTAAAAGTACTTCAGCGAGACGATGTCTTTGGGGCTGGCGTTCCAGTCCATGTCGGCCACACCCTGATCGGCGGTGAAGCGCGCCGTGCCCGGCAGAAATGCGTTGTAAGGCGAAAAGACATTGGGACTGGCAGTCGCCAGCGGGCTTGGAACGAGGTAGTTTCCTGGTTCGCCGGGCTGGTTCTTCATGGTGAGCAGTGTGTAACCGAGCGACGACGAATTGAAGTTATTGAAAGTGCCGCCGTAGGTCGGATCAAATCCCAGGTACTGTTCGTAGCCAATATTTGACGTCCAGTTGTTGTTTGCCACCCCGGTCAGGTTCGCTACGCTGCGGCTGTTGGGATCGAGCCCCGGCGGCACGTCGAGAAGTTCGTCGCCGGTCTCCTGGTCAGAGATGTGCAGGTGCTGATAGCCGACGAACCAGAAGAGCTTGTTCTTGATGATTGGACCGCCCAGGTCGCCGCCGAGGGTGTAGCGATGCAATTCAGGATTCTTGTCGCTGGCCGGAATGTTGTTGTCTTTCTTGAAGAAGAACGGGGCGGCATTGATCCAGTTGGTGCCGCGATGGATATAGGCGCCGCCGTGAAGATCGTTGGTGCCGCCCTTGGTGCTCATGTCAATGTGCGCGCCGCTGTTTGAGCCCTGTTGCGCGTCGTACATTGAGGCGTTGACGCGCACTTCTTCAAGCACTTCAGGCGCCGGGGTGGGAATGGCGTTGCCGATGGCCAGATACACCGACGCCGCGCTGGGAACCACGCCGCCGGCCGCATTGTTGGCCTGGCCAGTGTTGTTCACCACGCGGAAAGAATCCACCTGGCTGGTGGTTTTGCCGTTGAACAGGTTGCTGGCGTCGACGCCGTTCAGCAGGAAGGCGTTTGATGTATCGCGCTGGCCGTTGGCCCAGATGGGTGCGTTGCCGAGGCCGGAGTTGGCGCCCGTGCCGCCGGGCAGTTCGGCGTTGACGCCGGGCGACTGAATTGCTAGACCGGTAAAGCTGCCGGTAGGCAGCGGCGTCGCGGCAATCTGCGTCGTTTCCATGACATAGCCGTTGGTGGTATCAACGGCGTTCATCAGCGGCGCGGCCTCCACTTCGATGGTGGTGGTGGTCTGGCCTACTTTCAGGGTCGCGTTCACAGTGGCCGTGCGGTCAGCCTGCACGGTGATGTGGGGCGTCTTTTGAACCTCGTAGCCCGTCGCGGTGTAGGTGATGGTGTAGAGGCCGATGGGCAGGTTCACAAACGTGTAGCTGCCTGATCCGTTGCTGGTGGTCGAGCGCGTGAACGAAGTCTGCTCGTCGGTCACCGTGACCGTTGCGTTCGGAATTACGCCGCCCGTTGAATCGGCTACCTCGCCGGTGATTGCGCCGAGGGTTTGCTGGGCTGACAGCGGACTGCAACAGAGTGCCATCGCCACAAGTGAGGCGAGCAGGCTGGGAACAAGTTTCTGGAGCTTTAGCATCGGATGCCTCAAAGTAAACCAAAAGTTGGAATGGAGCGATTGCTGCACTGCTTCAATCAGGGCAGAATTAAGTTGCTGTACAGAAGGGTGTTATGGAACTCGGGGTGGTGCAAAAGAAAACCGGAAAAGTGGTACCGCTACGAGCCCGGCTCGTTCAACGGTCTTATCCTGCTCGCACTACGGGGTAGGTTAAGGTTAATGGTTGAACCATAAATTTCTTATAAGAATTTAATACGAGCCTGTGCAAAGCTCGGTGGAAAAATTGGCAACTGGCATATGGGACCGGTTTTCCACATCGTGAGTCACAAGTCCATGTTCATCTTGCGAAAAGGGGCGGGAGGGACCAAGGCAGGAGATTCTTTGTCCAGTGGGTCGGGTCGATGGGTACGGGCTCAAAGGAGTCAGGCATGATTTTGCGAGTGGCAAAGATTGCATTGGTTGCGGGGGCTGCGTTGTACTGCACACTGGTGGTGTTTAATAACCTGACCGATTACGACTCAAACTATGAGTTCGTTCGACATGTGCTGATGATGGACACCACCTTCCCCGGCAACCATGGAATGTGGAGGGCCATCAACTCGCCGGCGATGCACACCCTCTTCTACCTGTCGATAATTGGGTGGGAGATTGCCACGAGCTTCTTGTTGTGGTGGGGCGCCGCGCGGTTGATGCGAGGGCTACGCAGTACGGCGCGCGAATTCGATCGAGCAAAGACGGTTTCGCTGGCCGGGCTCACGCTATCGCTGCTGTTGTGGCTGGCGGCGTTTTTGGCTGTGGGCGGCGAGTGGTTCCTGATGTGGCAGTCGTCTGTGTGGAACGGGGAAACGGCGGCTGCCAGGAATTTCCTGGTGGTGGGAATTGTGTTTCTAATCCTGCAGCAGCGCGAGAGTGAACTCGACTCGTGATCAGTTTCCGGTGAGTCGCGGCACCTTGCGTGCGACCGCGTACCAGACGAGTCCCAGCGCGATGTAAGCGAGATAGATGTAGGGGATGCGCGCGTGGAGCGGGTCGGTGGCTGACCTTAGGTCGAAGACGCCGATGAGCAGGATGATAATGACGGTGGCGATGCTGACCGCGGCGATGAGGTGCGAGTGCTGGCCCACGGCGCGGCGCGCAAATGGAAGTGCGAGCGCGACCAGGCCGTAGGCGGTAAGGAAACCGAAAACCGAGAGCGAGCCGAGCAGATCGTACATGTCAGAGCCGGCAAAGCCGCGCAGGCTCATAACCACGGCAGGCAGCAGGATGAGAGCGGCAGAGAGCACGATGGCCGCGACCGGCGTTCCGTGCTTGCGGCTGGTGCGCTCAAAAGCGCGTGGAAGAATGCCTCCGCGGGCCATGCGCATGACCACGCGGGCCGCTGCGGTGGTACAGGCCAATACACATGCAAACATGCTTACGGCCGCACCGAAGTCGACCGCCGTGCCCAGCAGTGAGATGCCCGCCTTGTTGGCGAGCAGGTGCAGGGGACTGGTTGAGCTGCTCAACTCGCTCGCCTCACCGTGAAAGCCCATGACCTCAGCGTAAGAGCAGAGCATGAAGAACACGCCCGAGAGCAGAGCGCACTGCAACACGGCGCGCGGAATGGTGCGCAGCGGCTCGCGCGCCTCGCCGCCTAAAGTAGTGGCGCTCTCAAAACCGACAAAGCTGAAGATTGAAAGCACCAGCGCGGGACCAAGGCCGGAAAAATGGATTGTCTTAAGTTGGAACTGATCGGGATCGAAGCGGAAACCAAGCTTGATGGGCAGCGCTATAAGAACGATGCAGATGAGACCGACGGAAAGGGCCTCGATCCAAAGCATGGTTTCAGCCGAGAGCTTGACATCGCGCCAGGCAATAATGCCGGCCAAAATGCAGACCACAACCAGCATAGGAAGCGCCGGAGGAGCCCATTGAACTAATTGCTGACCAAGCACGCTTGAGTAGTAGATTGCGCCGCCGGCGACCGAACTGCCGGTTGCGATGTAGGCCAGCAGCAACGCCCACGCGGCGACTGCGCCAAACACCGGCGGCAAAGTGCTTGCCGCGTAAGTGTAGAGCGAGCCCGGCGATGCCGAGAGCCGCGCAAAACGGCTCACGCAGATGCCGATCATGAAGATGGCGATGGTGGCGAGCAGATAGACGAACCACGTTGCGCCCCCGGCGAGCGCAAACACCAGCGGAATGGTGAGCGACGGCGAAGTGGATGGCGCAATCGCGGAGACGGATTGCGCGAGAGTTTCGATCGGTCCGAGCACGCCAGCGTGCAGATCGAACTTTTCTCCAGCTTCCTGGTTGGTGTACACCTCGGCTTTAGTGCTGGTCTGGCTCAACGCAGATTTGCCTTTCAAAGTGCGGCAGCTATCGCTCGATGGTTGCCTCGATGTAGCCGTGCGGCTCGTCGATGGGAACAAAGATGTGGTTTGGATTATCTTGCCCGAATGGGCTCAGGTCTGCAAGTAAATGATGCAGATTGGGCATGGTGAGGTGAATCCGGGCGATCTCTGGAGCCGCGTCCAGAGCGGCTTTGCCCATATCGAAGAGCGTGTGCTGCACGCTCATGCTGTGGTGATCGGCAAAGGTCTTGAGCAGCGCGGCAATGATCCGCGCGCGCGCGGTGGCGTAGTCAGGGGCCGGGTCTGAATAGTCCCATGTAATGGTGGCCGCGGTGCCGAAAATTCGGTCGGTCGCGGGCTTCAAGGTGGTGAGCTTGTCTTTGATGTAGCCGGTGAAAGCCGACCTGGTGGTCTTGAGGATCGTCAGACCATCCACGCCCGATCGAACCGACCACTCCTCGTGATCGCGGTCGCGCACGGCGCGGACTGTCTGTAGCTCGGGCGCGCCGAGTTTGAAGGTGGTCGCTTCCGGGGCGCCATCCACAATCATGCGCTCCCACGATTTTTCCTCCACTTCAACCAGGACGCCGGAGACCTGCGGATTGTTGGTGAGCAGATAATCGCCCAACTCCGTTGCGAATTCTTCGATGGTTGCTGCCTTCGACCCGCGCGCAACGTAGTAGACGGTGTTCTTCATGGTATCGGTTGGCAGGATTTTGCTGTTGTCGGCTGCGGTGAAACTCGCCTCAAAGTCGCCCTCCAGCAGTACCTGAACTGTCCACTCGTTGAATTCGTGGCGATCTTCAAGCCGCGCGATGCGCGACAGGCGCACGCGCGACTTTCCGTAGCGATTCTCACCCAGTCTGGCCATTCGTCAGGATCCTCGATAGGTTGTATAGCTGTTATCGCTCAACAGCAGTGGCAAGTGGTAGTGGGCCTCGCCATCGCATCGAAAGGTGATTGCGATCTCTGGATAGATACTCGCACGTCCGCTTCGCTGAAAATACGCGCCAGTGTCGAATGTAAGCCGGTACAGTCCCGCGGATGCATCTGGAGCAAGGTTGCGGCATCGGCCATCGCTGTCGGTGGTGCCGGTGGCCACTTCAACCCATCCGCCGGGCGAATCCAGCACCCGCTCATGGGGCTCCCCGTCTTTTACTGACTCAATCCATCCGCCGCCCTGCATGAGTTCGAGACGCACGCCAATGCCGGCGCCGGGCTTGCCCTGCACTGTGTCGAGAATATGTGTGGATATTGCGCTCATTCTGCCAACCACTTTCTTAAACGAATCCTGGTAATCTGCCGCTGCTGCTCTGCCGCCTTGCGCAGTTCGGTTTCGCGATCGTTCTGGAGCCGCCGTTCGAGGATCGCCAGCATCTCTTCGGCAGTTTTGCCGGTGGCGCACACGATGTATGTGAAACCGAAACGCGCCTCATAAATTGCGTTGCCCTCGGCCAGCCGAGCCAAAATGCCGGCGTCGGCCGCAGCCGCGGACGATTGCTCCTGTTTTGACCACTCCCTTGACTTTGCCGTTGCATCTGGAGCCTTGCGCTCGCCAATACGCGGATGACACGCGAAGGCCTCCATCCAGTCTGGCACATCCATTGTGGACCAGATTTTGTCGGCAGCGGCGCCGAGTTTTTCCGGGCTCTCAATAGGGCGTAGCGCAACCATTGCCGCGGCCCACCGTCGCGCGCCGCAGCAGGCGGTCATGGCGTCAAGCGCAGTGGCTTCGTCGGTGGCGTTCCATGCGGCGAGTATGGCGCTCATGGATTCGCAACCTCCCGGCCGATCTCATCAAGGAATTCCGCAACAAGATTTGCGCCAACGCGCTTGCGATACTCGGCAGTGGAGCGAATGTCGTCGATTGGCGCGGCCTCAGCCATCAGCGCTGTGCGCGCGCCAGCGATTGTTTCGCGCGTGATTGGCCGCCCCAGCACGGACTCCTCAGTCTTATATAGCCGCGCAGGGTAAGCTGCCAGGCTCGCCGCGGCGAGGCGAATTTCGTTTACGATGCCGTTTTCGAGGAGCGCCGTACCGGCCAGCGCGACCTTTGAGATTGCCATGGCGCGACGCGTACCAACTTTGCGCAGATATTGCTCGTGATGCGAAAACCGCCGCGGCATATGCAGCGCGTAAACCAGCTCGTCTGTGGAGAGCACGTTGCGTTTGTAGCCCGTATGAAACTCGCTATAGGGAATTCTGCGGCTGCCGCGATCCGAGATCAACTCGATCTCTGCGTCGTAAACCAGCAGCGCCGGGGAAGAGTCCGCGGCCGGCGATCCATTTACCAGATTGCCGCCGAGCGTGGCGCGGCTCTGGTTTGCGATAGACCCGATCCAGCTTGCAGCGCGCGCCACCAGCGGCCACGATTCGCATAGTTCCGCGTACCTGCGCAGGTCAACAAAAGTTGAGCCCGCACCGATGGCGACGCTATCGGCGGTCACGTTAATGAAGCGCAGCTCGCGAATGCCCCAGAGGTTGACGAGCTTTGGAGCGGTCAATCGGCCGGCGGCGTGGGCCACCATGATCTCGGTGCCACCGGCAATCGGAGTCCATATGCCAGGCTCGGCGGCAAGCAACTCGAGCGCGGCGCGCAGACTGCCCGGCGCGATGAGCTGATGCGCTTCGCTATTACCGCGCATGAGAGGCCTTGTCGGATTCGGAGTCCTGAGCTTGCGATGCCGCGGCAAGTACCGACTCAAAGATGCGCATAAAACCTGTACAGCGGCAGAGATTGCCGGCCAGTCCTTCGCGAATTTCTGCCATCGAAGGATGTGGATTGCGCTCGATCAACTGGGCCGCGGCCATCAGCATGCCCGGCGTGCAGATGCCGCACTGCGCGCCGCCGCAAGCCAGAAAACACTCCTGCAGCGGGTGAAGCGATCCATTGGTTGGCAGGCCCTCCACGGTCTGAATCACAGCGCCATCAGCCTGCAAAACCGGAATCAGGCAACTGTTCACAAGCTCGCCATCCATGCGCACCGAACATGAGCCGCACTCGCCTTCGCCGCAGCCTTCCTTCGCTCCGGTCAGGCGCAGATCTTCGCGCAACACATCGAGCAGCCTCTTCATGGGCGGAACGTGTACTGTGCGGCTTTCGCCGTTCACCCGCATCGTGATTGAGGGCCAACACTCGCTCATTTGATTGCCGGCTCCTCGGCTATCTCACGCGCAGCAAGTACGGCAAAAATATCTTCAGGCAACAACGGGATGGCGTTGAAGCTGACGCCGGTTGCGTCGCGAATGGCGTTCAGGATTGCGGGCGCGGGGCCGTCGTGCGGCAGCTCGCCAATGCCCTTGGCGCCGTAGCCGCCGTACTTGAACGGAATCTCCTCGAAAATCACTTGAATCGGCGGAACGTCGGCGGCGGTGGGCATAATGTAGTTGGTCATCTGGTTGTTGGCCATGTGCCCGTTTTGCCAGATAACTTTTTCGTAGAGCGCGTAGCCAATGCCCTGGGCCACGCCGCCTTCGATTTGCCCTTTGGCCATCACGGGATGAAGCACGCGGCCTACCTCCTGCACGGTCCAGAATTCTTCAACTTCGGCGGAATAGTCGCGCGTATCGACCGCGACCTGCGCGAGATAAACTGCCCATGCGTAAGCGCCATAGGCTTCGCCGTGATAGGTTTTGTCATCCCAATATATGCCGGGCGGGGCCTCGTAGCGGCATAGGGATTTCACTTCACCGTGCGTAGCGCGATAACGATGGCAGGCCGCGAAAAAGTCTTCTCGCGAAGCGTGTGCGCCGAGACCCGCATGGTTGCGCAGTATGTCGAGAAGTTGCAGGCTGGCGCGCTCAATCAGCCGGCCTACGACCATCGATGTGCGCGATGCCACGGTGGGCCCGCTGTTGGGGATTACGGCTGTATCAGGCGGCGCCATGGCAACGTCGCCGAATGCGAGGTTCAGTGTTTCCGCTGCAATTTGCGTGAGGATGGTGTTGGTGCCCTGGCCGAACTCGGTGTTTGAAACCATCACGCGGACCTGGTTGTCGGCGGTGACTTCAACACCGGCAAGCGAGTTGAGGTACAGTTCGCCCGAGCCTGTAAAACCGGAACCGTGATAGAAGGTTGCGAGGCCGAGGCCGCGCTTGACGGGGCTGGTTGCATTCTCGCGCGCGAATCGTTCACGCCTGGCGTAGAAGTCGCTTTCGGCCAGCGCGCGATCGAGCAGTTCATCGAGCATCACCGGCTCACGCATCTGCTGTTCCGTCGCGTTCTGGTCGCCCTGATGCAGAAAATTGCGGCGCCGCAATTGGACTGGATCGATGCCGATTTGCGCGGCGATCTCATCCATGTGGCGCTCCATGGCGAATATGGCCTGGGGCGCGCCGAAACCGCGAAAGGCGCCGTAAGGAACCATGTTGGTGGCCCACGCGCGCGAGCGCACGCGAATGTTGGGGCAGACGTAGGGACCGCAGGAGTGCAACGTAGCGCGCGAAAGCACTGTGGATGAGAGCGTGGAATAAGCGCCGCCGTCGGTGGCCAGATCGATCTCCATGGCCAGCAGCTTGCCGTCTTTGTCGACGGCGGTGCGATGGCGGACGCGCGACGGATGGCGCTTGGTGGTCGCGGCCAGATCTTCCATGCGGTCGTAGACCATCCTGATCTTGTGGCCACTCTTCATCGCCAGCAGGCCAGCGTGCGATGCGAGGGTCGATGGGTAATCTTCTTTACCGCCGAACGCGCCGCCCGTCTCAGTTTGAATCACTCGCACTTTTTCATCGGGCAAGTCGAAAACGGCTTTGAGCGTTTTGTGCACGTAATACGGACACTGCAACGAGCCCCAAACGGTGAGGCCTTCGGTCGCGCTCCACTCCGCGATCATGCCATTGTTTTCAATGTAAAGATGCTCCTGCGCGCCGGTGCGGTACTCGCCCTCCACGATGTGCGCCGCCTGCGTCCACACGTCGTCAACATTGCCTTTCTCAAGCAGGAACGACTTGAACAGATTGTCCTCGCCCCAGATGATGGGGTCGAGGCGCTCACTCTCTTCAATGCTGAGCACTGCGGGCAGCGGCTCGTAGTCAATGCGCACGGCAGCGGCGGCTTCGCGCAATGTGTGCTTGTCGGGGTGGGCGAGGAGGATGATGGGCTCATCGCAGTGATTGACCATGCCGTCGGCGAGGCAGGGCTGATCGGCAACGATGAGCTGGATGTGGTTCTTGCCGGGCACGTCGGCAGCGGTGACGATGGTGAACTCGCCCCAGTCGATGCGCGGGTCGAATTCGATAGAAACGATGCGGCCGCGGGGAATGGTGCTGCGTACGGTAGTGCCGTACCACATGCCTTCGCGCGCGATGTCGTCAACGTACACGGCGCGGCCCACAAGCTTGTCGACGCCCTCCTTGCGGGGGACAGATTCGCCAACGATGCGTGTTTTCGCGGTTGTGCTCATGGCTGGGAAGCATTAATGCCGCGAGCGGAAGGTGAACAATGGTCACTCGCGGGTTGTGGCATAGGATACAACGCCGCGCACAAGAATCAAAGAGACAGTCACGATGCCAGCGCAGCCAGTGTGCGCGAAAGCACATGCACGCCGCCGCCAATCCACTCGGGCGATGCATATTCGTCGGGACGATGGCTCACGCCGCCGCGGCAGGGAATGAAGAGCATTGCTGTTGGCGCAAAGCAGGAGACAAAAGACGAATCGTGATAGGCGCGGGCCACCATGCGCTTGAATTTCTTGCCCGCTGCGACGGCCGATTCTTCCAGCGCTGAGAGAATTTCGGGGTCGCAGGTGGTTGGCGGATCGGCGTTGATCAACTCGGTTGCGATCTTGACGCCACGCCGCGCTGCCACTTCGTCAGCGACTTTGCGCAGTGCATCAAGCACGGTGTCGCGGCGCGCGCGGTCAACGTCGCGCACGTCGGTGGTAATCGAGACGCGCGAGGGAATGCTGTTGACTGCGCCCGGAAAGACTTCGCAAACGCCAACGGTGCCCACAGTGTCAATTACGCCCGTGGATTTGGCTGCGGCCTCAAGCGCGAGGATCAGCTCGGCCGCGGCGGCGAGCGCGTCTTTGCGGCCGGGCATCAGTTTGCCGCCCGCGTGGCCGCCTTCGCCTTCAATCACAATGCGCTGGCTGGCTGGCGCGGCAATGTGCGTTACCAGGCCGACGTCGAGGCTCTCCGCCTCGAGATACGGGCCCTGTTCGATGTGCAGCTCAAGAAATTTGTGAAACCGGCCGGGCGCAACGGCGACAGATTCAAGCGCGCCGGTGAAGCCGGCTTGTGCGCGCAACTCCTCAAGGCTGCGGCCTTCTTTGTCGCGCAACGCGCATGCCTGCGCGGGCGTAAGAACGTTGGCCATCATGCGGCTGCCCAGGCAGCCAATGCCAAAGCGCGTAGGTTCTTCGGCAGTGAAAATTGCGAGTTCGATGGACCGTCGCGGCTTGAATCCGAGCTGCTGCAGCACACGAATTGCTTCAAGTCCGCCGAGCACTCCCACGCAGCCGTCATAAAGGCCGGCGTTGGGAATCGCGTCGATGTGCGAGCCGGTGCCGATGGGCGCGAGATCTGGCTCGGAGCCAATCCAGCGTGCAAAGGTGTTGCCGACAGCGTCGTTCGAGATAGTGAGTTCTGCTTCTTCGCACAGTTCGCGAACGTAGGCGCGGGCGCGCATGTCGGCCTCGCTGAAAATGATGCGCGTGACAACCGGCGGTTCCGACTCTGATATCTTCGCCAGCGCCTGCAATTCGCCGATCAAGCGGTCAATTGTGAGACTGGGTTGTGGAGTGCTCATGCGCCCACCGTTCCCAGCGGATGGCGCCGCCAGTCTTTGTAGATGAGATACTTTGCAGGCTGCTTGCCGATCGCGCCGAACCATTGCGGGCAATAGGGGCCCATCCAGATAAAGTCGCCGGCCTCGACCGGGTACCACGCGTCGCCGAGCCGGTAAATGCCGCCGCCTTCGAGCATCAGCAGGCCGTGCTCCATAATGTGAATCTCAATCATGCTGAGTGCTGCGCCGGGATCGTAAGTCATGGTGTTAACTGCAAAGTCGTAAGGGGGGCCGTCAGGCATCAGCGAGCGAACGCGCAGACCTTCGTCGCCCATCAGCGGCACTGTGGCAACCTTTGAATCATCGCCGACGACAATCTCTGGAGCAGACGAGCCGGTCTGGGGTTGATACGACTTCTCGATGATTGCGGCGCGGGCTTTGGAGATTGCGGCGACGGTATGCTCCGCGCCCTGCGGCAGGTACGCGTAGCCGCCCGCGGCAAGGGTGTGCGTTTTGCCGGCCGCCTTCAGCTTGAGCTTGCCGTCAAGCACATAAACAAATCTCTGTGCCGGAGTGGGGCCAAGTGAACCGCCGGCGGAGAACTCGGCAGTCATCTGCGTAAATGCTGCGCCCAGCTGCGGCGCGGCATGAATGATGAAGTCCACTTTTTCAGCGCCGGGCAACGGCGTGCGGATGAAGGTGTCGGGCGTTTGCAGCATGTGGTCAGGCTTGAGGCTGCTGCGTGTTGCGCCAAGATGATGGAGATGCGGACGTGACAATTGCGACCTCGAACAAGGGGAAATCGAGCTACCGACGTGCAACGATTCTACTTGAGATCGGCGGCCAGTCGCTCAACAAACCTGAAGGCCACGCGCAGCGCATTCTCAACATCTTCTTCGCGCACCGCTTCATCGGGATGATGGCTGATGCCTCCCGGACTGCGCAAAAAGAGCATCGCTGTGGGCACCTGCGCGGCCATCACCATGGCATCGTGGCCCGCGCCGCTGGGCATGCGTTTGGGCGGCAGATTGTGCGCGTCCATGGCTTCAATAAGGTAGGCAGTAAGCCGCTCGTCCATGGGCACGGCGGGCTGATCCATCAGGCGCTTCGATTCAAGCGCAAGGCCGCGTCGATCGGCAATTGCGCTGGCGGTTGCGAGCAGCGTTTCGAGAGCGGCCGCACGCCTGGTGTCGGTGGAGTGGCGCAGGTCGAGGCTCACAGCGGCCACGCCGGGAACAACATTGCCGGCGTTGGGCTCAACGTCGATTTTTCCCACGGTGGCGATGAGGCCATCGGACTCGCGGGCCAGCCGTTCAACGGCCGCGATCCACTCGGCTGCGCCGGCCAGCGCATCGTGGCGCAGGTGCATCGGCGTAGTGCCGGCGTGGTTGGCATGGCCGGAGAAGCGCAGGCCCACGCGCGTCTGGCCTACGATATCGGTGACGGCGGCAACGCTCAGGTTCTCGGATTCAAGCACCGGGCCCTGTTCAATATGGATCTCGAGCATGGCGGCGACGTCTTCGTCGAGCGCGGCGTCGGCGATCTTCGCAGGGTCGAGTCCGTAGTTGCGGATTGCCTGGTCAAGCGTGATGCCGTCGGCGTCTTTGAGCGCAAGCATCGACGGGTCGAAACGGCCGGCAACGGCGCGGCTGCCGATGAACGGCACTCCAAAGCGCACACCTTCTTCTTCGCTGAAAGCGATTACCTCAATAGCGATCGTAAGATCATGCTCTTTTGCGATTTGGACGAGTTCCAAGGCTAAACACACGCCGAGCACGCCGTCATAAGCGCCTGCGTCGGGAACCGTGTCGACATGCGAGCCAATGATGAGGCGCGTTCTGCTCGCGCCCTCAGGCTGCCAAAGTCCGCGCATGTTTCCGGCGGCATCAACCGTCACACTCATGCCGAGTTCGGTCATTCGCTCGCGCAGCCGGTCGTGAACGGCGTGCATGGGCTCGGTCAGAAATCGGCGTGTGATGCGGCCGGGCTCCTGAGTGAATGCGGCGAGCCAGAGACATTCGGCGATTGCGTTTTGAGCGCGGTCTCTCATGCGCACACCAGTTCTTTGCCGCGCGGTGAGCCAAAGAATTCTCCAGCGGAGAAGACCATTTCGCCGCGCAGCCAGGTTTCGCGGACGCGGCCGCGTGCCGCGAGGCCAACGTAGGGCGATAACTTGTGGCGGAAACGAAGGTCAGCTTCTGAAATCGTCCACTCGATCGCATCGTCGAAGACAATCAGGTCCGCATCGGCTCCGGCGACGAGCGCGCCTTTGCGGCCTTCGAAGCCCGCTAACCGCGCGGGTGCTGAGGCCATCCACTTCGCCATCGATTCAAGCTTGACGCCGCGGCGGTGCATCACCTTCCACACCGCGGGCAGCGCCAGGCCAAGGCTCGCAATTCCGCCCCACGCTTTGTCGAAGCGGCCTTCTCCGCGGCATTTCATGGCCGGCGGGCAAGGGGAGTGGTCGGTGGTGATCATATCGATGTCGCCGTCTTCGAGCGCCTGCAAGAGCGACTCGCGATTTGCGGAATTACGAATAGGCGGGGCGCACTTGTATTCGGTAGCGCCGTCGGGAATCTCCTCACCGATGAAGCAAAGATAATGGGCGCAGGTTTCAACCGTGATGGGCACGCCGCGCGACCGCGCGCACTTGAGAAGAGACAATGTGGGGCTTGCGCCGGAGAGATGAACCACGTGTACCGGAGTCCGGAATTCCTGGGCGAGCGTGGTGAGCATCATGATTGCGTCGCTCTCGGCGATTGACGGGCGGGACGCAAGATATGTTGAGTACCTGCGCCAGTCATTCGCTGAAGGTCCCAGGTTCTTCGTCGCATCGTCGATTGGCCCCGCGACCTCGGCGTGCGCCAGCAGCGGCAGGCCCGTTCCGCGCAGTTTTTCGAGCGCCAGCCGCAGATCGTTTTCATCTACCCACGCAAAGCCGTCAATGCCGGAGTGAATCATGAAGCACTTGAAGCCGGGAACACCGGCGGCGACGAGGCCGGGAAGGGAATCGGCGTTGCCGCGCACCACGCCGCCCCACGCGGCCCAGTCAACCCAAGTTTGGCCCTGTGCAGCGGCGCGCTTGGCGTCGAGCGCCTCGGCGTTAATGGTTTCGGGCACGCAGTTGAGCGGCATATCCACCAGCGTGGTTACGCCGCCTGCGGCCGCGGCCTGCGTGGCTGTTTCAAAGCCTTCCCACTCGGTGCGGCCGGGCTCGTTAATGTGCACATGAGTGTCGACAAGGCCCGGCATCACCACCAAGTCGCCGTAGTCATTGAGTGCGGCGCCGGCCGGCACATCGCTCCATGCGTGCATCGAAGCAATCCGTTCGCCTTCAACCACTATGGTGGCGGGGCGAAGGCCGTCGGGAGTAAGCACGCGTTGCGAGCGAAATGCCTGCGCCATGGTGTATCTAATTTCGCCGGTCGGGGATGCTCAGGGCAAGATCTGCGCGTGGGCGAATCGGCAGCAACGCCCAAGCCGAGGTGAAATGCAAGCCCCACGGTCGTGTACCCGAAGTTCGTTGAAATGCAACTGCAGGTCCCCATTCGACTACGATTGCTTCGCAATCTCCGCTCAGGGCATGCTTTCGACTCCCTACGCTGCGCTTCGGTCGCTCAGGATGACAAACGTAGTTTTGAGCGAGATTCCTGTCTCAAGCTCGCAGGCGGCTCAACAGGTCCTGCGGATGCACGGGCTTGGCGAGTATCTCAAACTCGTAGCCCTGGGTGCGAGCCTTCTCAAGCAGGTCTGCGGTGGCTGCCTGGCCTGAGAAGAGCAGGATCTTAATGCCGGGCCGCAGCGCACGAATGCGAATGGCGGCATCGATGCCGTTGAGGTCGGCCATGATCACGTCGGAGATGAGCATGTCCGGCTCGAAGGTCGAAGCCAGCTCAAGCGCCTTCTCTCCGGAGTAAACGGCGCGCGCTTCAAAGCCACTCTGATTCAGGATCATGGCCAGAGTGTCAGCGATCACTCTTTCGTCGTCGGCGACAAGAACTTTGTGCCTGGTCTTCGTGTCGGTCATATATTTTCAGGGCGTTTGAATTTGACGATGGGCTTGACTTGGGTGCCTGGAAGGCTTAAGCCGGTATCCATCGCTTGTGTCGGACATCTATCTAAATGATAACCTTAAGCGGGGACTGGCTCCCAGATTCTTGTCAACCCTGCCCGGAGAAGGAAGTTTCCGGCTGGCCGCTCCCACCCCAATTCATCTGAAATCAACGCAATCGCCTTAGACTTGCCAAGATCAAGCGGCTCATGGAACTATGGCGGAACCGGACCGGGGAATCCTGTCGCAAAGAGGCAACCATCACCCGAGCGGCAATCCCAAATTTTGCGCCTCTAATTCCGCGCCCCAACATTCTGTGCTTCGCTGCGAGCAGCCGAACCACAGCCAAAGCTAAAAACGCATTACCCGTGGCGACTCTGAGAGCGCTGCCAGCGGCCTCGATCAGCCATAAAGCTAGTGGAGAGAAACAGATGCAGGATACCGCGATCCCCAATCCGGCCACGGCTCCGGCCTCGGCCACCGACGCCATCATCCGCGCCGAAAAGATTGAGAAGTACTACGCGCAGCCCAGCGCAAACCGGATCCAGGTAATTTCAGCGACGGATCTGAGCATCGTTCCCGGCGAGATTCTGGCGCTGCTGGGCCCCTCGGGTTCTGGCAAGTCAACCATGCTGCGGATGCTGACCGGGCTCTCAAGGCCTTCGGCGGGCGAGGTTTACTGGCACGAGAAGCCCATTTCGCAGGCCGAGATCAACGTCTCCATCGTCTTCCAGAGTTTTGCGCTGTTCCCGTGGCTCACGGTGCTTGAAAATGTCGAGGCTCCGCTGCAGGCTCGCGGCGTGCCACCCGATGAGCGCCGCGAGCGCAGCATGCGCATGCTCGACACGGTGGGCCTCGACGGTTTTGAGGGCGCGTATCCCAAGGAGCTTTCGGGCGGCATGCGGCAGCGGGTGGGTTTTGCCCGCGCGCTGGTCGTCGAGCCTGAAGTTCTGTTCATGGATGAGCCGTTCTCAGCGCTCGACGTTCTGACGGCCGAGAATCTGCGCAGCGAACTGCTTGAGCTTTGGGCCAACAAGACCATGCCCACCAAGGCGGTCTTCATTGTTACGCACAACATTGAGGAAGCAGTGCTGCTGGCCGATCGCATCATCGTGCTGGGGCGTAATCCGGGGCACATCCGCACCGATTTCAAGGTGCAGCTGCCTCATCCGCGCGACCGCAAATCTGAGGGGTTCACCCAACTGGTGGACTACATCTACAAGGTGCTTACCCGGCCCGACGTTTCGCCCGCCGAGGCGCCGGACCATCAGCATCCCAGTCCGGCAAAAGTGCGCGATCAGCGCCAGATGAAGTACCAGATGCTGCCCCATTCAAGGCCCGGCGGCGTGGCCGGTTTGCTTGAGTTGCTGCTCGATCAAGGCGGCCGCGACGACATCTATCGGCTGGCCGACGACCTGGCGTTTGAGATCGACGACCTGCTGCCGATTGTGGATGCGGCGCAGTTGCTGGGCTACTTGAAGGTGGAAGAAGGAGACGCCGCAATCACGCCGGCCGGCACGGAGTTTGCCAACTCCGAGATTCTGCGGCAAAAGGAGCTCTTCCGCGACGCGGCGGTAAGCAACGTGCTGCTGCTGAGGCAAATTACGCGCGCGCTTGAAACCAAGAGCGACCACACCATCTCAGAAGAGTTTTTCCTCGATATGCTCGACGAGCAGTTCAGCGAAGAAGAAAGCCAGCGGCAAATGGAGACCGCGGTGGCATGGGGCCGCTATGCCGAGCTGTTTGACTTTGATGCAGCCCGGCGGCGCTTTATGCTGCCCGACGCTCGGGATGAGGAGATTTCACCGGCCGGGGAAGACGTGTGAAGATCGAGCAGACATTCTCGCGCACGCTGGTTACCGCCCGCACGTGGCCCTTCGTCATTGACCTGGGTGTGGCTACATGCGGGCTGGCCATCTTTTTCGCCATCGTCAGCACCGGCAAGTACTGGCTCAGCAAGCCGGCTCCCATTGTCGAGATCTCTCACTCCATCGGCGCGCTTCCCGTCTATGCCTTTTACTCCATCGTCCGCATCGGGTTGGCTTACCTGCTCAGCCTGATTTTCGCCATCGCCTACGGGTACATCGCTGCTTATAATCCGCGCGTCGAGCCCTGGATGGTCGCCGTCCTCGACATTCTTCAGTCCATACCGGTGCTCAGCTTTCTGCCTCCAGTGGTTCTCTTTATGGTCGCCCTCATTCCCGGCCATCAATTGGGAATCGAAATGGCTGTAATCCTGCTCATCTTCACGGGCCAGGTTTGGAACCTGGCATTCAGCTTCTATTCTTCGCTCAAGTCGATTCCTCGCGAGATGACCGAGGCCTCGCGCATCTACCGCTACTCAGCGTGGCAGCGCTTCTGGCAGCTTGAAATGCCGTTTGCCGCCATCGGCCTGGTGTGGAACTCGATTGTCTCGGTCGCCGGAGGATGGTTCGCGCTCATCGCCTGCGAAATCTCACCGTTCGCCAATTACACCTATCAGCTTCCCGGCCTGGGTAGCTACCTGCAGGTGGCCACCAACTCTGGAGACTACAAGGCGCTCGCGTTCGGCATCGGCACGGTGATTCTTATCGTGGTGGCGACCGACCAGCTCATTTGGCGGCCAATGATTGCCTGGAGCGACAAATTCAAATTTGAGCAGGTCGAGTCCGCCGATCGCGTCACGTCGCCCATTCTTACGCTGCTGCGCCGCTCTAATCTGCTCGTTTCTCTTCCCGGCCGGGTGTGGACCAGCGTAGAAGAGCCCATCTATCGCCGTCTCTCCCACACCAAAGAGTGCCGCATCGTTCAGCCCGTCGACGAAGACAGATCTACCAAGCCTTCGCTTGCGCTCTGGTCGCTCGCGGCAACGGCAGTCGCGGTGGTTGTGTGGGGCGCGTTGCAGGCCATCGTCATGCTCAGAACGGTTACCTGGCCAGACATGAAGCTGCTTCTTGAAGGCGCCGCCGCCACCTTTGGCCGAGTCAACGCTGCACTGCTCATCTCCGCCCTGTGGACCATCCCCGTCGGCGTTGCCATTGGACTCAATCCGCGGCTCTCGCGCATCGTTCAGCCCACCGCGCAGGTGCTGGCCTCTATTCCCGCGACCGCATTTTTCCCCATCATTCTCATCGGGCTGGTCAAGATCGGCGGCGGGCTCGGTATCGGTTCCATTGCGCTCATGCTGCTGGGCACGCAATGGTACATCCTGTTCAACGTCATCGCCGGCGCCATGTCCATCCCCTCCGACCTGCGCGAGGTCAGCTCTCTTTACCACTTCACGCGCTGGCAGCGCTGGACCAAACTCATCCTTCCCGGCATCTTTCCCTACCTCATCACCGGCATGGTCACCGCCTCGGGCGGGGCCTGGAACGCCTCGGTCTACGCGGAGTATTCCCACCTGAAAGACAGCACGCTGCAGACCATCGGCCTCGGCTCCGAGATCAGCTCCGCCACCGATAGCGGACGCTTCCCGATCATTCTGCTCGCTACAATCATGATTTCGTTGATGGTGGTGACGATGAACCGCCTGGTATGGCGGCGGCTCTACCGGCTGGCAGAAACGCGATATAAACTGGAAGGCTAACCGGCGGGATTGGGTCGGCCGGTCCAGGTGATTATGATTCGCGTTGGTCTAATCGGTTTCGGACTCGCCGGGCGCGTCTTTCACGCGCCGCTTATCTCCTCAGTCGAAGGGCTCGAACTGGCTGCGGCTCTTGAACGCACCACCAGCAAAGTTGCTGAGCGCTATCCGGGCATTGTTACTTACCGCTCGCTCGACGAGATGCTGGCCGATGCCTCGCTCGATCTGTTCGTAGTAGCTACGCCGAATGGCAGTCATTTTGAGCTGGCGAGCCGGATTCTAAGGGCGAGCCGCAACGTGGTGGTCGACAAGCCGATGGCTGTCACCTCGACTGAGGCGGCCGAACTGATGCGCCTGGCTGCGGAGAAAAACCTGCTGCTCGCGCCATTCCATAACCGCCGCTGGGACAGCGACTTCAAGACAATTCAGAAACTGCTGCATGAAGATCCCCTGGGTCGGCTGGTCGAGTTTGAATCGCGCTTCGACCGCTGGCGGCCGACCCTGCCCACCGACCGGCTTTGGAAGGTTGACCCATCGGCCGGCGGCGCGCTGCTCGACCTGGGCAGCCATCTCGTCGACCAGGCGCTGGTGCTCTTCGGCAAGCCTCTCGCGGTAAGCGCCGACATTCGCCCGGAGCGCAACCCGCTCACCGCCAACGACTCTTTTGAGATTCGTTTGCGCTACCCCGAATTCATGGTCAAGCTGGGCGCGAACAGTCTCACGCTTCCGCCGTCGCTGCGCTTTCACCTGCGCGGCACAAGTGGCAACTACTGGAAGAACGGACTCGACCAGCAAGAGGCTGCGCTGGCCAGGCTGACGCGCATCGAAGATCCGAATTGGGGACGGGAACCTGCGGCGAACTGGGGCGTGTTGCACGTGGGCATCGACGGCGGCGAGGTGGCAAGACCTATCGAGCCAGATCGCGGCGATTACCGGCAATACTACGCAGGCATCCGCGATGCGCTGTTGGGAAAAGAGCCTGCGCCGGTCGCAGCTATCGACGCATGGCGCGGTTTGCGCATCCTGGAGTGGGCGCAAGAGAGCACAGAAAAACGCTGCGAAGTTGCTTGCGACTGGAGCGGTGAGCCGGCACAATACGCAATTTGACGGGCTCGAGTGAATTGCTACAACCGGTCTTCCTCTGCCGGGGGAGTGTCGCTGACCTTCGCAAGCACTTCACGAAGGCGTTCAAGTGATCCGCGCTCAGAGCGCTGTTTCAAGCGATTCCAGCCTCTCGCGCTTTCATTCAGTACAGCTGCAACGAAGCGATCCACTGACACATGGTCCTGCTCGGCAAGCTGCGCAGCCTGCTGGTAGATGTCGTCGGGAAGTTGGATATTCTTCATGGATGCTCCTCTAACAGTATAAGGAATTCTCGTGGCGTTAAACAGCGGATTCCGAATCGAAGGCTCTCGGCCATGTGGCGCTTATTGAAGGTAATGACAAAATCACTATGGCTTGCGATCGCCGCTTCCCGAACACGATCGTCATCTGGGTCGGAAGCAACGGGCCTCCAGAGGAAATACAAACGGTGCAGGCCTGCTTGGGAACAAATGGTGTCGATTACGTCATCTACTTCCGATTCTGTGAGGCCGAATTGTGAGCATTCGCGTTTGAGTACTGATTCATACTCCAGCACCATTGCGACAGTAATATTCGGCCTCCAGCGGTCGTCTCCCAAAAGACCCAGCAGCCGGAACGAGGCCCCAAGCTTGGATCGCAGTGCTGCAACCAGAACATTCGTATCGATAACTACTTGATACATTTCAGCTATTTCTCCTGAGCCTTTCCGCCCGGCTCTTTCTCAATCAACGGCACCCAGAATCGGAATGCCGCGCCGTTGCCCGGTGTGCTTGTAGCTTCAATCCCGCCGCCGTGCGCTGAGAGAATAGCGCGCGAGATTGCCAGGCCCATCCCCGATCCCTTGCGTGATTTGCTGCCACTTCGGCCGCGGTAAAACTTTTCGAAGATCAGCGGCAGATCGACTGCGTCGATTCCGGGGCCGTTGTCTTCAACTGTGAACTCGAGGCGGTTGCCGACCCTGCGGCTGCTGAGGCTGACGCGGCCGCCTGGCGGGGTGTATGCGGCGGCATTTTCAAGCAGGTGGCGCAGCACGCGGCCCAGCAAATGCGGATCGAACCACGCCGGCTTGTCGGGATCGGAGTCATCCGGGCTTACGGTTGAAATGCTGATGCGATGCGATGCGAGAGCCTTTTGCAACCCGTCGACCGCCTGGTCGAGCAGCACCCGCGGATGGTGCGGCTCCAGGTGCACTTCAACCACGTTCGCATCGATCTCAGCCATCTCCACAGCCTCGCCGATCAGCAGGTCGAGCCGCGAAGCTTCTTCGTCGATGATGGCCGCAAGGTCTTTTCGCCCGTCGGTGTCGAGCTGTTCGCCATTTTCGTGCAGTGTTGTTGCGGCCGCGCGAATTGAGGTGAGCGGCGTGCGCAGTTCATGAGTGAGTGAGTCCACCAGCGCCGAACGCAGTCGCTCGCCTTCGCGCGCCGCCTCCATGCGCGCAGTGGCCCCGGTCGCCACCGCTCGGGCTACGGCAATCGCCACCTGCGCACCCACCGCCGTCGCCACCTCGCGCGACAGCGTATCGGGCTGCCACGCCAGCGCGCCCACCGACCGCAGTCCCAGAGTCAGCGCCATGTTCGAGTAACCGCCAAAGGCGCTCATGGTTGGATTCATGCCCTGGGCTGTTGCCATCATCGACGCTCGCACGCTGGCTGGAATTTCCGACACCGACGCATAAAACTGTTCATCGTCGCAGACGTAGAGAACCACTCCATTGAGCGAAAAAACGCGATGAATATACCGCGGCAGCTCGCGAATGAGCTGTTCGGCGCCTTCGCACAGCATCATCTCCTGGCTGAGGGCGTAGAGTCGCTCAACATCGGCCTGGCGCTGCTCGGCCTCGCGGCTGTCGCGCCGCGCCCGCTCAGCGACGCGGCCCACGATCAAGCAGCTCACCAGGAAGGCGGCCATCGCCACCCAGGCTCCGGCCCCGGTTAGATACAACGTTCGGTAAGGAGGCAGAAAGAAATAATCGAAAAAGACGGCGCACAATGCGGCCGCGTAGAGAGAGAGCCGCATTCCGGCCTGGGTCGCCGTCCACACCACGAGCACCAGAAAGACAATGCCGGCCGTGGTGGAGTCGGCATGCAGCCAAACCAGCGTTGCCGCGGCGGCAGTGGCAAGTGCAGTGGCTCCGGCCCACTTTAAAGCCCTTTGCGCTAAGCCGGGTATCTGCATTTCGTCCTCACCGGAATGATACGCGTGCTCCCCGGATTACGCCCTGGCGCTCCCGGATGATGTAATCTTCGGATGGAAGAAGGAAGCCATGCCTGGCAGAATTCTGGTAATTGACGACGAGCCGCAGATCACGCGGGTGCTACGCGCCGCGCTCTCGGCTCAGGGGTACGACATACGCACCGCCAACGACCCCGAGGAAGGCCTGCAGGTCTTCCGCGACTGGCCCCCTGACCTGGTGATTACCGACCTGATGATGCCGGGGATGAGCGGGGTGGATGTTTGCCGGGCCATCCGAGCCAGCGGAGAAACGCCGATTCTTGTGCTGTCGGTCCGCGACCACGAGCGATCGAAGGTTGAAGCGCTCGATGCCGGCGCGGACGACTACGTAACCAAGCCGTTCAACATTCAGGAACTTCTGGCTCGCGTGCGGGCTCACCTGCGCCGGGCTCCCGAGCGCGGTACTTCAGCCATTGAGGCGGGCGACTTTGTAGTTGACGCAACTGCCCACAGCATCACGGTGCAGGGCAAGCCGATTCACCTTACGCCCAAAGAGTTTGACCTGCTGCTGCATCTGGCGCGCCACGCCGGCAAGGTGATTACGCACCGTGCCCTGTTGACCTCCGTGTGGGGCGCGCAATCGGCTCACCAGCCGGAATACCTGCGAGTATTTGTGGGACAGCTGCGCAAAAAGCTCGAAAACGAAACCGGACGCCAGTACATCCAGACCGAGCCGTGGGTGGGCTACCGTTTTCTGCCCGAGGGCTGGGCCGGCAACCAGGAGTAGCTGGGTTCTCCGATCTCTATTCTCCGTCCTCTGATCTCTTTTCTCTTATCTCTCACCAGGCGCTCGGGAAATCCTTGTTTTCCACGGCCTTGTGCGCCAGGAGGAAGCAATCTTTATAGATTCTTTAGGAAAGATTTTCGGGACTCAAATCCTCCGTCAGCAACAATCGAATTCGGCATGAAGTTTTATGGCTTAACCTGCCTTGCGCATGCCTCGCACATAGTGTGTGTGCGGGCCGCAGGCTGAAACGTCAACATGTTTTCCGTTTGCAACCAGCCCGTCACGATTTAGCCGGAGCTTTTTATATGCAAGACGCATTGATGCTGCTTTTCACAGCCGTTTTCTTCGGCGTGGCCTTTCTATATGTCAAGGCCTGCCAGAAGCTGAGGTAAACCCATGCACTTCGACTTTGTGACCGCTGTTGCTCTGGTGATTTCCGTCCTGCTGTTGGGTTACCTCACTCTTACCCTGTTGTTCCCGGAGAAATTCTGAAATGTCGGCCAATGGCTGGTTGAAGTTTGCCATTTACTCTTTGGTTCTGCTCGCCACAACGCCGCTGGTAGGAACCTACCTGGCGCGGGTGTTCGAAGGCGAGCGTACCTGGCTCGATCCGCTGTTCAGGCCTATCGAACGATTCATCTACAAGCTCTGCGGCGTGAACCACGAGAAGGAGATGAACTGGCGCCAGTACGCCTATGCTGTGCTCGGCTTCTCCGCGGCCACCATGGTGCTGACCTACGCAATTGAGCGCCTGCAGGTCTGGCTGCCATGGAATCCGCAGCACCTGGCCAATGTGGCGACCGATCTGGCGTTTAACACAGCCGCCAGCTTTACGACCAACACCAACTGGCAGTTCTACACGCCAGAAAGCACCATGAGCTATCTCACCGAGATGGCCGGTCTCGCCACGCATAACTTCTGGTCGGCGGCTGTAGGCATCGTGGTGGCAATCGCATTTATCCGCGGCATCAAGCGCACCACTACGGGCACCATCGGCAACTTCTGGGTCGATACCACGCGCTGCCTGCTTTATGTGCTCGCGCCTGCGTGCGTGATTTACGGGCTGCTGCTGGTAGCCACGGGCGTGCCGCAGAACCTTAACGCGTACACGCAAGCCCACCCGCTCGAGCAGCCCTCCCAAACGCAGACCATCGGCCAGGGCCCGGTAGCTTCGCAGGAAGCCATCAAGATGCTGGGCACTAACGGCGGCGGATTCTTTAACGCCAACAGCGCGCATCCTTACGAGAACCCCACGCCTTTCGCGAATTTCCTGCAAATGCTTTCCATCTTTATTATTCCGGCGGGGCTGACCTTTACGCTGGGCCGCATGACCGGCTCGCAGGGCCATGGCTGGGCTGTTTTCGGAGCCATGTTCCTGCTGTTTGCCGCCGGCTTCACGGTTTGCTACTGGGCTGAATCGCAACCGTACAACGCGATTCACGGGGCCGCGCAAACCGGCAGCGCCACTGCGCCCGCGGGCAACATGGAGGGAAAGGAAACGCGCTTCGGCATCGCCGATTCCGCCTTGTTCGCCACTATCACTACCGATGCCAGTTGCGGCGCGGTCAACAGCATGCACGACAGCTACACTCCGCTGGGCGGCATGATTCCGCTTTCGAACATCATGCTGGGCGAGGTGGTCTTTGGCGGCGTAGGCGCGGGACTCTACGGCATGCTGATATTCGTCGTTCTATCGGTGTTCATTGCCGGACTGATGGTGGGCCGCACGCCCGAATACCTGGGGAAAAAGATTGAGGCCTACGATGTGAAGATGGCCATGCTCTACGCGCTCATCTTCCCGCTCATCATTCTCTCCTTCGCTGCCATTTTCGTGCTCTTGCCGGTGGGAACCTCGGCCACCAACAACGCGGGCCCGCATGGATTCTCAGAGATCCTCTACGCCTTCACCTCCGGCGCCGGCAATAACGGATCGGCTTTTGCGGGGTTGGGGATGAACTGGACCGGGCCGAACTGGTGGTGGAACATCGCGATGGGCTTTGATATGCTCGTCGGCCGCTTCCTCATGATGATTCCGGTGCTCGCGCTCGCAGGCAACCTGGCAATGAAAAAGAGCGTGCCGCCTTCACCCGGAACTTTCCCTGTGAACACCTCGCTATTTACCGTGCTGCTGGTTGGCGTGGTGGTGATCGTGGGCGCGCTTACATTCTTCCCCGCGCTGAGCCTGGGGCCGATTCTGGAGCACTTGCTGCTGAAGTCGGGAACGCTGTTTTAGGGACTAGGGACTAGGGACTAGGGACTGAGGACCGGATACTGGATCGCTTAACGAACAGGCTAAAAGCTGATAGCTGAAAGCTGAGAGCTAAGAAAAAACATGGCTGAGAAAACAAGTCTTTGGAACACGCAAATCATGGGACAGGCGCTGATTGATTCGGTGCTCAAGCTCGACCCGCGCGGCATGGTGAAAAACCCGGTGATGTTTGTTGTGGAGGTGGGGAGCGTGCTCACCACGCTTCTGCTCATCGACAACACCGTTCACCATCGCCCCGGGTTCGGCTTCAACCTGCAGATCACGCTGTGGCTGTGGTTCACGGTTCTTTTTGCCAACTTTGCCGAAGCCATGGCCGAAGGCCGCGGCAAGGCCCAGGCCGACACGCTGCGCAAAGCGAAGGGCGAGACCATCGCCAAACGCTACAAGGACGATGGCAGCTTTGAGGATGTCGCAAGCGGGCTGCTGCGGGCCGGCGACGTGATCTACGTTGCAGCCGGCAACTATATCGCCGGAGATGGAGAAGTGATTGAGGGCGTGGCCTCGGTTGACGAGTCGGCGATTACGGGCGAATCAGCTCCTGTGATCCGCGAGGCCGGCGGCGATCGTTCGGCCGTCACCGGCGGCACCAAGGTGCTCTCCGACTGGATCAAGGTAAAGATCACTTCCAATCCGGGTGAAACATTCCTCGATCGTATGATCGCGCTGGTTGAGGGCGCCGAGCGGCAGAAGACGCCCAACGAGATCGCGCTCAGCATTCTGCTCTCGGGACTCACGATCATCTTCCTGCTGGCGGTGGTTACGTTGCAGCCGTTCGCCATCTACTCCAAAGCGCCGCAAACTATCTTCGTGCTGGTCTCGCTGCTGGTCTGCCTCATTCCCACAACCATCGGCGGGTTGCTCTCGGCGATTGGTATCGCCGGCATGGATCGCCTGGTGCAGTACAACGTGCTTGCCATGAGCGGCCGCGCGGTTGAAGCCGCTGGCGACGTGAACACGCTGTTGCTCGATAAGACCGGAACCATTACGCTGGGCAATCGCCAGGCCACTGAGTTTCTTCCTGCGCCCGATGTAAGCCAGGAGCGGCTGGCCAACGCAGCGCAGCTTTCTTCGCTCTCCGACGAAACGCCCGAAGGCCGCTCGATTGTTGTCCTCGCCAAGGAGAAGTACAACCTGCGGGGGCGCGATCTCGCCGGCACTCATACCGAGTTTGTTCCATTCACTGCGCAGACGCGCATGAGCGGCGTGAACCTGCCCGGCACGCGCATCCGCAAAGGTTCGGTCGATGCCATTGCGCGCTTTCTTGAGGAGCAGGGCTCGTCGCTGCCGCAGAAGGTGCGCGAAAACGTTGAAGAAGTGGCGCGGATGGGTGGCACTCCACTCGTTGTGGCTGAAAACTCGACGGCGCTCGGCGTGATTCACCTCAAAGATATCGTGAAGGGCGGTCTCAAGGAACGCCTGGCGCGGCTGCGAGCCATGGGCATTCGCACCATTATGATCACCGGTGACAATCCACTGACGGCTGCGGTGATTGCGCGCGAAGCCGGCGTAGACGATTTTCTTGCCGAAGCCAAGCCCAAAGACAAGATGGACCTGATCAAGCGTGAGCAGGGCAAGGGCAAGCTGGTTGCCATGACCGGCGACGGCACCAACGACGCGCCGGCACTGGCGCAGGCCGATGTGGGCGTGGCCATGAACTCCGGCACCCAGGCCGCAAAAGAGGCCGGCAACATGGTCGATCTTGATTCCAATCCCACCAAGCTGATCGAGATCGTGGAGATCGGCAAGCAGTTGCTGATGACCCGCGGCGCGCTGACTACATTCTCAATTGCCAACGATGTGGCCAAGTATTTCGCCATCATTCCGGCCATGTTCATGGCGGTTTTTCCCGCGCTCAAGGCTCTGAACATCATGCACCTGGCGACAGCAAACTCGGCAATTCTTTCGGCGGTCATCTTTAACGCCATCATCATCGTGGCGCTGATTCCGCTGGCGCTCAAAGGCGTGAAGTACGCGCCCAAGGCCGCAGACGTGCTGCTGCGCAATAACCTGCTGGTTTACGGCGTGGGCGGCATCATTATCCCGTTCATCGGCATCAAGGCCATTGACATGTGCCTGGTTGCGCTGCACCTGGCGTAACTGAAAGCTGTTTTTCGAGGAGATTCAATCGTGCAATCCGGTTCAGGTACATTGGCTGTTCACGAAGATTTGGCGCACAAGCCCGGGCAAGCTCAGGCAGCGCCAAGCGTGCATTCGGTTTGGAAGACAGCGATTCTGTTTACGCTGGTCACCACCGTGCTCTTCGGCATCGTTTATCCGCTGGTGATGACCGGCATTGCCGGGCTACTTTTTCCGCACCAGGCCAACGGCAGCCTGATCAAGCTGCCCAACGGCCAGGTGATCGGCTCGGAGCTGATCGCGCAGAGCTTTACTTCTGACAAGTACTTCCATCCGAGGCCCTCGAACGCAGGAACTGGGTTCGACGCCACCAGTTCAGGCGGATCGAACCTGGCGCAATCGAATGCCAAGCTGGCTACGCGCATTCAGGGCGATATTGACGCGCTCCAGAAGCAGAACCCCGGCAAGCCGGTGCCTATCGACATGGTCACCACCTCGGCCTCGGGTCTCGATCCAGAAATCACGCCCGACAATGCGTACTACCAGGCGTCGCGCGTAGCCAAAGCCCGCGGAGTTACTGAAGAAAAACTCCGCGAGCTCATCGGCCAGCACGTCGAGCAGCGCACCTTGGGACTCTTCGGCGAGCCCCGAGTAAATGTGCTCGAGCTCAACCTCGCGCTCGACCAGATATCGAAATAGCGAAGCGGCTCCCCATAGCCACAAACAAATGAGGGAAGGGCAAATCAGCCCTTCCCATTTTTCTTTTCCCTAACCCAAAATTGTTATTGCCTGAGTTCAGGCCGGCTCGGTATGGTTTTTTTCGGAGGTTTTCCCCATGAGCCGTCGCAGTATGTTTTGGGGCTCGATTCTCGCCCTCGGTTTCTTTTCGACTGGTCTTTTAATTGCGCAAGGACAATCGGCGCAGTTCAGCTCCGCACCGGCCGCAACTTCGACTGCTCGCTAACGGGCTTCTCCTAACTCCGCTAACACCGCTAGTTTGGTATTCCTTGCTTTCTTGCTCGCAAAAGCGACTGCAGGGGCTGGAGTCCACACTCATTGATTGAGCATTATCGGCACGAGTAAACTCGTGCCCTGCTACAAGACCGCATCCTCGCGAGATTCTCCGCGGCCTGCTATATATCCCGCCGCCCTTCCATCGCTCGCGCCATCGTTACCTCATCGGCATATTCAATATCGCTGCCTGCGGGAACTCCTGTAGCAATTCTGGTGATCCTCACCTTGGATCCGCGTAACGCGGTTGCCAGCCAGTCGGCCGTTGCCTCGCCTTCAAGCGTGGGACTGGTTGCCAGAATCACTTCGTCCACTTCGCCGCGCTCGACTCGGCCAACCAGCGTGCTGGTTCGCAACTGCTCAGGACCAACTCCGTGCAAAGGCGAAAGCGTTCCGTGCAGCACATGGTAGACGCCCTGGTAGCCGCGGGTCCGTTCAACGGCGGCAATGTTGGTGGGCTCCTCGACTACGCAAACTACGCGTTGGTTGCGCGTGGGGCTGGCACAGTAGGCGCAGGGATCGACGTCGGTCACGTTGTTGCAGATGGAGCAGAGACGCAGGCTGGCCTTGAGATTTTGGACGGCCCCGGCCAGCGCCGCCGCGTCTTCGTCGCTCGCGCGCAGAATATGAAAAGCGTACCGCTGCGCGCTCTTGGCGCCAACGCCGGGCAGCTTCTTCAGTTCTTCAATGAGCCGGGCCATCGGCTCGGCATATCGTGACACGCTGTGCGCCTCCGTAACTGTTCGGTTAGCTCATCCCCGGAATCTTCAACCCGCCCAGCATGCCCTGGACGCTCGACTTGATCACCTCATCTGCCTTGCGCCCGGCCTCGTTCACTGCGCCAACAATCAGGTTCTCGAGCATTTCAACGTCGGCCTGTCCGCCGCTCAACGCTGTTACCGCCGAGGGATCGATGCGCAGTTTCAGCAACTCCTTCTTGCCGTTGAGGGTTGCAGTCACCGCGCCGCCGCCACTCGATGCCTCCACAACGGCATCGGCCAGCTTGCGCTGCATTTCTTCCTGCATCTGGCCGGCCTGCGAAAGCATTTCCTGAATTTTGAGCGGATTAAACATTCTGGCTGCTCCTGTCTTTAAGGCTTCTCGCGAAGATCGACCACGCTGCGCACTTCTGCGTGGAAAATCTCTCTCGCGCGCTGCACAATTGGATGGGAAAGCGCGGTCTCCTGAATGCTTCCGGCGGCAATGACCGGCGCCGCTGCCGATGCCGGCGCTGAACCTGCGCCCGGCACAGCGGAGAACTTCGCCGGTCCGCCCAGCCGCTGCAATTCCTGCCGGATGATCTTTTCAGCCGCCGCACTGACGGTCAGGCTCACCATTTTCTTGCCCACGCCGGGAATCTCAATCAGAAGGCCGGAGCCTGCAATGGACCAAATTGCTGTATTGAGCAACTCAGCAGCCGACGCGAGGCCACCGTTGGCAAGCGCCGCGATCACTGCGCTGCGAAGAGTATCGATGCCGGGTGCGCCACCGCTTGCCCGCTCGGCTTCAGGCAGTTTGGCCAGGGCGCCTTCGGTCATTGGAGCCAGCTGCGCCACAGCCGATGCCGGTTCCGCGGCCACGCTCTGCTTAAGGCCCTGACCTGGATTCGGTCCGGCGGTCAAATTTGGCCCCGCAGTCATGCTTGGCCCGGGAGTCCAGCTCGAATCTCTCGATATAGCCTGGCTGGATTCAAACGGAGAGATGCTCCTGGATGCGGGTGCGGCCGGTGCAGTCTTGGCCACCGAAGACGCAGGGCGGGGAGAGCTGATAGGCGCGCGCACAGTGCCTGCCGAAGCAGGAGCGCTGCGAAGGCTGCCGGTGCTCGCGCCGCTCAGCAGCTCTTCAATAGGCAACAGCCGCTGCGCGTGGATGAGCTTCAGCAGTCCAAGTTCGAGATGCAGCCGCTGTTCCTGCCGGTAGTTCAAATCGTCAAAGGTGCGCAGAACAATCTGCAGATTACGGGTCAGCTCTTCTTCAGTAAACAAAAGCGCCGAACGTGCCGCTCGCGCGCGCTCGTCAGTCGAAATCTGCAGCAGCTCAGTCTGTTCTCCGCCCAGCTTGGCCATGAGCGCGTTGCGCAGGTAACGCACCATCTGCCGGGCCAGTGACTGCGGGCTGTGGCCGGCGTTCAGCATCACATTCAATTGCTCCATCAGCTCGGCGCTTTGCCCCGCGGCCACAGCCTCAAGCAGCCGCTCAAACACTGCATTGGGCACCGCGCCCATCAACTCGCGAATCTGCGCAGCGTTTAGTATCGGCCTGCCATTTTCGACCGGCGCCGACGCAATCGCCTGGTCCATGATGCTGAGCGCATCGCGCATCGACCCGTCGCCGGCCTCGGCCAAGAGCGCGAGCGCATCGTCTTCGGCGCCAACCTGCTCGGCCTCGGCAATCATCTTCAGTTGCGCCAGAATGTCGTCGAACTTGACCGCATGAAAGCTGAAATGCTGGCAGCGCGAACGGATGGTCTGCGGAATGTTTTCAGGCTCGGTGGTGGCCATCATGAAGATGGTCCAGTCGGGCGGCTCTTCGAGCGTTTTCAGTATGGCGTTGAAGGCCGCTTCAGTAATCTGGTGAGCTTCGTCCAGCAGGAAAATCTTGTACCGGTCCCGCGCAGGCTGCACCGACGCCTGGCTGCGTATGGACCGCACGTCGTCGATGCCGCGGTTGGACGCTGCATCGATCTCAATGAAGTCGAACGAGCTCGTGGCTTGCTCTCCAGCCTCGGGGCTGCCGCCGGAGCTGATCTCGCGGCAGGAAACGCATTGCAGGCATGGCTCGGGCGTGGGGCGCTCCGCGCTGCCCACTGTATTGCGGCAATTAAGGGCCATGGCCAGGATGCGGGCAATGGTGGTTTTGCCGATGCCGCGATGGCCTGAAAAAATGTAGCCGTGGGCGATGCGGTTCTGGCTGAGCGCGTTCAGCAGCGTCCGCGTAACGTGGTCCTGTCCGGCCACGTCGGCAAAGCGCTGCGGACGATACTTGCGGGCCAGAACCTGATAACCCATGCTCGCTGTTTCTCCTTAAAGGCCAGGGGAAATTCAAGAGGCGGCCTAAAGGGGATTGTATCGTCTTAGCGCCCTACAAACAGGGTCTGGAAAGGCGGATCGTCGCTGTGGGTGCTTTTCACCGGGTCCGGCGATTAAACTACTGTATTCATGATCTAATCAACTTGCCGTGTTGGAAATCGTGAGGGCTGAGGATGCTGACTAAGTTAGTCATTCGAAATTTCAAGCGATTTGAGGACGTGGAGATCCCCCTTTCAAGCCCTGTGGTTTTCATTGGCCCAAACAATTCTGGCAAAACAACCGCCTTGCAAGCTTTGGCGCTCTGGGAACTGGGCCTTAGGAGATGGCGTGAGAAGCGTACTGCCGGCCAGCCCGAAAAAAGGCCCGGCGTGAACATCAATAGACGCGATCTGCTCATGGTGCCCGCCCCGGATGCAAAACAGCTTTGGCGAAAGCAGCATGTTCGCGACGTGCAGAGATCGAATGGAAAGCAAGATACGAAGAACGTTAGGATCGACGTTCTGGTGTCCGGTACAACGGGTGAAAAGGATTGGGAGTGCGGACTTGAATTCGATTTTGCCAATGACGAGTCTTTCGCATGTCGTCCACTAAGAATGGAAGAGGCCAAGGCCCCTCGAAGAATGCCCGTCCCAGAGGAGGCTTATGGGGTCGAAATTGCATTTCTCCCGCCGATGTCAGGCCTGGCGTCTAATGAAACCCGGCTTGACAGCGGAGCAATAAACGTTCGCCTTGGAGAAGGCCGCACGGCCGAAGTGCTTCGAAATCTTTGTTTTGCGCTTCATGGGAAAGTGGATGACAAAGGCCTACACTCGGGATGGGTAAGGCTTGTTTCACACATGAACGACCTGTTCAAAGTTACCCTTGATCCTCCAATCTACGTGCCTGAACGCGGCGAGATACAAATGAGTTATAGAGATGAGCACGGTATACAGCTCGACCTCTCCTCTTCCGGGCGCGGGCTCCAACAGACGCTTCTTTTATTGACCTATCTAGCCCTCCATCCAGGTGCAGCGCTGCTGCTTGACGAGCCGGATGCACACTTGGAGATACTGAGGCAGAGAGAAATCTACATCAAATTGAGAGAATCCGCCCGAGATAGCGGGAGCCAGCTGATAATAGCAAGTCATTCCGAGGAAGTGCTCAACCAGGCCGCATCAACTGAGGACGACGCGGTTGTCGCTTTCCTAGGTAAGCCACACCTCATTCCGGGGAACCGCACCTCGGCAGTAAAGAGCGCTCTTAATACTGTTCGCTACGACCAGTATTATTTGGCCGAACAGGTTGGCTGGGTGCTGTACCTTGAAGACCATACGGATTTGAGTATTCTGAGAGCCCTTTCAGAACGGTTGGAACATCCGGCCCAATCTGCGCTTCGGTCACCGTTTCTTTTTGCGACTGGGAACCAGATTGGGGAAGGCCGCAGGCATTTTCATGCCTTAGTCGAGGCTAAGCCCGACCTTGTCGCATTTCTGTTAGTTGACAACGACGCCGGGGAGCCCCAGAGCATTCCGTCGAGGACCGAAATGAAGTGGCAGCGTCGGGAGATTGAGAACTACATCTGTCAGCCCGCCACTCTCGAATCGTTTGCCCGAGAGGTAGGCATCCGGTCGGCCGGAGGTCCGCTCTTAGAGCAAGCATCCGTTGAGCAAGCTGTTAATGCTATGAGGGCGGCCATTGCCGATCGTGCAATCCCGGCAGCGTTGAGGGATCCCAATGACCCATGGTGGCGAACGATGAAAGCCAGCGACGAGTTCCTCGACCTGGTTTTTCCAGACTTTTATCGACGCATGGGACTCTATATGGATATGAGAAAGGCGGATTACTATCGACTGGTGCCACATATTCCTGATGATTTAATTGATGACGAAGTCAGGACCGCTTTGGACCACATTCAACGAGTGGCAGCAGACGCACGTCCGATTGCGGATTAGTACGCGCTGGCCTTACGCGGCGTCCAAATTCACGCTGATGTCGTTGAGCCATTCAGCGATCAAATCTTCGTCTCCGGGATCAAGCGCGTAGGCATCGTTGAGCAGCAGCACCGTGGCCCAGACCACCAGGTCGCGCTCGGTGATGAGCTCAAAACGCTTGCGTTCAAGGGCATTTGTAATATGCTCGCGGGTGATTAAAATGCCCGGCTCGGGAACGCGGAAATTTCCGGTCGCCCGGCGTTTCTGCATCCAGTCGTCGGCGGTCTCCTGCCGTGGTTCGAATTCGATTTCGAAGACGCCCGCCAGCGCCGTGCGCAACTCATCCAGGCTCGCTTCAAACAATGCGAATCTCCGCAGCATCTCAAGCTGTTCTGCGGTCAGCGCCGGCAATTCCGATTCTTTCTTCAACCTCATCTTCAGGCTCTAACCTTTTGATGCGCGCGTCGACCGCTCGGGACGCTTTTTCCCGTTCAGCCGCGCATTCTTCTTGCGGCTTTTTACCTCTTTGGGAGAGTACATGGTCAGGCGGCAGCCCTCAGATCCGCAGTTGCAGCTGGCTTCGTCTTCGCCGCCGTCGTAAAGGCAGTAGTCGTAAGTAATCTCCTCGCCACCTTTGATGTTACGAATAGCCACTACATAGACACGGCCGTCAATCTCCTCCGTCTCGCAATTGGCGTCGCAACTATGGTTGACGAACATGGTCATGGAATGGCCGTCGATCACCATCGTGCCGTCGCCGAGTCCAAAAAGGTAGGTGACAGGCGAGTTCTTGTAGCGCTTGTCGGCCTCCTGCTTGGTGAGCAGATGGCCGGTGTACTCGGCCACGCGGCTGCCCTTGCGGATCGGCGAAGTGGTATAACAGCCGGCGGCGTGGATTGCCGAAGAACGAATCATGAGTGCCATGCGGGTGAGCAGTCGTATCCTTGGAATAGGGAATGTAAAACTTGCCGTATGCCCGCATCGTACCATTTAGAGGGGTGGAAAAAGAGACTGTGAAGTTATTGGCTGCAGCCGCGATGGTTCTTGCATGGTGCGCCATAGCGCCAAACCAGACGAGTGCGCAGACGCAGCCGCCGGCCCAGAACCCTCCCGCGCAACCGGCGCAGCCCGCTAAAAACCAGAACAAGCCGGCCACCCCGTCCTCAAGCAGCAACCCATTCCCTGAGGATGAAACTACGGTTCCGGTCATGCCAAACAAGAGCACCATCAATCTGCCCACCGATGCCGGGTCGGCCAACGGCCTGCTTCCGCTGCCTGATTACGACCTCGATCCGGTGCACAGTCCCGATGAAGGCGTGGCCTCATCCAGCAGCGATTCGAGCTCGAGCCTTGCAGGAATTGACGCCATCGATCCCGATCTCGGCAATGACACGCAACCCGCGGGCAAGCACGGCAAGCATGGGGATGTGGTTGAGCCGGAACACAAGGAGACGGCAGCCGAAGACGAAACCGTCGGCAGCTACTATCTCGACAACAAGGACTGGAAGGCGGCCCTGTCGCGCTACGAGTCGGCCCTGGTGCTGGACCCCGATAATCCCGACGTGTACTGGGGGCTGGCCGAGAGCGAGC
>JBEKCW010000005.1:0-40671 GCA_050014675.1 Occallatibacter sp. | reverse complement strand
TTGCGATCCTGGCGGGCGTAGCCGTAGTACGGCATCACCACCGTGATCCTGGCCGCCGAGGCCCGCTTGAGCGCGTCAATCATTACCAATAACTCCACCAGGTGCTGGTCCACCGGATAGCAGGTGGGCTGCACCACAAAAACATCTACGCCGCGAACGTTCTCGAGCAATTGGAAGAAAACTTCGCCGTCGGCAAAACGCTGCAGCTTGGTATCGCCGACCTTGACGCCGATATGCTCGCCGATTCTGCGGGCCAGCTCAGGATTCGCGGTGCCGGAGAACAGCCTGAACCGCCGGTCGTCGGCCAGGGTGCGCGTCTTCTTGCGCTCAGGCGCCGGCGCTTTTGCTGCATCCTTTGCCGGTTCCCTGCCTTTTGCGCCGTCGCCCGATGCGCCCTTCTGGGGTTCTTTGCCGCCCTCGGGCTTGTCGGGATTCGGTTCGTCTGCCCTGTTGTCTTGCAACGCCGTCAACGTTCCAATCGCCATCTCTGAAAAGCACCTCCAAGCTGGTTTGCTTTGGCTGCTGTTTCTTCTAAGCTCTCAGCTTTCAGCCTTCAGCGATCAGCTCGTTTCGTGCCGCGGGCGACATTTCACGCTCCCGCACGACAAAACTGAAAGCTGATAGCTGAGAGCTAAAAGCTGTCTTTCTGGCTGGGCGACCAGGATTCGAACCTGGATAAATGCCTCCAAAGGGCATTGTCCTACCATTGAACGATCGCCCAATTACCGGCGCACGCTCTCGAAAAAAGACCCTCTGCGAACGCCCAACCGCTTTCGGCCTTCCCCTCTTCGGCAAAAGACCGATTTCGTCAGCCGTCCGCGAGTGTCTACCGCTCGATGAACGACTGTCAATCCACAACTTTGCTGAGCATTTGCCGCCAGTAACCGGCACGTGGTAAGGTGCGGGTCAACTCACTCCGCACATCCATCGCGCTTAATCGCCGGCAGGCTGCCTCAGCCTGCTCACGGGTCAGGTACAACCCGTAAAGCGCCGAACCGGACCCCGACAACGAGGCGTAAAGAGCTGCCTCCGGCGTGCCGCTGGCCGCAAGAGTGCGCTTGATTTCGCTAAGGGAGGGATGCTGGGGAAAGACCACACGTTCGAAGTCGTTCTCAATCCAGCTCGTGATCCCGGTGCGGACAAGCGCGGACCCATGCGGTCCGGCCAGGTCATCTCGGCTCAATTCGTTCTCTTTGGAGATGACACCGGAGGAGCCCGCCTTCGCTTCACCCTCCGGAATCGCTCCAGAAAAGGCGCTGGCGTAAGCACGGCTCAACTTGTTTAGTTTATCGGTACTTGCCTCGGGGGTCAAACCGTTGGCGGCGCAGAGAGCGTCCCAGTCGCGAAATGCCTGTGCGGTGGAGACGCCTTCGGCAGGAATCGCGACAACGCACCAGATGGGATCGAGGTCGGGCAAGGGGCGAACCTGCTGGCCCCGATCTGCGCCCAGGATCGTGCCGCCGACGAGGAAAAGCGGAACGTCTGAACCGACCTCCGCAGCGATTTCAAGCCGCTTTTCGGGCCAGCCGGTTGCATCTTGCTGACTTACCATCTCGCTGGCTTGATTGCTCGCTATTCCCAGCTCAGTTTCAAGGCCGATCAACGCCGCAACCGCATTGGCCGAACCAGCTCCAAGCCCTCCCTGGATCGGCAACCGTTTTTCGATGTGAATCTCGACGGCGGCGGTAAAGCCGAGTTCCCTTAATGCGAGCGAAACCATCTTCCACGCCGTGTTCCGCTCGTCGGTCGGGACTCTCGCATCGTTCGAGGTCAGCCGAATGCCGGTTTCTGCTGCCGGTCGCGCCGTAACCGTCACCAGATCATGCATTTCCAGCGTCTGGTAGACCGTCACCAGCGCGTGGAAACCGTCAGCGCGCGGCGAACCAATCCCCAGTCCGAGGTTGATCTTGCAGTAGGAGCGGACTGCGGTTGGCATACTTTTTCATTTTAGAGGGACTTCGGAGTGCGGCTCGTCGAGATTCTGCACACAATCGCATTTTCCTGTGGCATCACCACATGACTTTTGCTAATCTCATGTGGTATCGCCACAGGGAGGGCCGATGTCCCCTTCGAAACTCGATCTACTGCAGGGCACTCTGGACCTGATGGTCCTGAAGACCCTGAGCGCCATGGGCCCCATGCACGGCTACGGCATCGCGCGCCGCATTGAGCAGGTGAGCGGCAATGAGGTGCTGCTGAACCAGGGCACCATCTATGCCTCGCTGGTGCGGCTGGAGCAGCGCGGCTGGATCGGGTCAAACTGGGGCGTCTCCGGCAACAACCGCAAAGCAAAGTTTTATGCCATCACCACCGCCGGCCGACGCCAGTTTGAAGAGGACACTGCCTATTGGCGCCGGCTCACCGGCGTAATGGATCGCGTGCTGGATTCAAACGATGAGCCCGGCATTCTGCCAGAGGTGAACGGAGAGACGGCATGATGCGCAGATCGATTGAACGCGTGAGAGCGTTCTTCGCCAAACGCCGGCTTGATCGCGAACTTGAAGACGAGTTGGCCGCTCACCTCGAATTTGCGATTGAAGAGAATCTTGAGCGCGGCATGAAATTTGAAGAGGCACGGCGGCGAGCCCTCGTCAGCATGGGCGGGCTTGAACAGGCGAAGTATAAACACCGCGAGGCGCGAGGACTGATGAAAATCGACATCCTTCTATACGACCTGAGGTACACCTTCCGCACACTGGGCCGCGACCTGGGATTCACAGTCGCAGCCGTTCTCATTCTGTCGCTTGGCATCGGCGCCAACGTTGCGGTTTTCAGCGTTGTCAACACGCTGCTGCTGCGGCCGCTGCCGTTTCCCAATGCGCAAGAGCTGGTGTGGATTGCGCCGCCGCCAACCAAGTGCGGCCTCTCATGCGCAACCTACTCCACCGACGCATATGATGAGTTCCGCACCGGCTCGCGCTCCTACCAGGATGTGACCGGTTATTTTGCCTTCTCCAACCCCGATAACATGAGCCTGACTCGGAACGGAGAAATCATACCTGCGACCAGCATTGACGTCATCGCCAACTTCTTTCAGGTGCTTGGCGTGCATCCCGCCATGGGCAGACTGCTCAGGCCCGAAGACGGGCTTAACGGCGCGCCCCCGGTGATTGTGCTCTCCAATCCATGGTGGCGGCGCCAGTTCAACTCCGATCCCAACATCGTGGGCAAGACTCTCGACATCAATCACCAGCAGGTGACTGTGATTGGCGTGCTACCGGCGAGCTTCGACTTCGGCGCCGTCTTTGCGCCGGGCACAAAGGTCGACGCCCTTACGCCACTCAACCTTTACGGCCCTCCCCGCAACTGGGGAAACATCATCACCATGATCGGGCGCATGAAACCGGGAGTAATGTTGCCGCAGGCTCGCCAGGAGGCCGCTGCGGTGGCTCCGCGAATGTGCTGGAACAACAATCAGCCGCAATCGTGCGGCTCGTACAAAGATGGCGTAGTTCCGGTGCCGCTGAAGGATTATGTAAGCGGTCGTCTGCGCCGTTCACTGATTGTCCTCTGGTCCGCGGTAGGCATGATTTTGCTGATTGCGTGCGTGAACCTGTCGAACCTTCTGCTGGCCCGGTCCACTGCCCGCTCAAAGGAGTTCGCCATGCGTGCGGCCCTTGGCGCCAGCCGTATGCGAATCGTTGGACAACTGCTGACTGAGAGCATGGTTCTGTCAGCCATGGGCGCGGCAGCGGGTCTCGGCCTGGCATGGATGCTTATCTACTGGCTTGCCCATCAAGGCTCGGTTGCTTTGCCATTGCTCGATACTCTGCGCATCGATGGCGCAGCGCTGGCGTGGACCGTTCTGATCGCCGTGGTTGCCGCGGTTCTCTTCGGCCTCGCGCCCGGACTCCGTACCGCTTCCGGCAACCTGCACGAGTCGCTCAAGGACTCGGGCTCGGGCAGCGGCCAGGGCCGCAAACATGAGCGCCTCCGCTCGGTGCTGGTGGTAACCGAGGTTGCGCTGGCGTCAGTGCTGCTGGTGAGCGCGGGACTGTTGCTGCGCAGCTTTCTGCACGTTCTCGACGTCGATTTGGGCTTTGAGCCGGCGCGCGCCGCGGCCATCAACGCAATCTACGACGACAGCGCTCCCACTGAAGATGCCGGCGCCGCCAAGCTGACCGCCATCTTTCAACAGATGATTGCGCGTGTAGAAGCCATTCCAGGCGTTCAGGCCGCGGGAATCACAGATTACCTGCCGCTCGGTGGAAACCGCTCGTGGGGTCTTCCGCTTCCCAAGGGCATTCAAGCTCCCAAAGGGCTTGATGGACCGCTCGTCTACGTGATCACGCCCGGTTACCTGCGTGCCGTAGGCACGCGCATCCGGGGGCGTGATTTTAACTGGGATGACAAGCTGCACAGCCAGAGCGTCGTGATTATTAACCAGTCTTTCGCTCACTTCCTCGCCGGTCTTGCCAAGTTGCCCGGCGGCGACGCGCTCGGCCAGACTCTCGACAGCGGCGGACAGCCGTTGACCATCGTTGGAATTGCCGATGACGTGCACGAAGAAAACACCGAGAGCAACACCACTTGGCAAATCTACTACCCGGCAACGCAGACCGGCCCTACCAGCGCGCAACTGGTAATTCGTTCCTCGCTACCGCCTGCGGCACTCGCCAATAGTGTGCTCACCGCTCTGCGCTCGCTCAACCCCAAACAGCCGGCATCGGAGTTCCGGCCTTTGACAACTTATGTCGATCGCGCCAACTCGCCGCGCCGGTTCTTTATGCTCATGGTGGCGTCGTTCGCCGGGCTCGGCCTGCTGCTGGCCGCGATCGGCATTTACGGCGTCATCTCTTACACCGTTACGCGGCAAACGCAGGAGATCGGCATTCGCATGGCTCTGGGCGCAACCATGGGCCGCGTGCAGCGACAGGTGTTGAGCAGCACGCTGCGGCTCGCCATCATCGGGATTGCGCTGGGCGCCGCGGTCTCTCTGGCTGCTGCAAAACTGATTGCTTCGTTGCTGTTTGCTACCTCGCCCTGGGATGGAGTGACGTATGTCGCAGTGGCGCTTGCGCTGCTGATCGTTGCGTTGGTTGCAGGCTATCTGCCTGCGCGGCGCGCCTCACGCATCAATCCCATGGTGGCGCTGCGGGCGAATTAGGCCAGCATTTTCGGCGGTTTATAGTTGGCAATCTTCCTCAAGGGCGCTAGCATCGCTGGAGGGCCGATGACAGGGAGAGATATTCCAGCTTATGGCTCAACGCTCCACGCGACGGCTTCCTTGCCCCACTCGTTTTCATAAGCCAAATCTCCGCATTTTGATTCCAATTCTGGTCGCAGTCTCGTGCGCTTGCGCGGTCGGTTGTTCCGGCGGGGGGTCCACCACCCAAAAGAGTCCGCCACCCCCAACAGCAGCTTTGGGCGGTTCGAATTACGGCTGGTACTACCTGACGGCGAGTTGTGACCGCGAGGCTTACGGAGTTGTGTACAACTACAACACCGCGACCGCGACAATCGATTCCCAATTGCAGCAGATGTACAACAATGGCCAGCGACGGCTTCGCATCCCGATCTATCACGCCCGCGGAATCAACTCCGGAACAATCATGGATTCAACCGGCGGCACACTCGCGCCTCAGTTCCTGACCAACCTCGCAAATCTGCTGGCGGCCGTGAAAGCGGCGGGATTCGTGGAAATTGAAGTCAGCTTTCACCCTCAGTCCGTCAACAACCCCGCGGTATGGACCACCTTCAGCAACGACTATTTTCAAGAGAACTGGAGCCTGATTCAGAATGCGCGAACCATCGTGGCCGCGGCTGGAATTCCCTATCACCTCGACCTGATGAACGAAGGCATCCCTCCTGCGCAGGGATACCCAGAGCTCCTGCCGTATGACCAAATGTTGTGGAACGATTATGTGGCGAAGTTCGGAAGCGCGGACACGATGGGATTTTCAATCATTGCCGACTCAGCCCACGTGGGCCAGGTGAGTACCGTGTACGGACCAAGCACCTACGGAAATCATGGCTCGCCGCAACTGTTTGACGTGCATATTTACGACGAGACCGGAAACAGTTTTGCCACCGCGTACAGTTCGCTCACCACCCAGGGCTATCAGGGGATTCCGTGGATCATTGGTGAAGCGTATTACAACGACGCGGCTGAGGCCGCGGCCCAGCGCGCGGAGATTAAGAGCACCGGGCAGCAGGTTCTCTATTTGACGGAGTGGCCTCTTACCTCAAGCGAAACCTGCAGCAACCAGGTCAATGTAGCTCCGCCATCAGATTTTTCGAACTATGCCGCGCAGAATTTCTGAAACGCAGGCCGCGCCATCCCGGACCCATTCCGGTTCACACTCAATCAGCCGCCACCACCGGCACAAACACGCTCGACTCGTGGCCTGGGCCGGATTCGATGGTGACGGTTGCGGGTTTGTAGTCGGCCGGTTTGGCCTTCATGATGTTCGGCACGTAGTTTTGCGGGTTGCGATCGTAGAGAGGGAACCAGGTGCTCTGAATTTCGACCATCAGCGCGTGACCCGCTTTGAAGACGTGATCGACGTCGTGGAGGCTGTATTTGTACTCTTCGATCGTTCCTGCGGGAATCGCCGCCGGCTTGGAGAAGCTCTTGAGATACCGGCCGCGGAAGATCTCCATATTGGTCATCAATTGGTAGCCGCGCATCTTCGGGTCGGGATCGTCGTCGGGGTATGCGTCAATGAGTTTGACCACCATGTCGTTGTCAGTGCCGGTGGTTTTGGCAAAGATATCGGCGACGACTTCGCCGGTCAGCGTCAGGTCTTGTTTGAGAACCGGCAGTGTGAAAACCGCCACGTCTTTACGATCGGTGACGAAGCGCTGATCTTCAGTGAGCCAGTTGTACCACTGCGAACCCGGGCCGTAGGTGGGCTGAATGGGCCGATGACGGTAGGGGACGGGGTTGGCCGGGTCGCTCACGTAGCTGGTTGAAAGATCGGCGGTCGAAGCGCTCCAGCCAAGCTGCCCGTTGCCTTCGATGTAAAGGCTCGCCGGCTTCGAATCTTTCGGCGGAAACTCGGAATAATACTGCCAGGTGTCAGACCCCAGTTGAAAACTGGCTGTATTTTTCAAGTCGAATCCTGGCTCGCCCTTTAGATAGTGCGCAAAGAATTTCGCCTCGATATTGGCGCGGAACTCCTTGCCGATGGGCTCGCCGTAATCGATGTTGCCCAGGTGCCGCGACGATGAGCTCCACGACCCATGACGCCAGGGGCCCAGAGCAAGAAAGTTTTCGTGATTCGTATCGTGAGGCTCGAGCTTGGCGTACTCTTCCTGCGGCCCCCACATATCTTCCTGGTCGTAGTATCCGCCGACCGAGAGCGTGGGCACGGCAACCATGTCGAGATGATGTTCAACGCCGCGCGCGCGCCAAGCTTCGTCGTATTCGGGGTGGGTGAGAAAGAGTCTCCATGTGGGCAGCATCTTTGAACCCGACTGTTTCACATCCTGGATAAAGCTGCCGCGAGAAAGGAAAAAGTCGTAGCCGTCAACGGGATTGCCATTCTTGTCTTTGCCGTAACTCACTTCGGAGTTTTCTTTGCTCGACTCCATCCCCTTCACGTAGTCGTAGCCGTAAGTTTGGCGGAAGGCGCCGTTATGGAAGAAGTCGTCGCCCATCCACACGTCGATCATGGGCGCCTGGGGCGAGATGGCCTTTACAGCCGGATGCGGATCGATTCCGGCCATCATGGATAGAAAGCCGTCGTAGCTGGTGCCCACCACGCCCACGCGGCCGTTGTTGCCGGGCACGTTTTTGAGCAGCCAGGCAACGGTGTCGTATGTATCCGTGCTCTCGTCAATGGCCTTGGGGTCGCTGTGGTCGGCCAGCGGCCGCATCATCACAAACTTGCCCTGGCTCTTGAAGCGGCCGCGAATATCCTCGCCTACAAAGATGTAGCCATCGCGCGCCATCTCCGGCCGCGACCCGTAGATCACGGCTCGATTCGTGCCGTCGACGCCATACGGTGTGCGCTCAATGAGGATGGGCCGCGGCGTGGAGATATCGGAAGGCTTGAGGATGATGGCGTGGAGCTTAACTCCGTCGCGCATGGGAATCATTAGATCGCTGGCGAGGTAATCGTGAAAGATATGGTGGACCGGCTCGCCAGTGCGCTTGAAGACGGTTTCCGCTTCGAATGAATCTGTCAGTCCCGTGGCGCGGCCATTGGCATCGAGCATGAAGGTGATGGTGGCTCTTGTCCCTTCGACATTGAATTCAGTGGCCGATTGCAGAACCAGCCCGGTGGGAATCAGGCGCTCGGATTCAATCGTCAGCTTGCCGGCGTCAACGTAGACGTCAAGCGGAGTATCGGGATCGGCTGCATCGGTAAACTCGCCCGAATAGTTCTTGAGCTCGGCGGCAGAGGGAAGCTGGGCGTGGCACGCGGGTCCGGCAACGAGCAACGATGAGGCAAGAAAAATTAAGGCTGGAAACACCGGGAAGCGGCTCAAATGAATGACCTCAATAAACCGATATTAATGCGCGTGCCCGTGGTGGTGCGCGTGCTCATGGCTTCTGGTCATCTCTTCAGGGGGGACGACGCAGCCTTCAACCGCGCCGCATCCGATGTGCTCAAACTGGATGGTGGTGTGGCTGATGTGAAAGTGCTCGTGAAGCAGATGGTTCAGCCTTTCGAGAATGCACAGACTTTCAGACGGCGGAATATCGTCAATAGTCACGTGGCAGGCGAGGGCGCTGGAGCTTGAGCCCAGGCACCAGATATGCAGGTCGTGCACGTCGATGACGCCTTCTACTGCTTCCATTCCGGAGCGTATCTGCGGGATGGTGACGCCGGGCGGCGTGCCCTCGAGAAGGATGTTGAGGGTTTCGCGCACGATGCCCACACTCGACCACAGAATCAATGCGGCAATGACCAGCGAGAGGACGGGGTCGATCCAGTATTGGCCGGTGAAGTAGATGCCGGCGCCGCCGGCGATGACCGCGGCGGTTGAAAGCGTGTCCCCGGCCATATGGATGAAGGCTGAGCGCAGGTTGACGTCGCGCGCAACGCCCCACAACAGGGCCGCGATAACACCGTTCATCACCACTCCGGCCGCGGCCACAATCATCATGAGTTCGGGATGAACGGTGACCGGATGGGAGAGGCGATGGATGGCCTCGGCGACGATCCAGAGCGAGATAAGGATGAGAGTAGCGGCGTTGATGAACGCGGCGAGCACGCCGGCGCGCTGGTAGCCGAAGGTGCGCGCGTGATCGGCCGGGCGCGACTGGAAATAGACCGCAACAAAGCTCAGCAGCAGCGCCAGAAAATCGGATACGTTATGGCCGGACTCAGACAGCAGCGCCAGGGAGTGGGCGCGCAGGCCGGCAATGAACGTAACCAGTACGTAGGCCAGCGTGGCTGCCAGCGAGATGCGCAGAACCATGCTTGTGCGGTTTGCACCTGGCCGTGCTGGAGCCGCGTGGACATGCATGCAACAAGTATACCGGGGATGGGTATGCCGCGCCAACCACCCGCGGTGGAGCAGATGCTCGCTATCCGCTGCTACACGGGAACTGGGTGGGGAATTTTTCCGTAACAGAATCTGATATCGGCAAAGAAAGGGTGTGCGAGTGGGTTCAGCGAATATGGCAGATCGCATTGCGGGGTTGAACCTGCGCCAGGCAGCGGTGATTGCCGGGCTGGGCTACCTGCTGAATCCCGTGAGCTATGCGGAGTTTGCTCTTTACCCAAAGCTGGTGATTGCGGGCAACATCGACCAGACGGTCCAGAACATTACCAACCATGGCGGGCTCTTTGTGGCCGCCGTCCTCTGCTACCTGGTCAACTTCATCGGGGACGTGGTGATTGCCTGGGCGCTCTACGTGCTGCTCGCGCCGGTCAACCAGGCAGTCGCGCTGCTAACCGCCTGGTTCAGACTCATCTATACGGCCGTGGCTCTCGGCGGCGTAATGAACCTGGTGACCGTGTACCGCTTGCTGCACACCCCTGAGTATCTAACGTTGTTTGGAGCCAACGAGTTAAAGGCACAGGTAGATTTGTTGCTCAACGCGTATGGCTATACCTGGGCAATGAGCCTGCTGATTTTTGGGATCCACCTGGTGCTGCTGGGCTGCCTGATCTTCCGGTCGAACTACGTTCCGAGAATCCTCGGAATTCTGTTGGCAATCGATGGAGTCGGTTGGATGGTGAGCAGTCTGCGGCCATACCTCTTCCCAAATGCCCCGCTCGGTTACATTTCAATCACTTATTTCGGAGAACTGGTGTTCATGCTGTGGCTGTTGATACGTGGCTGGAAGCTCAAAGAGCCAGCGCAATCCTGAGAAGAACGGCGCCAGGTACTTGGCAATTTACTTCGCTCCGTGCCTCAGATGGCTGATGTCGAGGCCTTCGGGATCTTCGAAGATCGGGTAGTGCGGCAGGCCTTCGCGCAGGCCGGTCCAGCCTTCGGCGACCACGATACTGTTCTGCGGGTTGCCCGGCTGGTAGCGCACCGAGCAAGGGAAACCGGCGCGAACCCGCTCCGGGTCCACTGCGCTCATTGCCGTAACATCCTGGGAACACTCGTAATCCACGCCGCCGATGCGGTAGCTGAAGATGAGCATCTTCAGGGTGCGTCCGTTTTCAGCCTGCATGTCGCATGCGTCGAGCAGCATGCCATCGACCAGCCGGCCCGATTGAACAAGAAACTTGCGGCGCGCCACTTCGATCTCATCGGGCGTAGGCCTGCGGCGAAAAATCAGCCACGCAGCTTGCGCTTGAAAGCGCCACCAAGGTAGCGGCGCCGGCTGCTAGCTCCCAGCTGGTTGTGCTGATGAAAGTCATTCGACCGGAGATCCCGCCCCGGTTATCCCAGTAAAGAGAATAACGCAGGTAGAATTCGGGCGTGTAAACCGCGTGGGCAAAAACTCGAGCGGCGTCAATGTCCTATACTCTAAGCTGCGTCCTGCTGCGGAGTTCCGCATTTGGGACGCAGATTTTTAAGGGCTCTCACAAGATGCGTTCGACCATGAAACATCGTTCCCCGATTCGTTCGACAACCGTAATTTGTGTCCGCCGCAACGGCCAGGTTGTGATGGCCGCCGACGGGCAGGTGACTCTTGGCGACCACGTGCTGAAGCATTCGGCGCGCAAGATCCGGCGCTTGTTTCAGGACAAGATTCTGGCTGGATTTGCCGGGTCCACCGCGGACGCGTTCAATCTTTTTTCACGATTTGAAACCAAGCTTGAGCAGCACGCCGGCAACCTGAACCGGTCTGCAGTTGAGCTGGCCAAGGACTGGCGCACCGACAAAATGCTGCGCAACCTTGAAGCGCTGCTGCTGGTGGCCGACAAGGGCCAGACGTTTCTGATCTCGGGCTCGGGAGACGTGATTGACCCCGACGAGCCACTGGCGGCGATCGGCAGCGGAGGCAGTTATGCCACGGCGGCGGCGCGAGCGCTGATGGAGAACACCGACCTGGGCGCGCGTGAGATTGCCGAAAAAGCCATGAAGATTGCAAGCGACATCTGCATTTATACCAATGACCGGATCACGGTTGAGGAGCTGTAAGAGTTCAATTTAGCAATGGCCATATACCTACCCGCATCCGCCGAAGAACAAGAGCTGGCGCTCGACGAGCTGACGCCGCGCGAGATTGTCGCGGAGCTCGATAAACACGTCGTAGGCCAGAGGGCTGCCAAGCGCGCCGTTGCCATTGCACTGCGCAACCGCCAACGCCGCCAAAAGCTGCCGCCAGACATCGCCGACGACATCATGCCCAAGAACATCATCATGATTGGGCCGACCGGGGTAGGCAAAACTGAGATTGCGCGGCGGCTGGCCAAGCTTACCAATTCGCCATTTCTGAAGGTTGAAGCTTCGAAATTTACCGAGGTAGGCTATGTGGGCCGCGACGTTGAGTCGATCGTCCGCGACCTGGTTGAGATCGCCATCGACATGGTGCGCGAAGAGCGCCTTGAAGAGGTTGAAGACCGCGCGGAGATGAATGCCGAAGAGCGGCTGCTCGACGTGCTGCTGCCTCCGCCGCCCACGCAACCCTCGCAGGATGGCCAGCTGCAGTTGCCCGGCACCGAAAGCTACCAGCGCTCGCGCGAGAAGCTTCGCCAGCAGTTCCGCGAAGGCAAGCTCGACGACCGCTCGGTTGAGCTCGACGTGCGCGAACGCAGCATGCCGCAGTTCGGCATTATCAGTAACCAGAACCTTGAGGACATGGAAATGAACCTCAAGGACATGCTGCCCAACATCTTTGGCGGGGGCTCGAAAAAACGCAACATGAAAGTGGCCGACGCCTTTGACTACCTGGTGCAGGAAGAAGAAGGCCGGCTGATCGACATGGACACAGTAAACCGCTCGGCAGTGGAGCGCGTGGAGTCGAACGGCATCGTCTTCCTGGACGAGATCGACAAGATTGCGGGGCGCGAGGGCGGCCACGGGCCTGATGTATCGCGCGAGGGCGTGCAGCGCGACATTTTGCCGATTGTGGAAGGGACCACGGTGAATACGCGCTACGGCATGGTGCGCACCGATCACATTTTGTTTATCGCTGCGGGCGCGTTTCATGTTTCGAAGCCCAGCGACCTGATTCCCGAGTTGCAGGGCCGCTTTCCCATTCGCGTGGAATTGCAGTCGCTCACCGTCGAGGATTTTCTGCGCATTCTCACCGAGCCAAAATCGTCGCTCACCAAGCAGTATTCGGCGCTGCTTGAGACTGAAGGCGTGCGCCTGGAGTTTGCGCCCGACGCGCTTCGCGAGATGGCTGAATTCGCCTTCAAAGTGAACGAGCAGACTGAAAACATCGGCGCGCGACGCCTGCACACCATCATGGAGCGCGTGCTTGAAGATGTAAGCTTTCTTGCGCCCGACGTAGCCCGCCGCGCACCCGATCCTGAAGCCGCGGCCGCGCTCAACGAGGCCATCAAAAACGAGTCCAGCACACCGCTGCCTTATCAGGACCGAATGACTTCCGCTGGCCCCGAAAAGCTTTTTCTGATCGATGCGCCTTATGTAAGGCAGATGGTGGCGAACATCGTGAAGGATCAGGACTTGAGCCGGTACATCCTATAGACGTGCGACTCGTTAGGTTACACGGCTTCGCCGCAAGGTGGTCGACCAAAGTGGTAAGCTGGCCGCTGCAAGCCTTGCAAGAGTCACCGCGCGGCCCGCGCCTCCAGCTTCCTGATCGCTTTCAGCATCTCAGCGAGCGCGGTCTTCCCAATCTCGGCCTCGAACTCCTTTTGCAGCTTGTCGAATGCTGCAATTACGCGCAGCGCGCAGCGCTTGCCTTGCGGCTTAAGAGACAACTGATAAGCTCGCGCGTCTTCGGGGTCGATGCGGCGCTGCAGCAGGCCTTTGCCCTCGAGCGATGAGACGCAGTGGCTGACAGTGCCGCGGGTGGTGCCGAAGGTTTCGGCAAGATGCGAGGGCTTGACGAGTTTTGGCGCCTCAAAGAATAGCGCCGCCAGAACCAGGCCTTCGAGGAAGCTCAAATCGTCGGCTGCCAGCGCGCGGCCGGCGAGCGCATCGAACCTGCGCGCCGCGCGGCCAACGGCGAACATGGGGCTCTCGTAGAGAAAGGCGTTGATGCGCATGGGTTCGGAATTTAGTTTAGCATTCAACTATTGAGTATCGTACAAAATCATGATTGATTAAGGCCGCGTTGTTCGAAATGATTGAGTGTGGAATCTGCAATGATGCATAAACGGACCAGTATTGTCGCGGGTTTTCTTATAGCGGCGGCGGCGTTGCACGCTTGGGGGCAAGATGCACCTGCGCCGACCCAAAAGAAAGACACGACTCAAGAACCGGCCACGGCTCAGAATAAGGTCAAGGGACCAACGGAAACGCTTATCGTGCTGGGCACGGCCACGCCTGTTCCGCTGGCCGAGTCGCCGCGGCCGGTCGAAGTGCTTCCGATTGAGCCGGTAAAGCTCGCCGCAGAAACCGCGCTCGATGTGTTGCGCACTGACTCCGCCGTATTCCTTGAGCAGCGCGGAGCGGGAGGCGCACAGGGCGACCTGATTCTCGACGGCGGCAGCTTTGAGCAGGCTCTGATTCTGCTCAATGGGTTCCGCATTAACGACGCTCAGACCTCGCATCACAATCTCGATCTGCCGGTGCCCATGGGGGCGATGAGCCAGGTGCAGGTACTGGAGGGCGCGGGCTCTACGCTGCACGGGGTGGATGCGCTTTCGGGCGTGGTGGATTTTTTAACGGCCGCGCCGGATCATGACTCGCTGCGCGTGCGGCTGGGCGAAGGAAGCTTCGAGTCGAACGAAGAATCGCTGCTGGCCGCGGCGGCAAAAGGCAAATGGAGTGGACGCGCCACGGCCGACCGCAATTTCTCAACCGGCTTTATGACCGATCGCGATTACCGCAATGAAGATGCGTCAACAGAATCGTGGCTTGGCACACGGCTCGGAGTGACGGATCTGCTGGTTGCGGGGTCTGACCGAGCATTCGGCGCAAATGATTTCTATGGCGCGTACCCCTCGTGGGAAAGGACGAAGAGCTGGTTTGCCTCGGCAAGGCAGGAACTGGGTGCGCGCACGGTTGCGGCCTTCGGGTATCGCCGCCACTCCGATGACTTTGTTCTCTTCCGCGACGATCCCGCGATATACGAGAACAACCACATTGACGAATCGTGGCAGGCTTCGCTGCTGCGCACCGAGAGCCTGCGCGGCGGCGCACTGCTGTTGATGGGCCTGGAGAGCGACGGCGACTCGATTCGCAGCTTCAATTTTTCAGGCGGCGTCACCTCCTACGCGCTGGGCATTCATGCGCGCAATCGCGGCGCAGGCTACATCGATCTCGACTGGAACCCGCCAGCGAAGCGCTGGAATCTCTCGGCCGGCGCCCGCGAGGAGATTTTCTCAGGCGGAGCAAAGACTGTGTTTTCGCCGCAATTGGCCGGAAGTTTTCGCGTGACGAATGCGCTGAAGCTGCGCGCCAGCGGCGGATACGGATTTCGCATTCCCACGTACACCGATCTCTACTACTCCGACCCTGCAACGCTGGGCAATCCGCGTCTCAAGCCGGAGTCGGCGTGGTCGGGCAATGTCGGCGCGGACTGGGTTGCTTCAACGCGCCTTACGGTTTCGGCGACCGGATTCGACTCTCGCCAGCACGACACTATCGATTACATTCTCGCGGCGGTTGTGCCCAATCCTTATCTGCCGGCATCGTGCGAGATTAACGGAGCGCAGGCTGCAGACACCTGGTGCGCGCAGAATCTCAACGGCCTGCACTTTACGGGCGTTGAGGCACGTGCCACATGGATTCCCAACGCTTCAGAGACTATTCACTTTGGATGGACTCAGCTCATCGGATCGCAGAACCCGCTGCCCGGCATTCAATCGGAGTACGCGCTTAACTACCCGGTGGTGAATGTGCACGCCAGCTGGAGGGCGGCGATGAAATACGGTATCGCGATCACCAACGAGGTTGCCATTGCGCGCCTCTACCAGCAACCGGGGAACGCACCTTTTAACGCCAATGCCTACCCGGTTTGGAATGCCACCGTGACGCGCGACCGATGGAAACTGCGCCCTTATCTGCGGCTCACCAATCTAAGTAACACCGGCTACCAGCAGATTGCGGGGGTCCAGATGCCGCCGAGGACGATCATGGGCGGCATTGTGGTGCAATTGGGCGACTGAACGCGAATTTTTCACTGGTCCCCATAGATTAAATCTGGTACTTTGATTGCGTCCCTCGGCAGTCCGCGCCGTTTTTCTGCAATCGACAAAACCAGCGGGCTCTACCTGTCTTCCCCGGCTCTTGAGGGATTGCGGATGGAGGCGTTCAAGAGCACACCGGGAAGGTGTGCCTGCAAGATGACGCCGCATCACTCTTCCCTCGACTCCACGCACTCAACCGCAAAGGAGAATGAGCTATGTCAGAAATGACCAACACCATCAACTACATTGAGTTTTCAGCCACCGACGTGGCGAAGGCCAAGCTGTTCTACGAAATCGTCTTCGGATGGAGCTTTGTGGACTACGGCCCGGACTACACCAGTTTCGATAACAACACTGCGGGCATTAATGGCGGCTTTTACAAGGCCGATGCGCACGATCCTCAACCGAAGACCGCGCCACTAGTCGTGCTTTACTCGAACGACCTGCAGGCGACACAAGATGCGATTGTGGCGGCCGGCGGCAGCATTGTTGTGCCGACCTTCGAGTTTCCCGGCGGCAGGCGTTTCCACTTCGACGATAGCGTAGGAAATGTGCTGGCGGTTTGGTCGGAGTAAAGACAGTGGTCAGCGGACAGTGGTCAGAAAAAACAGTCGAGGTTCTGCTTGTCTTATATCTCTTCAGAGCCTTCTCTGATCACTGACCACTGATCACTGACCACTCTGTCGAAGGAACCCGAGCGAGCGCTGGCGGGCTTCACTGGCTGCGGCTGCGTTGTAGCTTGCGCGCGCGTCGCAGTTAAAGCCGTGGCCGGCGTCGTACCAGTAGATCTCGACCTCGGGGTGGGCTGACTGCACCTTGGCTACCTCTTCGGCGGGAATGTGCGCGTCCTGCCGTCCAAAATGGAGCATGACCGGGCACGCGGGATTTTCGGCGGCGTAATTCGCAATCCGGCCGCCGTAATATCCGACTGCCGCAGCCGCGCCCAGCCGTGTGGCGGCGAGCCACGCAATCGTGCCGCCGAAGCAGTAGCCAATGACGGCGACCTTTTTGCCGGTCGCGCTGGCAGCGTATTCCATTGCGGCTTTGGTATCGAGCAGCGACTTCTCCACATCGAGCTTTGGAATAAGACTCATCGCCCGCTGCATGTCCGCACCATCGTATGTGAGGTCCACTCCCGGCTCAATACGGTCGAAGAGCGCCGGAGCTATAGCCAGAAATCCGTCCCTGGCCCACCCTTCGGCGACCGACCGGATATGCGCATTGACGCCGAATATCTCCTGCACCACAACCAGCCCGGCAATCGGTTCGCCTTCAGGCTTTGCCACCCATGCGCTCAACTCCTGACCGTCGGCCGCGCGCAGCTTTACCCATTCACCCATTCGCACACCTCATCGACGCCCGCGCTGGCGGGCGCAGTTTCATTATCACTTTGGATGCGGGGCGGGCTAGTTGTTGTTCAGTTAATCTGCGGCGGAGGCAGAGCCTTTCTCGGCTTGAGTTCTTCGCGCACCAGCGTGAGGCCCAGGATGCAGCGCTCAAAGCGGTCGCTGAGGCGCGCAAACAGCGGAGCCTCCTGCTTGTACTCGAAGAGGTTGAACTGGCTCACGATAAAGTAGCTCTCTTTGCCGGCGCGGATGAGGTCGCTGAGCGTGGGAAAATGATGGCGCATGCGGCGGCTCGAGCCCATTGCCTCGGGATACATGCCGGCCACAAATAGGGCGTAATCGCCGATATGCTTGCGCAGCGCACGCTCTTCGTCGAACGACGCAGCTGTGCCGTGAACAGGGTCGGAGGCAAGCATCATTTCTTCCAACTCTTCAATGGGATGGCCCATCTCGTCGCGGACCTTGTAGAGATTTTCAGCCTCAGAGAACTCGCACAGCAGGCGCGCAACGTAGTTGTTCACATCGGGATCGTTGAGTCCCAGCTTGCCGTCGTAGCTGTTGCGAACAGCCTGCTGGAAGAACGGTTCGAGCGGGTGATGCTGATCCTGCATACAAACCTCCCTGGCCGCGCGCGGGCAGCCGCAGTGCTTTAGGAGCATGGCTGCCTTGCAAGGTGCGCAGTGCCGGGGATTGGCAGCCGCTGCTATTTAAGATGCTTTAACAAAGGAATACGTCGAAAGTCGTGTGTTGCCAAGAGGGGAACATGCAAATTGTTGGCAGACGAGTGCCTCGATTGCAAACAGTAGAAACAGGAAAGGGCAACCCCAAGCGGGATTGCCCTTTCTTGTTCTCTTGTTCCCTGTTTTTACACCGTTGCCGGTTGGCGCTGCTCCAGCTCGGCCAGGCGCGCGGCCAACAGGCCTTCGAGCTTTTCGAGCGCGGCCGAGAAGCCCGCGATGCCTTCAGCCAGCTTGTCGGTGGCCATGCGATCTTCAGCGTGCATGCGGACGAAGGTGGCCTTGTCGATGGTGATTCGTTCGATTGAGAGCGTATGCGCTGTGGACGGGTCGAGCTTGCGCGGCAGTTCGCCCTCGGTCTTCTCAAGCTCGGCCAGCAGCTGCGGAGAAATGGTGAGCAGGTCGCAGCCGGCCAGTTCTTCAATCTCGCCGATATTGCGGAAGCTGGCGCCCATCACCACGGTCTTGTATCCGAATTTCTTGAAGTAGTTGTAGATTTTGGTCACCGATTGCACGCCGGGATCGTCGGCGCCGTGAAAGTCCTTGCCGGTGTCTTTCTTGTACCAGTCAAGAATGCGGCCCACGAACGGCGAGATAAGCGTGACGCCGGCATCGGCGGCGGCGATGGCCTGGTGAATGCCGAACAGCAGCGTCAGGTTGCAGTGGATGCCTTCCTTCTCCAGCACCTCAGCCGCCTGAATGCCTTCCCATGTAGAAGCAATCTTGATGAGAACGTGGTCGTTGGTGATTCCGGCTTTGTGGTAGAGATCGATAATCTCGCGGGCCTGCGCAATGGTCTTCTCGGTGTCGAATGACAGGCGCGCGTCGACCTCGGTGGAAACGCGGCCTGGCACGATCTTGAGGATTTTTTTGCCGAAAGCGATGGCCAGCCGTTTGAAGGCCAGGTTGGCGACGTCTTTGTCGGTGGCGCCTTCACCCAGCTCGTTGCGCGCTTCTTTCAGCACTTCATCCACAATGGGCTGATATTGCGGCATCTGGGCGGCTGCAGTAATCAGCGAGGGGTTGGTAGTGGCGTCGGTCGGCTTGAACTCTTCCATGGCCTTGATGTCGCCGGTATCGGCAACCACGGTGGTGTAATTGCGCAACTGTTCCAATAGATTCTGCGGCATGATTCCTCCTTGGGGAAGGCGCTGCGTGGGCAGGCCGCGCGCGGCGCGGGGTTCCCAGTCAGTTTACCCCTTAATAGGATGCGCCGTGTGAATAGTGGGTGCAAAGCAATCTCGGCTTAGACCCGGTCCGCTTCCACGGCATTTGAAAGCACACCCAGCCCCGGCATGCTTACCTCAACGCGGTCGCCGGCTTTGAGCGGGCCGACGCCAGCCGGGGTTCCCGTCAGCACCAGGTCGCCGGGCTCGAGGGTGATGGCCGCTGTAATCGCCGCAAGCACCTGCGGAACCGGGAAGATAAAGTCGAGCGTTGTTCCGTGCTGGCGCAGCTCGCCATTTACGCGTGTTTCAATCGTCAGGCCGGCGTCGAGGTCGAGCTCGTCGCTCACAATCGGGCCGACGGGGCAAAATGTGTCGAAGCCTTTGGCGCGGGTCCACTGGCCGTCTTTCTTTTGCAGGTCGCGGGCTGATATGTCGTTGGCCAGCGTGAATCCTCTAACTACGCTGCGCCAATCGGCGGCGGCGGCGAAGTTGCGCACGCGCTGGCCGATTACCAGGGCCAGCTCGCCCTCGTAGTCCACGCGCTCGGCCAGGCGCGGCAGACGCACTACGCCACCGGGCTTGAGCAGTGATGACGGCGGCTTGAAAAATAGCAGCGGCTCTTTGGGGACTTCGTTGCCGAGTTCCTGCGCGTGTTCGCGGTAATTGCGCCCCACGCAAACAATCTTCGATGGTGTCACAGGAGGAAGCAGCTCGGCCGCGGTCAGCGGCATGGGTTCAAAATCGAATCCGGCAGGGTCGCTTACCAGCGTCTCCGTTGCCGAGGCTTTGGCTCGCGCCAGCCGGAATGCCAGGTCCTCTTCCGGCGCTTCAACCAGGTCCACGATCCACAACTCGCCCGCGCGCTCTTCGACTTTGCCGTATTGGGTGCCGTTCTCAAAAAGAAATCTGCAATATCTCATGGAAAAAGCCTCCCTCGAAAATCTGGGTGCCCCAAGTCCCTCGCATTTGGGGACCTGGGATTGCACGAACATCGACCTGCCAACCTCAACCAGACACGAACAACGGGCTATTGCTGCGGCGCAGTCTCCTCCGCCTCCGCCGATCGTGCGCTCTCATGGCCTTCCTGGTCGACGGCCGAGACGGCGTACTGGTATGTGTGGCCGGCAGTCACGTTGGCATCGTGAAACGCGGAGCCCACAACCGGCTGCGCGGGCGAGATGCGCTGCCACTCGCCGCTGCCTTCGCGCCGATAGACAACGTAGCCTGCCAGGTCCGGCTCAGTATTCGGCTGCCAGTTCAAATCAATCGACGGTCGAGCTTCGTTCCCGGCGCCGTTCTCGCCGGCCGTGCCCACTGCTGCCAGACCGGTTGGAATCGCCGGCGGAAACGTTTTTTTTGTCTCGATCTCGACCGGCGCGGAGAGCGGCCCTGCCAACACAAGGGTCTGCCCGTTGGCCTCAACCGTGGCCACGCGCTGGGCTCGATATTCATAACGCTCGTTGAAGCGCACATCCTCATCGAGTGCATGGGCAGACGTGCCAGCATTCACCAGCAGCGTGCGCTCGAGCGGCTCGGCAGGCGCGGCCAGCATTCCGCCGCCGGGCTCCTTTTGCGCGCCGGCTTGTGCATTCTCCGGTTCCCGTTTCGGCTTAGGCGCGGGCGGGGTGAGCAGTTTGCGCACCAGCCGAATCTGGGTTGGACCAGCCTCCTGTTCGCCGGGCTGCCAGGCCAGCAACACGCCTTTGCGGCGCATCTCCGCAGTGAGTTCCACAATAGCCGCGGGAACCTGGCCCGCGGCCACGCTTGCCCCATTTGAGAGGCCCGCCGAGCGTCCTTTGCGATTCACCAGCTCGACATAATAAGTAAGTGTGCGCGCGGAGCCGGCAGCAAGCGGCGAAGGAAGCGCCTCGGTAAAGCTCGCGTCTGATCCGGGAGCGAATTGGGTCGAGCCCGCCGCAGCACACGCGCCCGCGCTGGCTCCCGTCGCCGACCCTACTGTAGATTCTGTCCGGCACACCTTCGCCTGGATCGTGCCTTTCAGCAGGAGCTTGTCGGTATTGCGGCGCGGCATGGTCCACGTCAAAGTCACCTGGCCGCCGTTGCGCACCGCGGCAAGGTCAGCTGCCTTCTCGGGCAAATTGAGTGAGGGCGGCAGGGGCGCGCCGGGCATGCCGCACCCGGCAAGCAGCGCGGCGGCCAACGCCGCAACCGCAATCTTTGCGGCCCGCGCCGCCGGCTCCCATCTTTCTGCGCTGCTCATTGCCATTTCAGTTTAATGGCAGGGGAGTGAAGGAGTGAAAAAGGTGAAGAGGTGAAGCAGTTGAACGGGTGTGTCCTTGCTCACCAACGCTGCAGTGCTGTATTTTTGACGCGACTCCTCAAGAGGCCTAATCCGTGCTCATCTTTGCCGCCATTCTCGCCATTTTTGTCTACGGAATGATTGCCGCCATGCTCGGCACCATTTTGCCCGATCTGTCTGACCGCTTTCATCTCACGCCTTCGCAGAACGGCACCATCGCTTTCGCGCAGGCCATCGGCCTTATGATCGCGTCGGTGGGCGTGGGCCCGCTGCTCGATGCCGAAGGCGACAAGATCGGCCTGGTGCTCGGGCTGGCCTTCATCGCCATCACGCTCTTGCTGCTGCCCCGCTCGCGCGGCTTTGGCTCCATCGTCGCCCTGCTCTTTCTGCTCGGCGTAGGCGGCGGAATCGTGGTGACCGGCGCTAATGCGCTGGTGAGCGGCGTCGCCACCGAGCATCGCGCCATCGCGCTGAATCTGGTTAATTTGTTTTTCGGACTCGGCGGCCTTGCTACGCCATTTATCTCGGCCAATCTTTTCAAGCGCAACTGGGTGAAACTCTGCTATACGGTGGCGGCCCTCACCGTGGTCACGCTGGCGTTCCACGCGGCTACTCCCATGCCGGCGCCGATTGGCGGTGCAGGGTTCGTGTTAGCTCAGGCGGGGCCAATCTTCAGCCATCCGCCTATCTTCCTGCTGGGCCTGCTTCTGTTTCTTTACGTCTCGTGCGAAGTGGGCGTGTGGAACTGGCTGCCGCGGCACCTTATTGCGCAAGGTATTCCAGAGACCCGTGCGCTCAATATTCTCTCGCTCGGATTCGCGCTGGGCCTGCTGATTGGCCGCGTGGCGGTCTCGCCCATCCTCATCAACGTGCCGCCCATTGATGTAACGCTCGCGGCCAGCATCGCTATGGCCGTTACTACGTTCTTTATGCTGCGCACCGTCAAGCCAGGCGCAGCAGCGGCGCTGGTGTTCATCGCCGGCGTTTCAATGGCGCCGGTCTTTCCCACGGTGCTGGCAATCACGGGCAAGACCTTCCCGCAGATGACGGCGACGGCCATCGGCTTCGTCATCACGTGCGGATGGGCAGGGCTGGCGGTCAGTTCGCCAATCATCGGCGCAATTGCCGGCGGCGACCCGCGCCGGCTAAAAAAGGCGCTGTTGCTGATTCCCGCGTCGGCCGTGCTGATGGTGGGGTTGAATCTGGCGATTGCTTCGGCGATTCAATAACGACGCCGACCAGGGCAGCTAGTAGCTGCCTTTCCGCAGCCGCTCGCAGGCATCGTCGAGTTCATCGTCTTTTTTCGCGAAGCAGAAGCGCAGCAAGTCTTCTCCGCGGCCCGGACGGAAGAACGCCGACCCCGCAACCGCAGCCACACCCGTTGCGGCCAGCAGCCCGCGGGCCTTTTCAGCGGCGGTCTTGCCGGGCAGATGGCTGGCACGAGCAAGCATGTAATATGCTCCCGCGGGAGCGTCGGCCTGCATGCCCGCGGCGCGCAGCGCATCGAGCAACCGCCCGCGCTTGGACTGATGGTCGGAGGCGATCTGCGTATAAAACTCCGGCGGCAGCTGTTCCAGTCCCGCAGCGGCGCCCAACTGAAGCGGCGCCGGCGCGCAAACATAAGTGAGGTCGTGGAAGTGGCCCATGGCGGGCATCCACTTGGCGTCGGCCACCGCGTAGCCAATGCGCCAGCCGGTAATCGAGTAGGTTTTTGAGAAGCCTGAGACCACGATCGTCCGCTCGCGCATTCCGGGCAGGGTAGCCGGGCAAATATGCCGCGCGCCGTCGTAGACAAAGTACTCGTAAATCTCGTCGGTGAAGAGAAACAGATCGTGACGTTCACATTCGGCGGCGACGGCCTCAAGCTCATCCAGGCCAAATATTTTGCCGCTGGGGTTGGCGGGGGTATTGATCAGGATAGCTCTCGTTTTCGGCGTGATGGCCGCACGCAGCGCATCGGTGTCGAGATGCCAGTCAGGCTCGGCGAGCGCCACGGGCACCGGCGTTACCTTCATCGACTTGAGCGTGTTGACGTGGTAGCCGTAGAACGGCTCAAAGATGATGACCTCGTCGCCGGGATTGAGGAGCGCCATGATGGCGGCGTGGTAGCCGGCGGTAGCACCCGAAGCCACCAGCACCTCGCGCTCCGGGTCGTATTCGAGGCCGTAGTCGCGCTGCTGTTTTTTGGCGATGGCCTGGCGCAGGCGGGCAATGCCGTCGCAGCGGGTGTAGATATTCTGGCCGGTCTGGATGGCCTCAATGGCCGCGGCTTCAACCACGGCTGGAACCGGAGTATCGCAGACGCCCTGGGCCAGGTTAATGCCGCCCATCTGGTCGCAAAGGGTGGTCATGGCGCGAATTTCGGACTGGAAGGTTACGGGGGTGAGCCCGCTGAGGGCCAGGCGGCTGGCGGGTGTTGATGTCGGCATGGGGAAGTCCTTATGGAGAAATGGTATCGCAATGCGGCAATCGCGGCCATCGCCGCCGTGGGGGCCGGACGGTACCTCTCCCCCCCCCGAAATGAAGTTAAGTGGCTTATTTTCAACGGTCTGTACCTTTGATCTCTGGCTGCAACCCATTGAAAACAAATGAGTTGCTGAGTAAGATCCTCATAAATAAGGAGTTATGATCGCGATTGGCAACCGTTTTGGTGCAATCTGCGAAATTCGTTTTTTCCCCGCGGAGATGACGGTTCTTTCCCCGTTTTGAATGTAGCGCGGATGGAGGAAATTGCATGCAAGAGATATCAACAAATCGCACTGCGCGCCTATTTCATGCACGAACGATTGTCCTTGTCCAAGTGAGCCAGATCACACGACGCACCCTAACCGTGCGAGACAATTAGTGTGCCGACCGGTCCTTGCTTATGCATGAGCTATCCATTGTCGAGAGCGTTGTTGATGCAGTCACGGAGACTGCTGCAAAGTACCCCGGCGCGAAAGTGAAGTCGGTGAAGCTGCGCGTGGGGGTGCTGGCGGCGGTGGTTCAGGAGTCGCTGGAGTTCTGCTGGGAGCTTGCCACCGTGGGCACGCCGCTGGCCGGCGCGGCGCTGGTGGTGAACGCTGTTCCTATTGGGTTGCACTGCGCGGCTTGCGGACGCGATTCAGAGATTGACGGTGTGCAGAGCATGAGGTGCCCGAACTGCGGCGAGTTGGCGGCCGAGTTGCTCCAGGGACGCGAACTGGAGATTGAGTCGATCGAGATTGAGGAGCCGGATAGCGAGTCAGCAGGTCAGCAAGTCGGCAAGTCAGCGGCAAGAGCTTGAGGCACGCCGATCTGTTTTTTGAGAAAACAGGCCAGGAGACGAAATGACGACGCGGATTGTGGAGTTGCGGCGGGGAATCCTTAAGAAGAACGATGAGCTTGCGGCAGGGCTGCGGGAGCGGTATACGCGCGCGGGCGCGCTGGTGCTCAACCTTGTGTCGAGCCCGGGAACGGGAAAGACGGCGTTCCTTGAACTCACTTTGCGGCGGCTCACGCAGGCGGGCGCAAAGGCCGCGGCGCTGGTGGGCGATCTTGAGACCGACAACGATGCGCGGCGGCTGGCGGCAAGCGGCGCACCGGCACGCCAGGTGAATACGCACGGCATCTGCCACCTTGACGCGGAGATGATCGGCAAGCATCTCGACGATTGGGCCGGTATTGAGGGCGGCGTTGTGCTTGAGGGCCTGGATTATCTCTTCATCGAGAACGTGGGCAACCTGGTTTGCCCGTCGAGCTACGACCTGGGCGAGAAGATTCGCGTGGCGCTACTGAGCGTGACCGAGGGCGAAGACAAGCCGCTCAAATATCCCACGCTTTTCAACTCGGCCGACGCGGCCGCCATCACCAAAATCGATATCGCCGAGCCGTGCGGATTTGACCGCGAGCTGGCTCTCCATAACATCAACGAGATTCGGCCCGGCATTCGCATCTTCGAGACCAGCGCGAAGACCGGCGCTGGGATGGATGCGTGGCTGGCGTACCTGGAAGGGCAGCGCGAGGCGCTGAGGGGCTGAGCCTTCAGCTCTCAGCTTTTAGCTCTTCCGTGCGTTAAATGGCGCCTGGAGCAAAACAAGAATCGGATTTGTCGGTGGTTGGCTTATGTGGTCTCCCACCCATCGAGCAAAAGACGCTCGATGGATGGGGCACGGGGCCTTTGAGATGGATGCGCATCGCCTGAAGGTTTTATCCGTTGCGGGTCGGAAAAGCCGGCGGCGGACTGTTACCAAGCACCCTGCTGGATTTCCAGTCGAAAGAAAATCCAAAATTTTCCTGTTGCTTTCCAAAAGGGAAGCGTGTCATTATTCCTGTTGGAAACCTAAAGGTGGCGTTCTCGATGAAAGAAAAACCGGACGTGTTGCAGGGAACGCTTGCGCTGATGGTTCTGAAGACATTGGACCTGATTGGGCCGCAGCACGGCTGGGGAATCGCACGCCGCATCGAGCAGATCAGCGGAGACCTGCTGGCTGTGAATCAGGGCACTCTCTATCCCTTGCTGCTGAAGCTGGAGCATGAAGGCTCGATCGCTTCGCAATGGGGCGCATCTGAAAATAACCGCCGGGCTCGCTTCTATCGCCTGACTGGGGCAGGCCGAAAACAGCTGCAGACAGAGACCCGCGATTGGGAGCAAACCGCGGCCATCATCGCTCGCTTCTTTAGTGTTAAGGCGGAGGACCTGGCGTGAAGTTTCTGCGTCGCTTCTTTATACGCGTGGCGAATTTTGCAACCAGGCGGGGTGCCGACGAACGCCTGCGCGATGAGATCGCCGAACATCTCGCGCTGCAGATTGAGGAGAATCTGCGCACCGGCATGTCGCCCACCGAAGCGCGGCGGCAGGCCGTGCTCAAGCTCGGCGCGGCCGAAGCGATACGGGAAGAACATCACGCCGAACAGAGTTTGCCCTTTGTCGAGAATCTGCTTTTCGACCTGAAGTACGCAGTCCGGATGCTGGGAAGATCCCCTGGATTTGCCATTGTTGCGATTGCCACCATGGCGCTGGGGATTGGAGCCACGACCGCGATTTACAGTGTTATCGACGCCACGCTGCTGCATCCTGTGACGTATCCAAACCCTGGCGAGCTGGTGCGCATTGAGGACAATCTTCCTGGCGTAGGCGCACAGGATGTCGGCATTTCCGTGCCTGAGTGGAAAGACCTCGAGAGTTCCGGGATATTCCAGTCCGTGTCGTTCTCCGGCAGCGGCGCAAACGTGAACCTGACCGGCAGCGCGCAGCCCCTGCGTCTGAGCTACAAGCATGTGACGCCGAATTTTTTCGGGGTCTTCGGTGTAGATGCGCAGCTGGGCCGCACATTCTATCCGCACGATCCGACGCCCGGCTTCAACCTTGAGGCGGTGATCAGCGACGGGCTTTGGAGGAGGGAATTCGGCGCAGATCCGCACATTATTGGAAAAGCGCTGCGGCTGGACAACGACGAATATCACGTGGTGGGCGTGATGCCGCGCGGTTTTCGCGACCTGGGCGCGACCAACGAGGAGCGGAATACGGAAGTGTGGTTGGCGGCTGGCCTTTCCGGTCTGCCGTTTCCGCCTCCGCTGCGCAGTTCACGCTTGCAGGGTCGAACGGTGGCGCGCCTGGAGCCAGGTGTCTCGATTGCGGCTGCGCAGGGGCGCCTCGACGCGCTGGTTGAATCGCTGAAAAAGCAATATCCGGCGGACTATCCGGCGCAAACCGCGTGGACGGTGCGCCTGACTCCGCTGAGCGAAAGCGTGGTGGGCAGCGTTCGCCAATCGCTCATTCTGCTGTTCGGCGCGGTTGGGTTGGTGCTGTCGATCAGTTGCGTGAACGTTGCCAATCTGCTGCTGGCCAGGGCCAGCGTGCGGGGCCGTGAGATAGCGGTTCGCCAGGCTCTGGGGGCGCAAAGAATGCGCCTCATCCGCCAGTTTCTCGCTGAAAGTCTGCAGCTCTTTCTGCTTGGCGGGGTCGCCGGTTTTGGACTTCTGTTCTGCACCCAGCATTTGCTGCTGCGGCTGGTTCCTGAGAGCCTGCCGAACCTGAACGACATATCGATCAACTGGGGCGTGCTGGCGTTCGCACTCGGTGTCTCCCTGGTAGCCGGAACCGTCTTCGGGCTTGCTCCCGCGTGGCTTATGAGCCGCTCGGATTTGGTTGGCACGCTTAGGCAGGAAGGGCGCGGGTCAATCGGTTCGATTGGACGCTCGCACACTCGCCAGATTCTGGTCATCGGTGAATTGGCGCTCTCACTGGTGCTGATGGTGGCCGCGGGCCTTTTGCTGCGCAGTTTCTGGGACCTGTTCAAGGTGCAGCCCGGCTTTAATCCTGACCGCGTGATGGCCGTTCAAACCTGGCTGCCGGGGCCGAACGATCCAAGTGCGGATATCTACCGAACCGCCACGCAGGAATCGGTGTTGCTGCGCGAGATTCTTCGCCGCAGCCGAACGCTGCCGGGCGTAGAAGAAGCAGCCGTCGGCGACGTGGCCGCTCTTCCGCTGGGCCACAGCTTTCCCACGCAACTGCCATTGATCCGCGAAGGCATTGAGACAGTGGACAACCAGGCTCCCGTGATCGATAGTCCCATTGTTTCGCCCGAATACTTCCACCTGCTGGGCATGCCGCTCGAGCGCGGACGCCTTTTCAACGCGCAAGATATTGAAACTACGCCTCAGGTTGCGTTAATCAATGAGGCCGCGGCCCGAAAGTACTGGCCAAATCAGGACCCGGTCGGCAAACTCGTTCGATTGCACCGCGATAGCCGCGAGCCGTTGAGCGGAGCCGGGCCGGCCTGGACCACGATCGTGGGCGTGATTGCCGATGCCCGCACGGAATCGCTGGCGGACGCGGCAATTCCGCAGATCTACCGCAGCGTGTACCAGCACCCCGCCAAAAGCGTGGCCATTTTTCTTCGTGGGCAACTCGATCCCAGCGCGATCTCCGGACAGATGCGCCAGCAGATACAGGCGGTCGATGCGGAACTTCCGGTATTCCATGCGGAGACGCTGGATGACGTGCTCGCCTCGTCGCTTTCCGTCAGGCGATTCTCGATGGAAATGGTGGCCATTTTTGCGGCCACTGCGTTGCTGTTGGCGGGGCTTGGAATCTACGGGACTATTTCGTATGTTGTGAATGAACAAAGACGGGAGATCGCCATTCGCCTGGCGCTGGGAGCGCAAAGAGGCACGATTCTGAAGATGGTGTTGCGCCGGGGAGTGGGTCTGGCGGCCGCTGGCGCTGGGCTGGGTCTGGCCGTTGCGCTGGTCGTCTCACGCCTCATGGCCGGGCTGCTGTTCGGCGTGTCGCCCTACGATCTGACTACCTTTGCTGGTGTCACGCTTGTACTGACCGGTGTCGCGATCGCCGCGAGCTATATCCCGGCGCTGCGCGCCATGCGTCTCGATCCAATCACTACGCTCCACGCTGAATGACTTTACGGCACGAGCCGGGGCCTGCCTTCGCGAGTTGTGGGCATGCACGGTTCCTTCGCTCTGACTGAAAGGGTCAGAGTGTAGAGGATGTCATGCAGCTGAACATCGATCACCGCTGCTGATAGGGCCAGCCATACGGGTTGCGCAGCATGGCCACTCTGCGCTTGTCTACAAAGACTCGCGCGAGCACTAATCCAAACGAAAAGCCGGCGATATGGGCGAGGTAGGCTACGCCGCCGGTTTGCACATCGCTTGACACCATGCCGAACTGGAAGAGCTGGGTGACGAACCAGAAGCCTATGAGGAATATGGCGGGGATGTAGGTGACGCGGATGAAGATGACGATCCAGATGAAGGTGCGGATGCGGTCGCGCGGGAAAGTGACGATGAACGCGCCCATGACGGCGGCGATGGCTCCGCTGGCGCCGAGGCAGGGGACGTGGGAATTTGGGCTGCCGAGAACCTGGGCGCACATGGCCGCCACCCCGCCGCCGAGATAAAAGACCAGATAGCCGAGATGGCCCATGGCGTCTTCCATGGCGGGTCCGAAGGCCCAGAGGAAAACCATGTTGCCGATGATGTGCATCCAGCCGGCGTGCATGAACATGGATGTGAGAAGCGTGATGGCGTGGTGGCCGTGGGTGATGCGGACGGGGATGGCCGAGTATGTGTGAACGAATTTGTCTCCGCCAAGGATTTCAAGGAAGAAGACGCAGACGTTGACGAGGATGATGAGGGTGGTGACGCCGGCGGAGATGCCGGGCCGGCGCGAGGCGTCGCCAAGGGGGACGACAGCACCCATTACATGCCGCCCTTTCCGAGCAGGATGCCGATGCCGTAGGTGACCGCGCCCTCGAGCGCGCCTACAATGGTCATTTCAAGTCCCGAAGACCACCAGGAGCGGACGGTGATGAGGCTCTTGGCTGCGCCGACGGCGAAGTGAGCGATAAGTGAGACGATGGCTGCGACGATGATGGCCGAAAATCCCTGCAGGAAGAAAAACGGAATGACGGGAATGATGGCGCCGACCGCGGTGGAGAGCGCGCCGGAGCTGGCCGAGACGATGGGGTTGGAGAGGGATTCTTCGGTGGCGCCGAGGCGTTCGCTGGCCAGTGCGCGCAAAAGCTGCTCGGGATCGCTGGCAATGTGGTTCACGATGTGGATGGCGTCGGCCTCGGGCACTCCCTTCATCTGGTAGTAGAGCGAGAGCAGTTCGCGGGCCTCGGGGCCGTTCATGGCAATGGCTTCGCGCTCACGGGAGATTTCAGCGTGGTAGATTTCGCGTTCGCTCTTGGCGGCAAGATAAGCGCCGGAACCCATGGAGAGCGCCGAAGCGATCATGCCGGAGAGGCCGGCGAGCAGAACGTAGTGGCTGGTCTGCGCGGGATCCCCCAGGGTGGCGCCTGAGACGCCGGAGACGATGCCGAAGATTGCGCCGAGGCCGTCGTTGACGCCGTAGATGGCGTCGCCGATCCATGCGCCGGGCTGCTTGCGGCCCTGGTTGCGCTTGGCCAGCATCTCGTCGAGCACGGCCTTGGGGTCGATTTTGTGCGCGCCGGCCGGGGCCTGATAGCGGCCGCGGATCAGCGATCCCAACTCGCGGTAATGCTCCTTCTCGTCTTCAATCACGTGTTCAAGGATGGCGACGGAAGCTTCGTCGCCGAGGGCCTTGAGCTGCTCGCCGTAGCCGGCAATGGCCCGGCTTTCCTCAATTTCAAGCCGGCGCAGGGCCATGCGGATGCCGCCTGCGCGGCTGGCGAGCGAATCGGCATCGCCGCCGGGGTGGCCCTTGTAGACCGGCGCCACGCCGCCCAGCTCCTTGATACGGCTTCCCCACAGCGCCGCGTGCTCCAGTTCAGACTGGGCCATGTGTCGCAGCACCTGCGCGCGCACGGGGTCGGTATCGCGGTCGGCCAAAGTGGTGTAGGAGTGAAAACCTTCCATCTCGGCCTGCCAGTTGCCCTCGAGAGCAGCCAGAACCTTTTTGAGTTTCGCAGCGCTCAGCATTGCAATGGCCATGGGTCTTTCCTCGCTTCATTGAAGGATAGCGGAATTCGGGGTGGGGCGGATAGACAGGGGGGGAAAGAGCTTGGGTTGAATTTCGCGCACGCCACGCGGCTTGCCGTATAGTGTTCTGTGCAGCAGGAAGGCCGGTTTTCCGCTGTTGAAAGCGATCAACCGGGGTGCGCATGAGACGCCCGATGCCTTCAACGAGTTTTAACGCAGTACCACTGCCCGCGGAGGGCAGAGATGTTGAATTTTGAGAAAGCGGGAATCAGGGTCTATGGCAGCTGATAGCAAACATACCGGCGCGCTCACGTCGCCGGGATTTGTCATTCCGTTCATCACCGTTACGGCGTTGTTTTTTGTATTTGGCTTTATTACCAACCTGAACATGGCGCTGGTGCCGCACCTGAAACGGTTGTTCACCCTGCCGTACGGTTTGGCGATGCTGGCCGAATCAGCGTTTTTCCTGGCGTATTTTGTATTCTCATCTCCCACGGGGAAACTGATTGAGACCATCGGCTACAAGAGGACCATGGTGGTTTCGCTGTTTGTTCAAGTGGTCGGGTGCCTGCTGTTTGTTCCGGCGGCCAAGATGGTGAGCTTTCCCCTTTTTCTGACCGCTGTATTTGTGGTGGGCGCGGGAATCACGGCGCTGCAGACGGCGGCTAATCCTTATGTGTCGATCCTGGGGCCAGAATCAACGGCGCCGATCCGCCTGACGCTGGCCCAGGCATTGAATTCGCTGGGCGGCACGCTGGCGCCGCTGGTGGCGGGCGCATTCATCCTGACCGATACGGGCAAGACGCAGACCCAGGCCGAGATTGCGAATATGGTGCGCGGGCCGTATATCGCGATTGCCGCAGCGTTGCTGATCCTGGGGCTGGCAGTGGCGCTGTCGCGGTTGCCGCCGGTAACTGCGACGCAGGAGTTCAGGCCGGGCAAGGAAGGTGACGCGCTGCTGACGCGCAGCATCCTGACCTACCGGCATACCGTGCTGGGGGCAGTTGGAATTTTTCTTTACGTAGGCGTTGAAGTGGGCCTGGCGTCGATTGCCGTGAACTACTTCAAGACCCAGGGTATGAGCTCGCTTGAGTCTGCCTCGTTCCTGGTTTCGCTTTACTGGGGCGGCGCGCTGGTGGGCCGGCTGCTGGGCGCGGGAATCCTCACCAAGGTGCACTCGGGCAAGCTTGTTGGCATCTTTGGCATTGCCGCTGCTCTACTGATTGCCACTTCGATGTTTACCTCGGGAAATGTGGCGATCTGGACGCTGGTTTTGTGCGGATTCTTCAACTCCATCATGTTCCCCAACATTTTTACGCTTGGCATTTTTGGTCTGGGGCCGATGACCAGCAAGGGCTCGGGGTTGATTATGACGGCGGTTGTGGGCGGCGCAGTGGTTCCGTGGGCGATTGGCGCGCTGGCCGACCAGGTTGGCATTCAGCACTCGTTTGTGATTCCGTTGTTCTGTTATCTGTACATTGCTTTCTACGGATTTGTGGGGTCGAAGCCGACTCGTACAGTGGCGGCGTAGAAGCAGTTGTCAGTGATCAGTGGTCAGTTTGTTTCGGGCCCTTCGGCGAGAGCTGGAGGGCCTTCTCATTTCGGGGCGTCGAATCGAAGCGTAGTATGGTTGGCGAATTTCGAGGGACGGCGTTATGAAGCGCAAGGCCAGGGAGAACCGGAAGATAGGCGGGAAGTTTGGTCCGGCCGTGCTGATCTCGATTCTCGCGGTTATTGCGGTGCTGATCCTGCTGTTGCGGATGGTGGCGTTCGTGGTTCCGCATGCGCGGCACTAACCTGCAATTCACATATTGCCGGGGCGTAATGCTCGTGCCTTTTTGCCTGTCAATCCCTCCCACTCCATCTTCCGTTGCACGGCTTTCATTCCAAAAGACTTGGCCCCAGCCGGCCTTGCGGATTAATTCCCATGTCACTGTATCCTGAACCTTGAGACCACTAATCAGGCAGAATCGCGGAGACCTGTTGGACCTAACTGCGTGAAAACAATAGATCTAGAGGCTGAGTCCACCGTCTATCACACTGAAAACAATAGACCTTGAGACTTTTGGCTGGGGGTGGGGGTATCGAAAGGGGAGGGGATACACCGCAGACTGTGAGAAATGTGGCACTAGAGGCAGGAACAGGCACCACGGAACAGGGATCACATAAGTGCCATTCCTAGCCGGCCTATTTTCTATTGGCTATTGGCTACGCCCTACTGGCTGTTTCCCTGCCCTTGCGGATCTCTTCCATCACCGACTGGATAAGGGCCTTGGCGCCTTCCATGCCGCCGAGCACGGCTTGGAGATCGAGCGCGGGCCTTGAGGGGTTGCGGGACGAGGCGCAGTAGACCCCGTGCTGGCCTACGAGGATCAGGGAGTCGGTGAGCAGGTCGAGGGCGACGGCGAGCCGGCCGCGCTCCACGCCCATCATGAACTCGTGCCGCTCGAGCTCGGCGCGCTTTTCGTCGAAGATGTCCATAACTCCAGCGTAACGGAAATCGGGGCTCGGCCCATTGGACGCACCAGAAATAAAACTTGACACACGCAACCAAACAGTTGCATGATTCAAGTCGTCACAGTTGTTATGCAACCTGGAGGTGGCATTTTGGTCCCGGATAAAATTGAGAAGCGAATTGAGCTGAAGGCGCCCGTGGCGCGGGTCTGGCAGGCGTTAACCAACTACCGCGAATTTGGCGAGTGGTTCCGGGTTGCGCTCACCGAGCCCTTTCTTGTGGGGGCAACGGTGCGCGGCAATATTCTCCATCCCGGCTACGAGCATGTGGTGTTTGAAGCGAAGATTGAAAAGATGATCGAGGAGGAGCTCTTCTCGTGGACCTGGGCGCATCCTAAAACGATGGCCAAAGAGCACTACAAGCCCGACTATACCGGCGAGCCGAGGACGCTGGTTGAGTTCAGGCTTCAGCCGACCGAAACGGGAACGCTGCTGACCGTGACCGAATCGGGCTTTGACCAGCTGCCCGACGATCGCCGCGAACAACAGTACAAGGGCAACGAGGGCGGATGGGCGCACCAGATGACAAACATCGAGGTCTATCTTGGCGAGCATGCGTAGACTGCGGACGCGACGGCCTGCGCCTGCGGTGCTGTTTGCCGCGCTGGGCGATGAGACGCGGCTGGCCCTGGTGGCGCGGCTGGCCGCGGGTGAGGCCGCGTCGATAACCGAACTGACGCGGCACTCGCGCCTGACCCGCCAGGCGATTACCAAGCACCTGCGCGTGCTGGAGCAGGCGGGGATGGTGCGATGCGTCCGGGCGGGCCGGGAGAGCCGGTTCGAGCTTGACCCACGGCCGCTCTGCGAAATCGAAGAGTACATTCAGAACGTTTCGCGCGAGTGGGACGCGGCGCTCGGGCGGCTGAAATTATTTGTGGAGCAGTGACCGTGCCCGAGCTCCGGGGTGCGACATTCCGTTCAGGCCAACAATGGGACAGCTTGAGAACGCTTTCCCTGATCTCACGTCTTTATTGGCCACATCGAGTTCCGAGCATTCACGGTGTTTTCGCAAGCTGCGACTGTGCTTTAAGGATTTCTTCAAAGACGCCCTTTCCAGCTTGGTGCGGAACTGGGATCTGTCCAACTCGCGCGCCTAATTCCTGCGCCATCGGCGCGTCGGGCCGATAAACAGGCCATGACGGAAGTTGTGGTGCGGACGGCGCTCCCGACTTCGCGAACTGAATCCAGTATCCGATGATCGTATTCGATAGCTGGGCATCACCGGGACTATTGACCCAGCTTGTCCAATACTTCCCGCTGACGAACATACTTTCCTGACTGTGGAATGCACGAAGCTGGGCGAACTCCCCCGCGCCGACGTTCGTGAACAAGTAAAGATAAGCGTGTTGGCCGTGTGCGGCCACTTCGCGAGCGAGCAGATTTGCACCGAATCCGAAGCTGTAGTCAGTGTCCATGGCGAGAAATGCCATTGGGACCTCAGCATCATCGCGCGCCGGGTATGCGGCGAACACCTTGTCAGCATCATTGTGGAACTCGTTCGACAGCCACATGCGGTACTCATCCAGCGACTTGGGGCGGTACGATCTCCCTCCCACCAATGGGCTGGCGAAGATTGAAACCTCATCTGCATTGCTGCCTACGATGACAGGAACATTCATTTGCTGACCTTGGGAAAAGAGAGTGGCAGGCTGCTGTTTCAGAACCCATCCGTCGATGACCGGATTCAGATCGAGATCCTTCCCCTGAGTGGCTTTGCGCACAAGTTCACCTGCGGGCACCGCCCTGAGTTTTGCGAGAACGTCAGGACCGTTCCCCAGCACTAAATCCGCAGCAAATTGCACACCGCTTGCCTCCTGTTCGGGAAGCAGGGGCACCAGTGAATCCACGCATACGCCGCTCTGCATAATTGCGCGTTGAAAGAGGCCATCGGCAAGCGGTGACGCCATCAGATCGCAAATGTCGAGCGATCCGGACGAGGCGCCAAACACCGTCACTCGTTGAGGATCGCCACCGAACCTGTCAATGTTGCGCTGCACCCACTTGAGCGCTGCCAGCTGGTCGAGTAAGCCGTAATTTCCTGAAGCGTGATTTGGCGATTCCGCAGTGAGTGCTGGGAGTGAAAGATAACCGAGCACGCCCAGGCGGTAATTGATTGTCACCACAACTACGCCGTGGTTCGCGAGCGTGGGCCCAAGCGGGGGCCATTCCTGCGAGCCCTCGACGTTTCCGCCTCCGTGAATCCACACCATCACCGGCAACCGGGCGCGGCCACCCAGGTTCGGCGTCCAGACGTTCAGGTACAAGCAAGCTTCATCAGTTGTCAACTGCTTGCGACCGAGCATCTGCGGCAGCCATGTGCTGGGGAGCTGCGGACATGCAGGTCCGTACTTATCAGCCTGGCGAACGCCTTGCCAACTCGAGAGTCGCCGCGGGGGCTGCCAACGCAAGTTGCCTATGGGAGGAGCCGCATACGGAATCCCGAGAAAGGCCGCGTAACTGGCGGACAGGCCGAACTGATGGCCCTCAAGAATCCCGTCCTGCAGCACGACACGGAGAGGCTTTTGCGCAGCCGCGCGAACCGCCGGTGCTCCCGCGAAGGCGGCAGTCAGCAATGCCCCTATCAAAACTCTGCAAGTTTGCCGCCGGGCCGCACGCGGCATCGGTTTTGCACTGCGCCGGATCTGCATCGAATCGAGTTCCCGAGGCACCTATCCTAAAACAGACCCACTGCCCGGGTCTCAGTAGTTAAAGTGGTTCATGTAATCGGCGTCGGCGCGCATCTCTACCCACGGGTCGCCGTCGAAGGCTTCCTGCTCGATGAAGTAGTACTTGAGGTGCGTGGCCGCGCGCAGAATTGGCTTGTAGTCGATGTTGCCGTTGCCCATCACCGTCAATTTGGGCTCGCTTGAGCCGGGCACCAGGATCATGTCTTTGATGTGCAAAAGCTGGAAGCGGCTGGGGTCGCGCGCGATGAACTCGGCCGGGCTGTGGCCGGAGTCATAGACCCATCCGCAGTCCATTTGCAAAGTGACGTAGCTGGGATCGGTGAGCTTCATGAACTCGTCATACACCAGAACGCCGTCGATGGTGGCGAACTCTGGGGTGTGATTGTGAAGGCCGAAGGTCATGCCGGCGGCCTTCACCTTTTTGCCAATGCTATTGAATTGGTCGATCCTCCAATGCCAGTCGTCGAGCGTGGCAGCCTCACCGTGGGCATTCGGGTCGCGATGCATTCCGTCAGAACTGGAGCAGATTATGTACTCGAGGCCGAGCGCCTGGGCATAGGTGATGATTGAATCAAGCTGCTGGGTGAGCAACAAGAGCGAGTAGTGTGCACTGATGCAGCGCAGGCCCGCGTTGGACATTGCGCTGCGAACGTCGGCGGCCGAATGATTGAAATAGCCTGCCGCCTCAACCACGCTGTAACCGGCTGCATGGACCTGGTTAAGCGTGCCCTGGTAGTCCTTGGGCAGCATGTCGTGCACCGAGTAGAGCTCGAGGCCCGGCGGCATTTTGAGTGTGCGCGCTTCTGCCGTGCCCGCGCCCGCAATCACCGCGGCCGCTCCAGCTATCTTCAAGAAATCCCTACGCGATGCAATTGTCATTTGCTTCTCCCTCTCTGTCTCATCGGCTCGCCTTGTTCCCTTGTTCTCTTTTCTCTTCTCCTACGCTTTGATGGTCTTCGTCGCCGGGTCCCACAACGCGATGGAGCGGTGGAAGTAGGAGTAATTGGCCATGTGGCAGCCGATGGCCGCGTTATTTCCGAAGACCTCATTTTCTACCACGGGCTGGCGCGTGACCACCGCGTTGAAGAAGTTGGCGATGTGGTCGGCGGTGTCATCGTATCCCCGCTGCAAGGTGAATGATTCCGCCTCGGGCAGCGGCGCCATCGGCCCGGGATTGGCGGCCTTCCACTCCGCCATACCCTTCTGCCTTTGCGCTTCAGTCATGCCGCCCCAGCCGTAGGATTCGAAGCGCGGGCGCGTATCTTGCGGAGTAAACGTGACGGACTGGCCGGTGAGCACCAATGTGCCGGTCGAGCCGTAGAAGACGATGTGCTCGTCGTCGGTATCGTTGTTCTGGTTGCAGTGCAAATGGAGCTGGATGGGGCCAGTTGGCGCGGCGAAGTCGTAGATGGTCTCGATAAAGTCAGGAAAGTCGCGGCCGTCTTTGAAGTGGTAGAGGCCGCCTGAGGAGTAGGCGCGCGTGGCGGGCGCGTTGATGCCGGTGATGACCTGGATGCCGCTGAGAAGATGGACGAAGAGATCGCCGCCGAGACCCTCGCCATAGTCGGCAAACAAGCGCCAGCGGAAGAAACGGACCAGATCGAAGGGCCGGTTGGGCGCGTCAACGAGAAAAGCCTTCCAATCGACATTCTCGGGGCTGGCATCGTCGCCGATGGGGTAGATCCACGCGCCGCCGGGTGAGTTGCGATTCCACTGGGCGTCGATTTCGTGCACTTCGCCCAGGCGGCCGGAGTCGAAGATCTCTTTGGCTTTGAGATAGAGGATGGAGCTGACGCGCTGGCTGCCGGCCTGGAAGATGCGCTTGTGCGACTGAACAGCGTTGAGCATTGCCAGGCCGTCAGCGACATTGTGCGACATGGGCTTTTCGCAATAAACGTCTTTACCGGCGGCCACGGCATCGAGGGTGACGCGCCGGTGATGATGGTCAGAGGTGGCAATAAAGATGGCGTCGATATCTTTGCGGTCGAGCAGGCGGCGATAGTCGCCGGAAGTTTCGAAAACAGAGCCGTAGGCCTCGATGCCGGCCTTTAGGCGCGTGGAGTAGAGGTCGGCCGAGCCTACGCACACGCCGGTGGGTACGTTGCGGGCGGAGCGCAGCAGGTCGCAGCCGCGAATCCCTGTGCCTACAATGCCAAAGCGAATCTTGCGGCCGTCGGGCAGACTGTCAGTCGAGTGCTGTTGAGCGGTAAGAACATTGGACTGTGCGGCGGCTTGCGCTACGGCGGCGGTGGCAACAGCGGCGCCTGCGCCGAGGCGCACAAAATCTCTGCGGGTAATTTCGTTCAGCTTCATTCGTTGTTCCCTCGTGCGGAGCCAATTCTCGCTTGTAATGCGGCGGTGTGTCTAGCGAGTGGGGGCGTGGCGTCTCACATTGCTGTGCATTGAATCAATATACAAACGGAATCAGGCGCCAGGTGCGGGCGAAATACGCCTCGTACTCCGCGCCGAAGTGTTCGCGCAGCAGCTTCTCTTCAGAATGCATCCTCGCGATGAGAGGAGTGAGTCCGAGGGCCACCAGCGCCACTCCCGCGAGAGAACGAAAGGTGAGCGCCCAGCCGAGCAGGTGAATCTCCATGCCCAGGTAAGCGGGATTGCGAACCCATCGGTAGACTCCGCCGGTCTGGAGTTTGTGATTGCCCTGGATGGCCACCAGCCCGCTGAATCGCCGGCCGAGAACGAAGACGGCCCAGAGTCTCAACGCGCCGCCGGCCGCGAATAGCGCGACACCCGCCCAGCGAGCCGTATCGCCGTCGATGGTCATAAAGCCCAGCCGATCAGTGAGGGGCGAGAGAAACGCGCTCAAAACCGCGACCGAGAACAGAGCCGGGAGCACCCAGCGATTGCCGCGATCTTCCTTGTCGCCGGGGCTGAAATTGCCGGCCGTGAACGGCATCGCCAGCATCATGCAGACCACGACCGCGGCCAGCGCAATAAAAGCCGGATGAGCGAAGAAGTGCTTGAAACCGCCCCATGCGGATATGGCCAGCGTCCACTGCAAGGCGACCATGACGATACCCGACACGACGATTTTCAGCTTCCGCGCCATCGAGCATGCCCCGGAATCGCCTCCAGCGTAATTTGCGGCGAGAGGACGCGCAGTGATGGTTCGTACAGGGTCGCGTGCTGTCGATTGGGAATCCGAGGCAGGCGGCGGCCCGTGGTTCAATCGCCGCATCAATCCGCCGTGAAACAATAAGAGGCGAACTGTTATGAGTGACGAGAGTATCTCCGAATTTCAGCCTGCCGCCGAGCCTGTTGCCGAGGCGGAGCAAAAAGCAACAAGCGAGCCTTTACCGGAGCTGGAGGCGGCCGAAGCCCCTTTGCCCGCAGCGGAAGAACCCGCGGCGCCTGAACAAGGGGTTGCGACAGAAGAACCTGCCGGGGCTGACGCACCTCCTGCAAACGAAGAGCCTGCTGCGGCTCTTGTCGCGGCTCCAGTCGAGGCTGCGGCTCAGGCTGAAAGTCAAAGCGAGAGCCTCGACGATCAGTCTCCCGATGAATCTTTCGGAGACTTGCTGCGCGACTTCGAGCGCACGCACACGCATCGAGCTGCGCAAAACCGACTTGAGGGCACAGTGATTTCGGTCTCGGCGGAACAGGTGTTTCTCGACGTGGGCTACAAAATGGAAGGCGTGCTGCCGCGCTCGGCGTTTGAGAACAATGCCGAGGGAGTGAAAGCGGGCGACCGCTTTCCGGTTTCGATTACCGGACGCAATGAAGAGCACTACTACGTGCTTTCGCGCTTCAAGGTGGCGCAGCCGAGAGACTGGTCGGCACTGGAGAAAGCGTTTGCCGATAAGACCGCAGTGGCCGGCACCGTAACGGCCGTGATCAAAGGCGGGCTGAGTGTTGACGTTGGCGTGCGGGCATTTATGCCGGCCAGCCGCAGCGGCACGCGCGAAGCGGCAGAGCTTGAGGCGCTGGTAGGGCAGGAGATTACGTGCCGCATTACCAAGCTCGATACCGCCGATGAAGACGTGGTGGTCGATCGCCGAGTGGTGCTTGAGGAGCAGATGCGCGCGGAGATGGAAGGGCGCCGCGCCGCGCTGAATGTGGGCGACGTGCTGATGGGAACTGTGCGCACCATTATGCCCTACGGCGCATTTGTGACCCTCGGCGGCGACGAGTTTGGCGGAGTCGATGGGCTGCTGCATGTGAGCGATATTTCGCTTACGCGCATTGCCAAGCCTGAAGACGTGCTCTCGGTTGGTCAGGAACTGAAGGTCAAGATTCTGCGCATCGATCCTGATACGAAGAAAATTTCGCTGGGGTTGAAGCAGCTGCAACCGGAGCCGTGGGAAACGGCGGTGGAGCGCTATCCGGTGGGCGCGCGGGTTTCAGGCACGGTGACGCGGTTGATGGATTTTGGCGCGTTTGTTGAAATCGAGCCGGGGCTTGAGGGGCTGGTTCACATTTCAGAGATGTCGTGGGCGAAAAAAGTGCGGCACCCATCGGACCTGCTCAAGGCAGGCGACCGCGTGGACGCGGTGATTCTTTCGGTCAAGGCCGAGGAAAAACGCATTGCGTTGGGGCTGAAGCAGACGCTTGCCGATCCGTGGGTCGAGGCGCAGCGCCGCTATCCGGCCGGCTCGCAGGTTACCGGCACGGTGACCAAGATGATGGCATTCGGCGCGTTTGTTGAAATTGCCGAGGGCGTTGAGGGCCTGGTGCACATCAGCGAGATTGTGGCTGACCGGCGGCTGAACCACCCCAGCGAGGCGCTGCATACGGGCCAGAAGGTAGAGACGCTGGTGCTGGCGATCGATACGGAAAAGCGGCAGATGAAGCTGTCGATGAAGCAGCTCATCCCCACCAGCATCGACGAATACATCGCCGAGCATAAAGTGGGCGACACGGTGTCAGGCCGCGTGGTGGTGGTTGCGGGATCGACGCTGCAGGTGGATCTTGGCGACGGAATTCG
>JBEKCW010000004.1:0-42762 GCA_050014675.1 Occallatibacter sp. | reverse complement strand
CATCATCGCTTCGCTCCATAAGTTCGACGCGACGCAGTCTTCCGTTGTTTACGCTGGTATGCGCGAAAGCCGCATGAACACTGCTTATTTCAGCACTCAATAATATTGAGCGCAAGCCCCGCCAGGCTCGTCTCTTTGTAGCGCGATTGCATGTCGAGGCCGGTCAGGTACATGGTCCTGATCACCTGGTCGAGCGAAACCTTGTGCTCTTCGATCTCGTTCATGGCGATGCGCGTGGCATGAACCGCCTTGGCCGCGCCCATTGCGTTGCGCTCGATGCAGGGAATCTGCACCAGCCCCCCAATGGGGTCGCAGGTCATGCCCAGGTTATGCTCCATGCCGATCTCAGCCGCATGCTCAATCTGTCCGTTCGTTCCGCCGAGCGCTGCCGCAAGCCCGCCCGCGGCCATTGAGCACGCCACGCCCACCTCGCCCTGGCATCCCACCTCTGCGCCGCTGATCGAAGCATTCTCCTTGTAGAGAATCCCGATTGCCGCCGACGTCAGAAAGAAGCGCAGAATGCCTTCGCGATCCGCGCCTTCAATGAATCGCTCGTAATAATGCGCAACCGCGGGCACCACTCCGGCGGCTCCATTGGTCGGCGCTGTCACCACGCGCCCCCCGGCTGCATTCTCTTCGTTCACGGCCATCGCATACACCGTCACCCAGTCAAGCGGCGCCAGCGGATCGCCCTTCATAGCCGCCGCTTCCTTCGCGCGCAGCCGTTCCGCAAACCCGTGCGCCCGGCGCCGCACATTCAGCCCGCCCGGCAAAATTCCTTCGGTCGCAATGCCGCGACTGATGCATTCCTTCATGGTGGCCCAGATGCGATCGATGCCCGCAGTTACCAGTTCGACCGGCGCAGCTCCGTCGCTGCCGCCGGCAAGCGCGCGCTCATCTTCCATCATCAGCTCGGCAATCGTCATGCCGTTCGCTTCAGCGGTCGCCAGCAATTCCGCTGCGCTGTGGAACGGATACGGAAGCTGCTTTTCTCCCTGCGCCGCCGCCTGCGCGTCTGCCCCGTCCTCCACAATGAATCCGCCGCCCACTGAAAAAAATGTGCGCTGGTCCACCACCGCGCCTGCGGCATCGAACGCCGTGAATCTCACTCCATTGGGATGCTGTGTGTTCGCTCCCGGCGGAAACATGATGTCGCGATGAAAGAGCAGATCGCTCGCTTCATCGAAGCCGAGCTCGCGCTTGCCGGCCAGCTTTATCCCGCGCTCCTGCCGAATTGCCGCAACCGTCGCGTTAATCGCCGCCGGATCGATGGTTGCCGGCTCATTGCCCGCAAGGCCCAGCAGCACTGCTCGATCCGTCGCGTGCCCCAATCCGGTCAGCGCCAGCGATCCATACAGGTCCACCTGCACCCGCCCCACACGTTCCAGCGCGGTACGCGCAGCAAGTTCCAGCGCAAACCGGCAGGCCGCGCGCATGGGGCCCATCGTATGCGAACTCGATGGTCCCACTCCTATTTTGTAGAGGTCGAATAATCCTGTCGCCAAATCTTTATACCTGTATTGGGTTGGATGTGCTGACTCCGAGCGTCGTCACAATCTTGTTTACCAGCTCGTCACCCATCGCGAATCCGAGAAGGATGAACTCCCTGGTCTTGCCGTCGGCAAGTTTCACGTTGATCCGGCCTGATTGAGGAATACCGCCCATTCCCCATTTCGGCCGTTCGTTGTATTCCACCGACACAATCGCTGTTCGCTCGATGAAAAAGCCCCCACGCAACCGCGACAGCTTTTCAATTGCCTGTCGGTCGCGCATGAACTCATTGTCCTTCAACATTTCCTGGTAAGGCTCGTAAAAAGTGGGGTCCCCATTTGTGACCGGGCCTCGCGCCTTCCACCCATAAAGTCCTTCTGGAGCAATGAACACCACATAGGTGCGGTTCAAGATCAGCCAGTAATATTCCATGGGCACAAAGCCTGTAAGCGGCAATTTGCTCAGCGCTGAGGGTGGGGGCTCCTCATCCAGGATATCCAGCGCCGGCTCAAGTCGAGCCGCGGTAATCCAAATCCATATAAAGAAACCACAAAACCAAATAGCGGAAACGACCAGCGAGAATTTGAGCGCGAACCCCAAATCCACTTGGAACTTGTCGCCGAACAGGAAGTCGATGAGAGGCCGGATGAGAAATCCGGCGATCGTCACTACGAATATGGTCAGCGCAATGCGCGCTGAACCCAGAGCACTTCGGACGATCCTTGAGCGATCCACCATCGAATTGATTTAACCGCACCACTCAGGCATTGTCCAACTCCATTTCTGCGGCGACACCCATCACATCTCGAATCCGCCCGTCAGCCTTAGGTCGGCTTGCAGCCGCAAGCTCAGAGGCCGAAACCTTGCGACGAGAATCTCCACTTGCTCTCCATCACTGTTCACTGATCACTGACCACTAACCGCTCGCTTCTGGTACACTCGCTCCACATTTCATCATGCTCTTCAAAGCTCACAGTGCCGCGGTCTATGGCATCGACGCCAACCTTATCGAAGTTGAAGTCGACTACAGCGGCGCTGTCTGCGACCAGGACCACTTTCACACCGTCGGCCTTCCCGATGCCGCCGTGCGCGAGAGCCGCGACCGCGTCCGCGCTGCAATCAAAAACTCGGGATACCTGATCCCGCCCACCTTCATCACCATCAACCTTGCGCCCGCCGATCTCAAGAAAGAGGGCTCGGGCTTCGATCTGCCCATCGCCATCGGCATCCTCGGCGCATACGGCGCGTTGCGCGTCAGCGATCTCAGCAGCTTTCTCTTCGTCGGCGAACTCGGTCTCGATGGCAGCCTGCGTCCCATCCCCGGCGTGTTGCCCATGGCCGTCATGGCGCGCGAAAAAAATATCCCCAATCTCGTGATTCCCGCAGCCAACGCCGCTGAAGCCGCGGTCGTCGATGGCGTAAATGTTTATCCCGTCACTTCGCTGCTCGACGTGCTCGAACTGCTCAACTCCTCCGTTGTCGGTCACATTCAACGCGAGCCGTTTCGCGTCTCCACTGAAAAACTCCTCGGCGAGATCGAGCACTTCAGCGTCGACTTCTGCGATGTGCGCGGACAGCAAACCGCCAAACGCGCGCTTGAGGTGGCCGCCGCCGGCAGCCACAACATTCTCATGATCGGCCCGCCCGGTTCAGGCAAAACCATGCTCGCCAAGCGCCTGCCCTCCATCCTCGCGCCGCTCACCTTCGATGAAGCTCTCGAGACCACCAAGATTCACTCTGTTGCCGGCGTTCTCGAACCCGGCTCCGGCCTGGTTACGCAGCGTCCCTTCCGCTCGCCGCACCACACCATCTCCGACGCGGGACTCATCGGCGGCGGCATCATGCCGCGCCCCGGCGAAGTCTCGCTCGCGCACAACGGTCTGCTCTTCCTCGACGAGCTGCCTGAGTTTCCCCGCAACGTGCTTGAAGTCCTGCGCCAACCTCTCGAAGATCACAATGTCACCATCGCGCGCGCGTCCATGTCGCTCAGCTTCCCGGCGCGCTTTATGCTCGCTGCCGCCATGAACCCATGCCCCTGCGGCTACTTCAACGACAAATCACGCGAGTGTATGTGCACGCCGCCCATGATTCAGCGCTATGTGGCCAAAATCTCCGGTCCGCTGCTCGACCGTATCGATATTCATATCGAAGTGCCGGCCGTTCAATATAAGGAGCTGCGTGGCGGAGCTGCGGCCGAGGGCTCAGCCCAGATTCGCGGCCGCGTGATGGCCGCGCGGCAGGTCCAGCAACAACGCTTCTCCAAAGCCAAAGAAAAGATTTATTCGAACGCCCAGATGACCACCCGTCAGGTCCGAACTTTCTGCGAACTCGGCGCCGACGCCGAACGCCTGCTCGAGCGCGCCATGCAACAGCAGGGCCTGACCGCCCGCGCCCACGACCGCATCCTTAAAGTGGCGCGAACCATCGCGGATCTCGAAGGCGTCGAGCATCTGGCCGTCCCTCACCTGGCGGAAGCCATCCAATATAGGACGCTCGACCGCAGTTACTGGAGTTGACCGCAGCTTTTGGGCCCGCTCTGCCCCAACCCTGTGGATTTCCCGCCTGGGTTGCGGCCGGCGAACAATCCAAAAGTCCCAAATTTGCCTTGGAATTGACGGTTTTGGTACCACCCCTTGCCACATCCCGGCGCTAAGCGCTTTCACCGCGCCGCTGTCTCTGCCCGGGAGCCCTTCGCGACGCCTCGTCAGTGAATTTATCGCATTTGTTTGCAATTACTTAGTCCATTGACTGGAAACCTGTTTCAGATTGGCCCTTTCGGCAAGCAAATCACCGAAAAAAATGTTGACCCATGCCCCATCTCGTTATAAAGTCAAATGAGCCATTCCAAAAAGGGCAGGCTGCGTTTGTGCGATTTTGCGCGCCCTTCAGCCAATTCCTGCATCCAATTTGAGCAAGGGCTCAGAAGTCGATGTCCTGGTGCGTTTCAGTCGCCGGGGCCGGGAATCTCGGGCGCATAAACTTCCACATTGGAAACAACTTTTCCCTTGGTGAGGGTGGCCGGTTTCACAGAGTGCGACTCCGTGGCAAAATTTTGAACTACGGCCGCACCAACTGCGTCTAAAGATTGGCAGCACTTGTTTCTTGGGAATCACGGGATCGTTTTGTGGTTCCAGGCTGCACCGGCGGCGCCAAGTAGTACCGTCCGGGCAGGCACTTTTAAGAAGGAGAATTTGGCATATGCGTTCTGATTTAGTTTTTGGGGCACTTTCTCATGTGTCCAACCGTTACCAGCTGTGCCAGCTGGCGAGCAAGGCTACTCGTAAGCTTCATAAGCCCAACACCCGGCTCCAGGACACCACAAACGAAGTCCTCGACCGATTCCACAACACCAATCCCGGGTCGATAGTACCCCAGGTATCTCAGGTTTCACAGCCAGTGGAAAGACGTCGCGCAGCATAGCGGCGTCTCTCCGCAAGACTGGCAGTTCCAAGGCATCGGTTCATAGTTTCCCGTGACGATTGTTTCTCTTCCCTGGCGTCTCCCTACTCCATAGGAACCCGGGTCTCTCGGTTGCCGGTCTCGTCAAGTTGCGTGGCCAGTCGATCCTTCGCATGTCCGGAGCAGTTTTCCCTCCCACATCTCCTCACTCACATCCCACCCTGTTGCAGGTGAACTAAACAATGACCATCGCAGAACTAAAAGAAAAAAACATAACTGAACTGAGCCGCATCGCGCGCACGCTTGAGATTCCCGGAACCAGCGGCCTCCGCAAACAGGACCTGATCTTCAAGATCCTGCAGGCGCAGAGCGAAAAAGAAGGCCATATTTTTGCCGAAGGCGTCCTCGAGATTTTGCCCGACGGCTACGGCTTTCTCCGCTCGCCCGACTACAACTATCTCCCCGGACCCGACGACATTTACGTATCTCCCTCCCAGATTCGCAAGTTCGACCTCAAAACCGGCGACTCCATCAGCGGCAACGTTCGCCCGCCGCACGAGGGCGAAAAATACTTCGCGCTGGTCAAGATCGAAGCCATCAACTTCGAGTCGCCTGAGGAAACGCGCAACAAGATTCTCTTTGACAACCTCACGCCGCTCTACCCGCAGGAGCGCATCAAGATGGAAACCGTGCGCGAATCCGTCAGCGGCCGCGTCATGGATCTGCTCACGCCCGTCGGCAAGGGCCAGCGCGGCCTCATCGTCGCGCCACCACGCACTGGCAAAACCATGCTGCTGCAGTCCATTGCTAACTCCGTCACAACGAACCACCCCGAAGTGGTGCTTATCGTTTTGCTGATCGACGAGCGCCCCGAAGAAGTCACCGACATGCAGCGTTCGGTAAAGGGCGAAGTTATTTCGTCGACATTCGACGAGCCCGCCGCCCGCCACGTGCAGGTGGCTGAAATGGTGATCGAAAAGGCCAAGCGCCTGGTCGAGCACAAGCGCGACGTCGTCATCCTGCTTGACTCCATCACCCGTCTCGCGCGCGCCTACAACACCATCGTTCCGCCTTCGGGCAAGGTGCTTTCAGGCGGCGTCGACTCCAATGCCCTGCAACGGCCCAAGCGCTTCTTCGGCGCGGCCCGCAACATTGAAGAAGGCGGCTCGTTGACCATCATCGCCACGGCCCTCGTTGACACCGGTTCCCGCATGGACGAAGTCATCTTCGAAGAGTTCAAAGGCACCGGCAACATGGAAATCATTCTCGACCGCAAGCTGGTGGACAAGCGCGTGTTCCCGGCCATCGACATTCAGCGCTCCGGTACCCGTAAAGAAGAGCTGCTCATTCCCAAGGAAGACCTGCAGCGCATCTTCGTCCTGCGCCGCGTGCTCAACCCGCTCTCGCCGGTTGAAGCCATGGAACTGCTCATCACGCGTCTTGAGAAGACTCGCAACAACGCCGAATTCCTGCAGAACATGAACCAGCTCTAAACCACACCAGGTTTGATCTCTGGGGTCTAGGTGGTCTAGTAACGCCAGAGAAACAAAGGCCGGGAATCTCCCGGCCTTTTCTTTTTCTAGCGCCAATGGCCAGTTTCTCGCTTCAGCCCGCATTACGCCATTTAGCGTAACCCCAAATAGCGTAGTTTCTTCTTGCCTCATTACGCTATTTAGCGTTACCCTATTTAGCGTATGCCCCCGCAACCGCAAAACCCCTTCATCTTCGGCGAAATCATCGACGACGACAACTTCGTCAATCGCACCCTCGAGCTCGGCCACCTTGTGCGCGATCTGTCCGACGGCCAAAAGGTCTTCCTCCTCTCCCCGCGGCGCTTCGGTAAAAGCTCCCTGGTTTCTGTCGCCATGCTCAAGCTTAGAAAGCGCCACATCCATACCGTCAATCTGACCGTCAGCAGCTACTCCAGCTACACACAATTCCTCGAGAAATTTGCCGAAAAAGTGCTGCGCGCCGCCGGCCCCTGGGATCGCGTGAAACACTGGGTATCAAAATTTGGCCGCGCCGTAAAACCAGAGATCAATTACGACATGGTCACTGGCGAAGTAAGCGTATCGCTCGGCAGGGGCGCGGCATACGATCCCATGCCCGTGGCGCCCGAGGTCTTTGCTCTCCCCGGCGAGCTCACTAAAAACGGCGGATTTCGCATGGCCATCTGTCTCGACGAATTCCAGCAGGTCTCGCAATTTAACGGAAGTTCAGTCGAAAACGCGCTGCGAAACCAGGTGCAGGAACAGCGAGAAGTCGGTTACGTTTTTGCAGGCTCCCGACCGTCACTCATGCAAGAGATGCTTTCCTCGCGCAGGCCTTTTCATAAGGCCGGACCGCAGATGTTTCTCGACAAGATCGGCGCCGGTGACTGGAAAGAATTCATCTCCCGCCATTTTCGAAAACGAAGCAGAAGGCTCGACGACGCAGGCATGAATGCCCTGCTCGAAGCTGCGGACCTGATCCCTTACGACGTGCAGCGCATTGCTCACGAGCTATGGGACTACGCCGAGCTGAGAAACAAACGGCAGCTTGACGCCGCAGACGTGCAAACCGTCATTGACACCCTTGTTACAGGCCAATCCACTTACTACGAAAGCCTCTGGGACCAGCTTTCCGCGCGGCAGCGTGCCGCCCTCCAGGCGTTCGCAGATCAAGGCGTCGCCAATATCTACTCGCAACAGGTTCGAGAAAACTTCCGTCTCGGTCCAGCGTCCTCCGTACAAAAGGCGCTCCAATCTCTCGACTCGCGAGATGTTCTCGACAAGTATCGCGGCAACTACTTCTTCCTCGACCCCCTCTTCCCTTACTGGATCAGAAAAAGAGGAGCGTAAATTCCAAAAAGGGCCGTCTATTAAAAATCCCCACTCACACCCGCCACTGTCCATTTCCGGACAACGTTCTCGGCCTGCCTCCAGACCGTCAGTGCCAATTCCAATTACACAGTTGTTAACCGGATGCACCGCGCGACCGTTGAATTATTGGAACCACTGCGTGCTCGCCTGCGTACTAACAACCGAGCCATCGCCCGCAAGCAACCCACAATCGAAGAGGCCGCACATGTTTACCGACGTTAAGTACGCCCTCCGCCAACTGCGCAAGTCACCGGGTTTCGCCCTCACCGCGCTGGTCACGCTTGCGCTCGGCATCGGCGCCAATGCCGTAGTCTTCAGCGTGTTGAATGCGCTCGTCCTGCGCCCGGTGAACCTGCCCAATGCTGAAAACCTCTACATGGTGCAGCGCATGCAATACCCATCGCAGTCGTACCTTGACTACGTCGATCTGCGCGACCGAAACCGCAGCTTCTCGAGCCTCGCGGCGATGATGATCCCGGGCGCGGTGGGCGTAAGCGACGGGCATAACTCCTCAACGGCGTGGCCCTATCTTGTAAGCGGCAATTATTTCGACGGCCTCGGAATTCAGCCCGCCCTCGGACGCCTCTTTCACGCATCCGACGAAAAGGGAAAGAACAGCGCCCCTTACATTGTGCTCACTGACGACTACTGGCGCAGCCATTACGGCGCCGACCGCAATGTCATCGGCCGCATGGTCGAGCTCAACAAGCATCCCTTCACCATCATCGGCGTGGCGCCGCGCGGCTTCCGCGGCACTGAGCTCTTCTTCGCGCCCGCGTTCTTCGTTCCCATTCTCGAAGAGCCTATCATCGAGGGCAGCGACAATCTGCAATACCGCGGCGATCACTCGCCGTGGGTGGTGGGCCGCCTCAAGCCCGGCGTTACTCCCGCCCAAGCCGTTGCCGATCTCAACGGCATTGGCAACTGGCTCGCCAAAACCTACCCGGGCGACGACGACGGAATCAAATTCACTCTCGCCCGTCCCGGCCTTTTGGGCGACATGCTTGGCGGACCCGCCCGCGCCTTCGTCACCGGCCTCATGCTGCTCTCCGGCCTTATCCTGCTGGCTGCCTGCACCAATCTCGGCAGCCTCTTTGCGGCCCGCGCCGCCGATCGCGCCAAAGAGGTTGCGCTCCGCCTCGCGCTCGGATCCCGCCGCGCGCTCATCATGCGCCAGCTGCTCACTGAAGCGGTGCTGATCTCCATCGCGGGCGGAGCAGTCGGCGTCGCCGGCGCTGTCGTCATTCTGCATGCGCTCAGCGCCTGGCAACCCATCCCCACTGTCCCCATCAATGTGCCGGTAAATCCCGACCTGCGCACTTACTTGGTTGCGCTCGCCATGGCTCTGGCCAGCGGCCTGCTCTTTGGCATGGTGCCCGTTCGCCAGGTACTGCGCGCCGACCCGTGGCAAATCATCCGCACCGGCATGGCCGACTCAACCATGCGCCGCTTTACCATGCGCGACTTTCTGCTGATCGTGCAAATCGCCATCTGCGCCGTGCTCATCACCTCTTCGCTGGTTGCGGTACGAGGCCTCGCACGCTCGCTCCACAGCAATTTCGGTTTCCAGCCGCGGAACGCCATCCTCGTCGAGACCGATCTGGAGATGGCCGGCTACCAAAAAGACACTTACGCTCAAATGCAGCGGCGCATGCTCGATGCCATCCGCGCCATTCCCGGCGTAACTGCCACTGGCTACGTCAACCAGATTCCGCTCGGTCTCGGCGGCGACGACTCGTTCGTCTTCACTGACGCCACCACCGACTACCGCCCCACTAACGAAGCCGCCGACGCAATGAGCTACAACATCTCGCCCGGCTACCTTGACGCTGCTCAAACTCATCTCATCGCAGGCAGAGATCTGACCTTCGACGACACAAAGGACGCGCCGATTGCGACCCTCGTCAACCGGACCTTCGCTGTCAAGGTCTTTGGCTCTGTCCAGAAGGCAGTCGGCAATCACTTCAAATTCTGGAGCGGTAACCGCGCTCTGGTCGTCGGCGTTGTCGAAGATGGAAAGTACCGCACGCTTACTGAAGATCAGCAGCCAGCCATGTACTATTCCTTCCAGCAACATCAGGATAGCGGCACCTGGCTCGTGGTGCGCTCCGAGCGCGATCCCGCGGAGATGGCAGCGGCGCTCCAACACACGCTGAACGGCCTCGACTCCTCGATGCCCGTCAAAATTTCAACCTGGTCGCAGGAGATGGATACCGCCCTGTTCGCTGCGCGCGTGGCCTCGGTCGCGCTCGGCGCGCTGGGCCTGCTAGGCGCCACGCTCGCCATCACCGGCGTCTTCGGCATGGCCTCTTACGTGGTCTCCAAGCGCCTTCGCGAGCTTGGCATTCGCATTGCGCTCGGCGCAAACAGGCGCGAGGTTCTGCGCGCATCGCTCGGCCGCGCCTTTCGCCTGCTCGCAGCCGGTTCAATCGCCGGCATTGGGCTGGGCCTGCTGGCAACGCGCGTCCTCTCCTCCATCGTTTATCAAGCCACACCAAAGGATCCATTCGTCCTCGGCGGCGTCACCGCAACCATGCTCGTCCTCGGCCTCATTGCGTCCTGGATCCCCGCCCGCCGCGCCCTCGCCGTCGACCCGCTGATCCTGCTGCGCGAGCAATAGCACCCGGCGCAACGAAACTGCGCACTTGCGCAATCACTCCCTGCCCCTGTCGGCTCTCGATTGTATCCTTGTGCAAGCAGTCAACGAGTTTGAGCACTGCCGGCAGGGTCGCGAAAAATGAGGCCGCTACAAATCATCGTCCGGTTCCTTGTGTTAGTTAGCTTGAGCGCTGGCTCTGCGGCCGCCCAGAATCTGGTCAAGGACGTCGATCTTCCAGAGGCAAGTCAGATCCTCGACAACGCCCCCAGGAAGAATCTGTTGCCTTGCTCCGTCCAGCTCTCCGGGAATCTGCAGTTGGACCTCCTGTTCCGTTACATTGCAGGATTCTCGATCGATTGCCGCCTTGGAGAAAAACTCGCACCAGGCACGATTTTGTTTGGCCTTCTAAGGATCACTCCCAAACTCGGCAAGCCTGCGCTGATGACTGAAGAATTCGACGTCCCACAGGTTCAGAAACAAAATCCAACCGGTCTGCTGGCTTCGCCGTCTCAACTGCAGGCCATAATGAGCGGGGGGTTTGCGGCAGGCCCCGGCGAATACTCAGTTGAGTTTGTTCTCACTGACATGCATGGCCACACCTGCCGTGAACAAAGGAATCTGAAGTCCAGCGAAGACCGGCGAGCTAGGTTGTTGCCCCTCGCGCTCCAACCCGGCGAAGTTGCCCCTCTCATGAATATGCGGTGGAACGGCGCACTCGCCGGCAAGGGGCCGCGCCTCACCGTGTTCGTCAACGCCTACGGCCAAAATGGCAGCACACACCTTCACGCCATCGACCAGGCTGCCCTGTTGCAATCCCTATTCACCTTGCTTACCCAAATTCCATGCAGGTCGGTAAAGCTCATTGCCTTCGACCTTGAAGACCAGCGAGCCATTTTCAGTCAGGAACGATTCGATGCCCGCGGCTTCGCAGCGCTTGAAAGGCTGCTGAAGCGGGTCGACTTTTCCACCATCTCGTATCACGCTCTTCAGCAAGGCGCCTGGAGCAGATTCCTGGCAGACCAGGTGCGATCGGAACTGGTGTCGAGGGAGCCTGCTGATGACATCGTCTTTCTCGGCGCATGGGGAAGTCACCCGTGGGAGAAGTTGCCGCAAGAAACCACCAGCAAGATCGAGCTCGGCAACACCCACGTCTTTTATTTCGAATTATTTCCCTTTATGGGCGACGCCCCGGATGGAATTGAGCGATTGACAAAAGACTTGCACGGCACCGTCTTTCCCATCCGCTCGCCAGACGATTTCGCGCAGGCGATTAAGAAGACGCCCGCTCTGATGGCCGCGACTTCGAATTAGAACGTGCGCCATGCCTTTTGTGTTTTGGCGCCTGCGAAACAACCAGCCTCAATCACCCCAGTTTGCCCCCACCCTCCCAAAAATGTCATCCTCAATTCATGCGCGTTAAGAACCTGCTCCCGCTTGCAACCTTCCTGATCGTCTGTTCGCTCCCAGCCCTCGCGCAGGACAGAGGAGCGTGGTTGGCCGCCAGCTCAACCGCCAAAACCATCACCGGCGACATCTCCATCGCCGACGCCCGCATCACCATCGACTATTACAACTTCCCCATCGGCCTCATCCGCGTCCTTCAGCCGGCTGAGGCAGGCGCGCTTTTCGACGCCGACGTAAGCGCCCCCGGCGGCGGCAGCCTTTACCGCCTCACCGTCCCTGCAAACCACCGCTTCCAGCACAAAAACACCCTCTGCGGCACCGATGACGTGCAATGGATGGTCACCTGGGTCGAGGGGCGCACGCTCAGCGTGGCTTTTTTCTCCGGCCAAAACCCTCCGGTCTTGACCATGGATGCCCTGACCAACTCCGCCGAACGCTGCGGCACATTTGCCTACTCGCGATAGAGCGACGCAAGCCCCGCCCTTTCCCGATTCTCCGCGCCTTGCTAAAATAGAAGAGTCCTTGTGGGGCTGTAGCTCAGCTGGGAGAGCGCCTCGTTCGCAACGAGGAGGCCAGCGGTTCGATCCCGCTCAGCTCCACCAATTCACTCCCAATCTATGAAGCCGGGAGATCCTTGCCGCCGCAGCCCAGGATTTCGTCTGCAGCCTCCCGCTGCGCTCACTCCCGCAATACGCCCCAAGTTCGTGAAGTTTAACTTGTACCTCCTCCGTCGAATCCACTAAAGTTCAGCCTATGGCAATTCCCGCGCGTCGCGCATTCATCAAGCAGGCCGCTGCACTCGCCAGCGCATTCTCCGTCAACAGCCTCTTCAACCAGGCCCACGCCGCTGAGTTCCTCGCGGCCTCTGCCCCGCTCGATCGCATGAGCAGTGAAGAAGCGGCAAGTTCTGAAGACTACTGGGCCGTGATTCAACGCGCGTACTCGGTCAACTCCGACATCATCAACCTCAACAACGGCGGCGTCTCGCCTTCGCCCATCGTGGTGCAGCAGGCCGTTGAGCGCTTCAACCAGCTTTCCAACGAGGGGCCGTCCTACTACATGTGGGGCATCCTCGACCAGGGCCGGGAGCCGCTGCGCCGCAAGCTCGCCGAACTCGCTGGCTGCTCGCCTGAAGAGGTAGCCATCGATCGCAACTCGACTGAAGCTCTCAATACCGTCATCTACGGCCTCAACCTCAAGGCCGGCGACGAGGTGATCGGCACCAGGCAGGATTACCCCAACATGATCCAGGCCTGGCGTCAACGGGCGCTTCGCGAAGGCATCGTCTACAAGCAGCTCAGCTTTGACTTCCCTATCGAAGACGATGCGCAAATCGTGCGCGCTTACGAGCAGGCCATTACGCCGCAGACCAAAATCATCCATGTGACGCACATGATCAACTGGGTCGGCCAGATTATGCCCGTTGCCAAAATTTCAGACATGGCCCACTCCCACGGCATCGAGGTCATCTGCGACAGCGCCCACTCCTTCGGGCTGATGGATTTCAAAATTCCCGACCTGCACTGCGATTACCTTGGAACCAGCCTGCACAAGTTTCTCTCCGCGCCCATCGGCAGCGGAATGCTGTGGATCAAGCGCGAGAATATTGAAAAGATCTGGCCGCTCACCTGCAACGGAGAACCCCGCAGCGGAGACATTCGCAAGTTTGAGTCGCTCGGCACGCGCAGTTTCCCCATCGAGCAGGGCATCGGAGAAGCCATCAACTTCCACAACGGAATCGGCCCCAAACGCAAGGAAGACCGCATCCGCTACCTCAAGGACTACTGGGCCACGCGCGTCCAATCCATTCCTAAAGTCAAGCTGCACACTTCGCTCAACCCAAAATATTCCTGCGCCATCTGCGGAGTCTCCATCGATGGCATGACTCCATCCGACGTCAACACCGCTCTCTTCAGCCAATACAAGATCCACGCCGTCGGCATTGTGTGGGAGAACATCAGCTGCGTCCGCATAACGCCGCACGTCTACACGTCAATTGACGACCTCGACACGCTGGTGCGCGCCATCGGCGAGATTGCCGCCAAGCAACCCGCCTGAGCAAACTCGCAATTCTAACGGTCCGCAGGGGAAAGTACCGCCGGTCTCCTGACCCGCCGCCGGTTGCGCTCAAACGTTATCGCCCCGTGTTGAGCACAGATCGAGCAAATGCTGCGAAGGAAGGCCGAACGCGTTCACAATCCGATTGAATGCGGCAAATAACGCAGCAATGTGAATCGCTTCCGCGACTTGAGGTTCGGTCCAGCCAAATTCAATCAGGCTCTCAATATCGCTGCGGCAAATCACGTGCGATGCGCGCGTCACCTTATCGACAAAAGCCAGCAATGCCTGTTCCTGCGGCGTGAATGCCGCCGAAGTCAGGTCGCATGCCTCGATTGCCGCAAGCTGCTCGGCAGAACCACCCAGCGTGCGAAGGAAGTAGCCGTGACTGTCGGCGCAGTAAGAGCACACATTTTCGGCTGAAACGAGAGTTGCAATCATCTCTTTGTGGCGGCGTGTAAGATAACCATCTATAAAGAGCAGGCCCTCGGCCAAACCCATCATGTGCCGCGCCATTACGGGATGCGTGGCAAAGCACTTCAGAATGCCAGGGACAGTGGGCCTGTCGAAATGCGAGCGATAACGCGCGTACAATTCCGCAATCTCGCCAGCGGCATCGGCTTCTTCAACAACAGGCAGGTTCGCCGCGGTTGAAGGCCGTGCTGCAGCGGAGCCTTTCATCGCGTTCTCGTCAGATACGTTCCCGTTTATGCGCTTCATGCCGCCAGTCTACTCCTCAGAAATTCAACGCGCGCGGCAGACCGACGGATCCGCCGCACGCGTTCGCCTCTTTCAATCAATCTAGAAATAGAACTTACCAGCGATTTGAATCGCACGTGCGGGCTGCGGATCGCCCCCGGCATTTACCGGCTGATCGACCGATGTAACAACACCGAAAACAGCAGACCCCGCCCCATAGTTGCCGCTCGGGTTTGCAAAGTTTGCGTGGTTGAATGCGTTATACGCTTCCAGACGCAGTTGAATGTAACGTGAGCTTTCCGAACCGCCGACCGGGGTGTTCTTGTATATCTCAAAGTTGGAATAGTTGAACCCGGGGCCGTGGAAGAAATTGCGCTTCACGTTTCCGAATGTGCCGATCGATTCCTGGGAAAATGTCGAAGCGTTGAACCAGTAGTTGCCAGTGGTTCTGGGATTCATGGTTTTAATGTGGAACGTGGAGGTGTTCGGTACGTCGGGGCAATTCACAAAGCTGAACTGGTCGCAATAAAGCGAGTTGAAAACACCGCCGTCATAAACCGTCACCGGGAATCCATTCTGAAGCGCAGTAATGCCTGAAAGGTGCCATCCACCCAGCAAGGCTTTCACGTAGGTTTGGTCACGCATGCTTTGCGGCAGTGGAATTCCGTAGTTGTATGCCGCCACCAGCCGCTGCCGCGCATCGTAAACCGAGTCTCCGTAGCTGAGATGCTCGAACCCGGGGACATAGTTCGTTCCGTAGCCGTTCGCTACCGAGTCCTCAAGGCTCGACGCATTGTCTAGAGCATGGCTGTATGTGTACGCAAGGTTGAAATACAACCCGTGAGTGGGCGCCTTGGCAAGCGACACCTGCAGCGAGTCATAGCTTGAAGACCCACTGGTGTGCATGCCGCCGATCGAAAGGTAATAAGGCAGGCCATTCGGGAACACGCCCGGTATCTGAGTCCCAGGCACCGTTCCGGGTTGCAGTTTCTCGCCCGGGAAATAAAGCGACTGCGAGCCGGCTAACTCGAGACACGTAAATGTCTCTGGTCCCTGCGACGAGTACAGGGTAATCGGCGTGCTCGAACCGGTGCCATTCAGGCAGTCGTCGTGGCCTTGCTGGGTAATTGGATTGCCTTCGCTTGCGCGATCCAGTTTTCTGCCGAGCGAGCCCACATAGCCAATCGTCAGCACCATATTGCTCGGCAAAGCGCGCTGCACATTCAAGTTGAAGTTATAGGTATAAGGATCGTCCCAATTTGAAGTGAGGTTATCCATCTCCAGCGGGTAAAGCGACATGAAACTCACATTCGCTCCCGATGTGGGCACCGTATAAGGATACGGATTCACCGGATACGAGGCGTTGGGATTGCCCGCAATGTCGGCAAACGGATTCGCAAAGCCGGGATTGCCGCCTAATCCCGCTGCGCCCTCGCTGTTCTCTGAAAATGGCGGATCGTTCGAGTTTACCTGCGCTCCTTCACCCTGCACCCGGTTCCAATACACCCCGAACCCGCCGCGAATAACAAAATCGTGCCCTCCTGCCGTCCCCAGAAAATGTCCAAGCCTGCCATTGGGAGACCACGCAAATCCCACCCGGGGAGAGAAGTGATCCCAATGCGTAGTCGGGCTGCCATTCTTGTTGCATCCGGGGTCGCCAGGATAAAGCAGCCCGGGAGGAGCATTTGGAAAGACCTTTGATTGGTCATTCGTGGGCGTCCAGCACGTTACGCCCACACCGCCGTACTGCAGGTTCGCATAAGGTGTCTCTACGTCGTAGCCAGCGCCATAAGCAAGTGACAACGTATCCGTCGCCTTCCAATGGTCCTGGGCGTATGCATAGTATTGCGACGCCCTCACATCGACAAAGAAACCCGACCCTTGCTCATAGGTTGCCGGAATTCCAAGCAGAAAGTCGGCGGCGGCATCGCCAGTACTATAGACCGCCGAAAATTGGTCAAAATTGAAGTTTCCGCTGTTATTGGAGTAGTACGGATTGCTGATGCTGAAACGTTCCACGTTGGCGCCGAACTTCAAATCGTGATTGCCGGCCACTTTGCTGAAGTTGTCTACGTACGTGTAGTTCTGATCCTTGCGGGGTTGTGGCCCATTGGTGCTGAATCCCAGCGTGAAATAACCAAGCACGTTGATGTATGGCAATGCACCGGCGGCGGAGTCTTGCGGAACGATGTTGAATCCGAACGACGACGGAGGGGCAAGCGTGGATGGAGCCGGCTGCAGTTCGGCGTAGTTGAACCGAAAGTAGCCGGCCCGCAGCTCATTCAACGTCGTGCTGTTGAATACGTGTGTCCATGATGCGTTGAATATCTTGGTGTGCGACGAATTGTCGGCCGCAAATCCCGGCAGGTTCGCGCCTTCTCCCGTCGATTGGGTCGAGGGAAGCGGCAACGTATTCATTGCCGGGTTAGAGTCGAACACCGTCGATGCCCAAAGCGTGTCCTTCGACGTTAACTTGTCGTCGATGCGAATAATGCCCTGGTCGTCGTCTGAAGTGTTAGGAGCATTGAAGCTGTAAAAGGCCCCGTCATTTTGAGGCGGAACATATTGATTAAGAAGATTGCCTGCAATCGTATCGAAATCTGTCACCGGCACTTGAGCCGTCGGGAAGCATGTGTTCCACGGTGTGCCTTGCAGGCAAAGCCCATTCGGCCCCTGGATGCCATTGGGAAATGGAATCGGGTTGCTTGAGAACTGTCCCACGTCTGCCGTGAAGTTGCCTCCCCTTTGGGCGGGGGAAAAGACAGGGGTTTTGGTCGGTTGCGCCGATCGGCTTCGCAATCCCTGATAGGCGACAAAAAAGAATGCATGATTCTGAACAATCGGGCCGCCCAGAGTTCCACCAAAGACGTTTTGATGGAATTGCGGCCGGTACTGCGAAAAATAAGGGGTGTCATCCAGAAATGTGTCGCGATAAAACTCAAATCCATCGCCATGAAGGTGATTCGTTCCGCTCTTCAGCGCCTCATCTACAATTGCGCCGGAATTGCGGCTGAATTCTGGATCGATCGTACTGGTAATGATATTCACTTCAGCCAGCGCATCGGGATTCACGACAATTCCAGGCTGATTCAGAAGAAAGTCGTTGATGTCGTTTCCATCCAGCAGGTAGGAGTTCTCCTGCGTCTGGCTGCCGTTGGTCGAGAACGTTGCTTCACGGTCTGAGGCTTCGACGGTTCCCGGTGCGGTCTTCTGCAGTTGCACCGCATCTCGTCCGAGCGTAGGCAGTTCTTCTATTTCCTGAGCCTCGACAACGTTCTTCAGCTGAACGTCGGACGACTCGACCTGCACCGTGGTCGAGTTCACTTGAATCGTCTGAGACGAAGTTCCGATTTGCAATTTGGCGTCCACTTCAAGGGCGGAGCTAAGGTCGAGCATAATGCCGGTTGTGGTGAACCGCTGAAATCCCTGATCTTCAACAGTGATCGAATACGGACCGCCAATGTGCAGGTCGGGGAAGACGAAGTAACCTTTATGATCGGTCTTCTGGGTGTTCACAATCCCTGTGCTGGTGTTGACCGCGGTAACTGTTGCATTCGCCAGCAATGCCCCGTTTGGATCTGCGACTGTGCCGTGAATCGATGCCGTAGTCGCCTGTGCCAGCGCGAGAAGGGGAAGAAAAATGATTGTCGTCAGCATCACGCCGAAGCCTGCATACTTACTTCTGAGTTTCACAAAGCCTCCAAAGAAATAGGTCCCCAAGGTTCTGTTCGCTGCACCATCGGCGGCGAAAAACTATCACTGCAGGTGAATTGTCAAAACGCCGTGCGGCGTGAGTCCGGAAAGTTGCTGGCCGTAACAGGATTGGTACGGTTAGGCGCGGACATTTGAAGGCGCAACAATCCGGCTGAGCTTGCGCGCAGTTCCTCAAGCCATTAGTGATCGCGAAAAAATTAGTCGTGCGTCAATCGTGGGGACAGATTGCGGAACCAATCATCGAAGAACGGCGAGGCGTTGTCTTCAACCATCCGGACGAGTGTCCGATCAATCGCAGGTGTGGCCCCTGCATTGTCGCTGGAGAAATAGAACCCTTTGCGTTAGCAACATCTATACAACGGAACTTCGAATCATTTCACCGGCTAACCTTCAACACCCACGCGGGCTCGCGCACCAGCTCGTCCGTAAGCACAGGCAGCTCGACTGCGATCCCGCTCCCCGCGACTTTGAACTTCAGTTCCTCCGCCGATCCAAGCAGCGTTACCGCTTTTGCCCCGTTTAAGTCGCGCACCGTAAAACTGCGCCCCGGCCACCGCGGAAGAATCACAAAAACATCGTCGCCCTTCGCCGTGAAGAATGCATCTATCCCCGCTTTGCCCGGCTCCGGCCGGATCGCCAGCTTCGACACGTCGTAAGCCGTCTGAAACTCAGCGTTGTATTCCACCTTCGGCTGCTCGCCCGCGCTCCATTGCCGCGAAACCTTCCACGGCTTGGTCCCATAGATCGCGTCGCCATTCACCTTCAGCCAATCGCCCATCTGGTGCAACCGCTCCTGCATGATTACTGGAATCGTGCCATCGGCTTTCGGTCCAATGTCGAGCAACAGGTTGCCGCCACGGCTCACAATGTCCACCAGCATAATCACCAGCTCGCGCCCGCTGTGGTAGTCCTCAAAGCGTTCCGCGCGGTTGTAGCCGTAGCTATAGCCCATGCCCCGGCTCTCTTCCCAGGGATGATCCATGCCGCTCATGCCCGGCGTATATTCCGTGGTCCAATAGCCGCCGTGCTTGTGCTTCGTATCGCTGCCCCAACGGTCGTTGATCACCACATAGTCTTTCACCGGCGAGTCGTTGAACAGCCACGCCAGCAATTCCGGGCTATGCCATTCGCTCGATGTCTGCTCCCATTCGCCGTCGCTGAAAATGATGTCCGGCTTGTAGCGCGTTACCAAATCTTTGAACTGCGGAAACATGTGCTCGCGGACATAGCGAGGCTTGTCAGTAAGCCACAGCGGGTTATACCACTCGTAAAGCGAATAGTAGTACCCCATGCGCAGGCCCTTGCGACGCACCGCATCGCTCAAATCGCCCAGCACATCCCGTTTGGGACCAATCGCAACCGCATTCCACGGCCGGCCCCAGGTGGCTGAAGCTTCTTTGCTGGGCCATAGCGCAAACCCCTCATGATGCTTTGAAGTCAGCACCACATACTTCGCGCCAGAGGTAGCCAGCGTATCCGCCCATTGATCCGGATCGAACAGCTGGGCGCTAAACTGCGGCGCAAAATTCTGGTAGGCGTAGTCGGCGCCAAACAATTTCTGGTGATAGGCCCATGTGCCCGTCTCAACCGGGTTGGCCTTGGGGTTGTCGCGGCCCTCGGTCATCTGGTGCCAGTACCACTCCGCGTAAGCCAACTTACCAGGAATCACCGGAGCATATGCCGGCACCGAGTAAACGCCCCAGTGAATGAAGATGCCGAACTTGGCCTCGCTGAACCACGCCGGCGTAGCCCGCGTGTCGATGGAGTCCCAGGTGGGCTGATAAGTTTGTGCCCGAAGCGCCGGCATCACCAGAAGAAAAACAGTCAGACATTTCGCTGCGAATGAAGCCGCACTCTTTTTAGGCACGAGTGGCAAAGCGTTGCGTGAGTCCATGACCGCAATTCTATCTTTTCGGATGTACCGCGTGCCGGGTGCCCGGCGCACCGCAACGATATACTTGCGACAACCAAGCGAGTTAACCCGTGTCCAACCCAACATCCATCCCCCCCGCCGAGCCCGTCGAGTTCCAGCCAGCCCCGCGGCCCCTCTGCGTCGATCTCGATGGAACCCTGGTCAAATCCGACACCCTCATCGACTCGCTGCTCGTCCTGGCCCGCTCGCGGCCCCTGCTTGTGCCGGCCCTCTTTGCGCGCGTGCTGCGCGGCAAAGCCGCTTTCAAGGCATTCGTCACAGATCATGTCTCGCTCGACGTCGAGCACCTGCCCTACAACCGCAAGCTGCTGCACTATCTGCGCGAGCAGCATCACGAAGGCCGGCCCATCTATCTCGCCACCGGCGCCGATGTGCGCCTTGCCCGCCGCGTGGCAGCGCATCTGGGAATTTTTGCCGACGTGCTCGGCAGCGACGGAGCCACCAACCTCACCGGTAGCAAAAAACTCGCCGGCCTGCGCAGCCGCCTTGGCGTTGCCGAGCCTCGCGTTGCCGAGCCTGGCTCAACCGATTTCGACTATATCGGCAACGACACGCCCGACCTGCCGCTGCTCGCCGGCGCTATCGATCCCATGGTCGCCAACCCCAGCCGCCGGCTCCGCTCGCGCCTCCGTTCCCAGCGCATCACACCCGCCCGCGCCTTTGAAGAACGCAATGGCCCCCTCGGCTCGGCGCTCAATGCCATTCGCCCTCACCAGTGGACCAAGAACCTGCTCATCTTTCTGCCTCTGCTGCTGGCTCACATCGTAGCCGCCCCGCGCTTGTTCGACGCGCTCATCGCCTTCGTTTGCTTCTCGCTCGCCGCGTCGGCTGCCTACGTCGTCAACGACCTGCTTGATATCGATGCCGACCGCCGACATCCGCAAAAACGCCATCGGCCCTTCGCGTCTGGCAATCTCGATGCATTCACCGGCCTCATCATCGTTGCGGTATTCCTTGCTCTGGCTTTTGCAGGCGCGCGGTTTCTGCCGCCGGAATTCTTCGCCTGGCTCGTCTTTTATCTCGTCACCACATTCGCTTATTCGGCCATCCTCAAGCGCTACGCCCTGGTCGACGTGCTGGTGCTGTCCGGCATCTACACGCTGCGCCTGCTCGCCGGCGCCGCCGCCACTGATACCCACATCTCGCCCTGGCTCGCCGGCTTCTCAGTCTTCCTGTTTCTCTCGCTGGCCATCGTCAAGCGTTTTGCCGAGCTTGAAAACCTGGTCACCCGCGGAGCCGCCCCGCGCAATGGCCGCGGCTACCTGGTCACCGATCTTAACCAGTTGCGCAGCTTTGGAACCGCCAGCGCCTTTGCCGCGGTCGTAGTATTCACCAACTACATCAGCAGCAGCGAAGTGGTCATGCTCTACCACCACGCCCAGCGCCTCTGGATCATCATGCCGCTCATGATCCTCTGGCTTTGCCGCGTCTGGCTGCTGGCCTCGCGCGGCCTGCTCAATGAAGACCCCATCGTCTTCGCGCTCACTGACAAGCAAAGCCTGCTCATCGGCGCCGCCATCATCGCCGTCGTGCTGCTGGCAATCTGACCGCATATTTCGCCGCTTTGATATCAAAGCGCAAAGGAGCGACACTCCATGCCCGCCGTCACCGTCCGCAACATCCCGGAAAGGACCCATCGCGCCCTGAAGCTGCGAGCTGCAAAGAATGGCCGCAGCACCGAGGCCGAAATCAGGCTTATCCTGGAGAACGCCGTGTCCCCTAAAACGGCGGCGGGACTCGGCTCGCAATTAGCTGCAATTGGGCGTCGCTTTGGCGGCATTGAGCTCAACATCGTGCGTGACAAAAGACCGGCCGAACCAGCCGCCTTCTCGTGATCGTTCTCGATACGAATGTGATCTCTGAGCCGGTAAGGCCTTTGGCCGATCCGATCGTGGTTGCGTGGCTCGATCGACAGCCAAGAGAAACGCTGTATCTGTGCGCTCCCGTCCTCATGCAAGTGCTGCTCGGTATCACTCTTCTGCCTGACGGTAAACGAAAGAGAGCCATGACGATCGCCGTGCAGGCTACGCTCGCGAGCTACTTCTCTGATCGGTTTCTCGCCTTCGAGCGCGAGGCCGCCGTGGCTTATGCCTCGCTCGAAAGCCGCGCCACCGCAAAGGGCTACTCCATTTCGGTTCCCGACTGTCAGATAGCCGCCATTGCCGGAGTCCACGGATTCTCAGTCGCAACGCGAGACACAGCACCGTTTCTCGCCGCCGGCGTCCCAGTCATCAACCCCTGGAGAAGCTGATTCGTGGCCATGCTCAAAGACGCAGCCGTCTTCGCGGAGGCGTTGTTCGCAATCTGATAACGCACTTGCCCAGCCCAGCGGACAATCCCTCAATACTCACCGGACGCCCACAAAAAGCAAAAGCCCCCGGCTCACCCGGAGGCTCATTATTTCGCTCAATCGCAACCTGCAACGAATTCTTGTTCCCTTGTTCCCTCGTTCCCTTCCTTAGCTGAACAAATCCTTAACCCGATCCAACAGCCCCGGCGCAGAAGGCCGGTTGTCCACGCTCATTGACTCCCCGAGTTTCGCCATCAGATCCCGCTGCGCCTTGGTCAGCTTGCGCGGAGTCTGCACCACAAGTCTCACCACCAGGTCGCCCTGGCCCTTCCCGTTCAACAGCGGAACGCCACGCCCCTTGACGCGCAGTTCTCTGCCGCTCTGCGTGCCCTCGGGAATCTTGACTTGCACCGGGCCGTCCATCGCGGGAATCTCAAACTCCGCACCGAGCGCCGCCTGCGGAAAGCTGATCGGGATCACGCAATGCAGGTCGTAGCCCGCGCGTTCAAAAAATTCATGCTTCTTGATCGAAAGCACTACGTACAGGTCGCCCTTGGGGCCGGCCGCGCGGCCGGCATCGCCCTCGCCGGTGTAGCGAATCTGCGTGCCCTCTTCAACGCCCTTCGGCACCTTTACCTGCAGCTTCACCTCGACGGCGGCGCGGCCTTCGCCCCGGCACGTCGCGCATGGGTCGCCAATCACCTGCCCGCTGCCGCCGCACACGTTGCAGGTGCGCGCTACTGAAAAGAACCCCTGCTGATAGCGGAACTGCCCGCGTCCATGGCAGTGGCTGCACACGCTCGGACCGCGGCCTGATGCGCTGCCGGTACCCTTGCAAGTACCGCAGACCTCCAGCCGCCGTATCTTGATCTCTTTCTCAACGCCGAAGATCGCGTCTTCAAATTCGATCGTCAGGTCAAACCGCAGGTCGTCGCCCCGCTGCTGGCGCGTCTGGCGTCCACCGCCCTGGCCCGCCCCGCCCATTCCAAACATCTCGCCAAACAGATCGCCAAAAATATCGCCGATGTCCACGCCGCCAGCAAATGGGCTTGCGCCAAATCCCCCTCCGCCCAATCCCGCGTGACCGTAACGGTCGTAGACCGCGCGCTTATCCGGATCGCACAGCACCTGGTAAGCCTCGCTCACCTGCTTGAATTTTTCTTCAGCCGCGTGATCGCCTGGATTCCGGTCAGGGTGGTACTTCAGCGCCTGCTTGCGATAGGCGCTCTTCAACTCCTGGTCGCTCGCCTCGCGCGCGACACCCAGAACCTCATAAAAATCCGCTTTACCCACTCTTGTATTAGAACTCATTTCCTCTCAACCAGCTTTCAGCTCTTAGCCGTCAGCTTTCAGCTTGAAACCCGCTACCACGAACCACCTTCATCCGAGATAGATTCAGTAATCTGCAAGCGCTCCACTCGCCGCAGCCATTCGTTCATCCGCGACCGGGCTTATAGCTGAAAGCTGAGAGCTGAGCGCTGAAAGCCGCCTTACGCCTTCACCTGTTTCGCATTATTCGCAATGCGCACCAGCGCCGGCCGCAGCAGCCGCTCGCGCATCTTGTAGCCACGGCGCACCTCTTCGGCCACATGCTGATCGGGAATGTCGTCGCGCTCCACCGTTCCCAGCGCCTCATGCACGCGGGGATCGAACTCCTCGCCAACCGCCGGCACCGCCGTCACCTGCATTTGACGCAAAATCTCGTCCATTTGCTTCACAATCAGTTCCACGCCCGAACGCAACTGCTTCTCTGACCCGCCGGCCTTCAGCGCCAGTTGAAAGTTGTCGAGCACCGGCAAAAACTGCTCAACCACGCCGGCCGCCGCAAACTCGCGGAACTCGTTGCGCTCACGCTCGCCGCGCTTGCGCGCGTTCTCAAACTCAGCCTGCAACCGGGCTACGCGATCCAGCAACTGGTCGCGCTCCGCCTTCATCGTTTCCAGCTCCGACGGCCCAGCAGCCCCTGGCTCCTCAACGTGCCCCGTCTCGGTCCCAGCTTCCGCCGTCTTTTTGACCGCGGCCGATCCTTCACCCTGCTCGCCCTCGGTAATCTCCAGGGGGTCCAATACGCTCAAATCAATCTCCTGGTCCGGCGCGCTTCCGGCGTCTCTCTTCCCTCTCAAGCCTGCCTCACTTCCCTCATCAACTAGGTCTTCTATCACTTTCGTCGAGCAATCCATACATTCATTTGATTCACGGCGCACACCTGGCGTATCAGTCCCTCGCCATCGTTTCCGACCCCCGATGGATGAAAAATCTGGGTGCCCCACCCTCGCGACGTCTTTGTTTTTGTCGCTAGGGTGGGAAACCTCAAATCTCAACCTCTCGGCAGTCGGGTTTGTTTCGTATCAGACTCCCGGCTCCGCCAGTATGCCGGCGCAGCCCGCGGACCGTCTGCTTCCCCCTCTAATCTACGGGAGACTCCAGAATCCGCTCAGAAAGCCGGGCGATATAACTCACTGCCTGAATCATCTCCTGATATTGGATGCGCGTGGGTGCAATCAACGCCACCGTTCCCAGGCTTGCGCCTCCCAGCCGCGCCGGCGCGCCAATCAGCACCAGGTCCTGCATGGCCGGCGAGGCCTTGTCGAGACCCACCACCACCCGTACCTCCTGCTGCCGTCCGTCCACGTACGCATTCAGCAGCTCGATCAGCCGTTCTTTGGCCTCAAGCGCAGTCAGCATCTGGCGCAAACGCTCGCGATCCCTCTCCACCGTAATCAGATTCGCAATTCCATCCACAAAAATGGCCTGCGCCGTATCCTCTAAGGCCAGCGCGCCTTTGCGGCAAAGCTCCTCAACCGATGTAAGCAGCTGCCGGTAGGCCTCGCGCTCCACATCCGCGCGCCGCGAAACCTCCGCGCGAATGCGCTCTATCAGCCAGCCGCGAAAGTTCTCGTTCAGATACCGCGCCGCTGTCTCCAGCTCCACGTGCGCAAGTTCGCGGTCAAGCGTCAGCACGCGATCCTGCACGGCCCCCGTCTGCGTTACCACCACGGCCAGCACGCGGCCTGTCGCAAGCCTCGAAAAATGAACATGCTCCAGCACCTGCCCCGCGGTTGAGCCGGCCAGCGCCACGCCCAGCCCGCTCGAGAGCAACGCCAGAACATGAGAGGTCCGTTCAAGATACTCATGCGAGCTTGACACGCCTGAAAAACTCTCCTCAATCTGGTCGCGCGTCGCCTCGCTCATCAGCCCGGCCTCGCCGCCCGCGTTCCCGTGCGTAAGCACCGTCAGCCGGCCGCCATGCGAAAGCTGTTCCACGTAAAATCTGAATCCTGCTGCCGTTGGAACCCGTCCCGCCGAGGTATGCGGCTGCTCCAGCAATCCCAACTCGCCCAGCGTAGACATCACGTTGCGCAGCGTCGCCGAGCTCAGCCCGTCGCGGTCGACAAACACCCGGGCGAGCGCCTGCGACGACACCGGCTCACCGGTCGTGATGTACTCGTCGATAATCGCGGTCAGCACCAGCCGCTCGCGCGGGCTCAGCCGTACCTCTGGCATTTTTTCTTTCCCATCACGTTCCGCTTGGGGACCCCCGGCATGACGCCGCCCTCGTCCGCGAATCGTCCACTCTCCCTAAACCCTTTAAATCAGTTAATTTAAATGAGAAAAGAATGGTTTCCTGCTCTTTAATTCTAGAAACCAGCGATTGTCAGTGTCAAGGTGCGGAAACTGCCTCCGGCTTGCCGTAATACCCAGTGTTCGTGTGCGCCGAAAGCCCCGGCTGATTCACCTTTATCTTCAGATCGTGATACTCGTTGGGGCCATCCGGCGGCGGCGGATCAAACGTGATTTCGTAGTAAGTCCCGGCATCCTGCACCACCGCCGTAACCGCCGCGGCCAAATCGTTGCTGGGAGGAATCACGCGCCCTCCGCTCTGCGTTGCCAGCACTTTCAGCGCCAGGTCTGTCGGCTGCGCCTGCGTCGCTTTCTTCACGCCCTTCAGGTACGACTCATACAGATACGTTGCCCCGTTCGGCATCCCTTGCGACACGCTCGAAAGCTCGATTTGCCCCTCACGCAGCATCGTGTTGTACCCCACTATGCTGTTGAAGAATGCCTTCTGCCCCTGAGCCGAAAAGGTGACATTTGGGTTGTCCAGCAGCGGCCATCCCGGGCCCGCCCAGATCACCAGCTTCCGTCCTGGGTCTTCCATTATCTTCTGAACCAGGGTCCCCAGCATCTTCAAGCTGAATTCGAATCGCTCAACCGCGCCCCACGACCCGGCCGACCTGTTGAGGGTTCGCAGGTTCGACGTCGACTCATCGAGCTTCTTTGCCAACGCATTTCCGTCAGTGGTCGCGTCGCTCACCACCTGCAAGTCTGTGTTGTTCAGGAAAGCCAGCGTCACCGGGGCAGCAAGATGCCCGCCATTCTGCCGAAGAAACTCCGAAACCTGCTCGCGCGTATACGACACGCTGTCGAACGGCATATTCACCGTGTCGAATACGATGATCACCTTCGCCGGAGTCTGGGCCGGCGGCGCACTCCCCCCGAACGCACGGAATGACGTAATCCGCATCGGCCGATTGTTGTCGAGTAACTGAAAATCGCCAACCCCCAGCCCGGGAACATTCTTGCCTCCCTTGTCCGTCACCACCACACTGAGCTGCATACTTCCATTGGCAGCCGGTGAGCTCGATTCATTGGCCGGGTGCCCAGCCAGCGGCTGACTGCTCCCGGGCGCAGCAGGCGGAATCGGCGTCTGCGCCGTAACCAAAGTTGCCGCCGCTGAAAGAAGCCCCACAGACAGCAAGCCCACAGAAAACGAGCCGAAAGAAATCCGGCCTGAAGAATATAGCGATGAAAGCCCCATCGCGCTTACCTCCATTTTGCGGACTCTGAATTCTGCGAACTTAATTCGGTTCGGACAACCATCCTACTCCCCGAGGGCATCCTCAGCATTGAGTTCACCGCGGTCGTTCTCCGGCACAAGTCGTCCCGTTTCCCGTTACCAATTGATGGCTTGTGACGGTCCACACCGTGAATCTCTTGCCAATTTGGTGCTATTGTTAACGCGACTGGCCTGCCCAGGCAGCCGCCGACAACAAGAAAAAGAGTCCACGCAGATTCTTCAACCAGATGTTGCGTTCCTATGGATCCAACGGAGGGCCCTATGATTTCTCTTTTCGGAGGCAAGTCGTATCTACACGCAGTAAAAACCCTAACCCTCATCACAGCCCTGGCCTCGTTTGCCGTCGCGCCTCTATGCTTAGCCGCGGTCGGTAGCTCGAACTCAGGCGTCAACCTCGACAAACATGCCCGAAAAGTCCACCGCGCACTCTCGCACTTCAATCCCGGCAACTACATCCGGCTCACCTTTACTGACAAGTCTGAACGAACCGTCGCGCTCGATTCGCTTGAAGATACATCCTTCACCGTCACCAACGCCGAAAGCAACAATCGCGAGACCCACACCTACGATGAAATCGCGCACGTGACCCGCGAGAAGGACTACATCGGCGAAGGTTCTGAAACCCACGTCCGCCACATCCGCCTGTGGGTGCCACTCGTAGGAGTGCTGGCCGCCGGCGCCGTAGCCACCGCTCTCCTGGTACGCTAGTCCAGCTTCATTAATGCTGTCGGAGGGAGCAGAGGCCTTCAGGCCTCTGAAATCGCCGCGCCAGGCACCCGGCCTTCAGGCCCGGGCCTCGTCATCCGAGCCACAAATCTGGGTGCCCCACCCTCGCCGGGCAGTAGTTTTTCCGGCTAGGGTGGGATACCTCGAACCTCGCCCCGCCCATCTCAACCACCCAAGAACTTGGGTGCCCAGGGTCCCGATTCTGGGACCTGGGATAACACGAAACTCAAACCGCCACCTTACCCAGCGCACTCCGCATCGTCTTGCGGTAGTCCTCCAGCACCGCGCGCCCCTGCTCGGTCAGTTTGCAAATGGTCAACGGATACTTGCCTCGAAACGTCTTCTCGATGGCCACATACCCGGCCTCTTCCAGTTTCGAAAGATGCACGGAGAGGTTTCCCTTGGTCAGTCCCGTGGTCGTGTGCAGGTATTGGAAATCAGCCTCTTTCACCGCCGCCAGCAGCGCCACAATCATCAGCCGCGCCGGCGCGTGAATCACGCGATCAATCTCGGCCAGTCGTTGAATATTCGCGCTCATCTTACTCCCCGGCCTCTCGCGACTGACGCAGAAAACGGACCAGCACAACGGTTCCTGAAATCACGGTGATCGCTCCACCGACCCCATAGAGAATCGTACAGCCTATGCCGAAATCGACATCGTAAATCCCCAGCAGAATCCCGGTGACAGCAATTACTGCGCCGCTGATAACAAATCGCATCTCCCGCCCGCAAATAAGAAGGAGTACACCGCAAGAAACTCCCCCTCCGGCCAGAATCCATCGGCTTGAAAGCGACGAGATGACCAATACAACCGCTGCCACCGCAACGAATGCAATGATGGACATAATCGAGACCATCCGCAGGCGCCCACTCACAATGGGTGGCCTATCCACTACGTAACCGGTTCTCCCGATCAGATACCGGTTGCGCGCCCACTTCACTGCGTGTGGCATCAGGAGAGTAAGCGGAAAAATCAGAGCCAGGACAGCCGGCATCGCCCGAAAAACCGGCCATTCCATCTCCAGTAAATGTTGAGCGGCGAAAACCGCCGACATAAACAAAAAGAATAGCCCGATTGCAATCTCGGGCAGTCCGTCCCGGTTCCACGCCCGCTGCATCAGCCGCCCAGCCAGCCGGTCGGGATCTTCCAGCACCGCGCTCCCGCCCATCGGTCGTAAAGTTGAATCCGTCATCACTATCTCCTCGCAGACTAGTCTGCTATACAAACTAGTCTGCAAACATACTGCGCCCACCCCTCCGTCCTGTCAAGTCACGGCTCACAGCCCTAGTCCCTGGTGCCTAGTCCCTAGTGCCTGCCTTCCGGCTGTTAAATTCAAATCATGTTCCATCCCACTGAAGACATTCGCATTCAATGGACCAAGGTCGTCCTGCCTCCGGTCTTTTTAGAAGAAGAGCGTCCGGTCTCTGAAGCCGCGTCGGCCACTATCTTCGAAACCCGCCGCGAGATCGTCGACATCCTTAACGGCCGCGACTCGCGCCTGCTGGTTCTCACCGGCCCCTGCTCCATTCACGACGTCAAAGCCGCGCGCGAATACGCCGGACTGCTCAAACAAGCCATCGCCGAGTTCTCCGCCGACCTGCGAATCGTCATGCGCGTCTATTTTGAGAAGCCCCGCACCACCATCGGCTGGAAGGGCCTCATCAACGACCCTCATCTCGATCAGTCCTACAAGATTAACGACGGCCTGCGCCTGGCCCGCCACCTGCTCCTCGACCTGGCCGAGATGGGCGTGCCCACCGGCACCGAGTTCCTCGACATGATCTCGCCCCAGTACATCGCCGGCCTGGTCAGCTGGGGAGCCATCGGCGCGCGCACCACTGAGAGCCAGGTGCATCGCCAGCTCGTCTCCGGCGTCAGCTGCCCGGTTGGCTTCAAGAACGCCACCTCGGGCGATGTGCAGGTAGCCATCGACGCCATCCTCTCCGCGTCCTACTCACACACTTTTCTCGGTCACACTCATCATGGCCAGTCCGCCATCTTCGTCACCACCGGCAATCCTGACACCCACATCATCCTGCGCGGCGGCCGCAAAATGGTCAACTACAACGCCGAATGCGTAGCCGACACCGCCGAGCGCATGCAGAAGGCTGGGACCGCACCGCGCATCATGATCGACTTCAGCCACGCCAATTCCAACAAGGACTACCGCCGCCAGTCCATCGTCTGCCACGACGTAGCCGGCCAGATCGCCGCCGGCGACAAGCGCATAATGGGCGTAATGATTGAGAGCAACATCGTAGCCGGCGCGCAAAAACTAACCCCCGGCCAGCCGCTAGTCTACGGCCAGAGCATCACCGACGCCTGCATCGACTGGGCTGAATCGCACGAGTTGCTAAAGGAACTCGCCGGGGCAGTGCGCACAAGGCGAGGCGCCTAAAGGGTTGCAGCATCGGCGCGCAGTTTGTCTGCGTCCGCAGTCTTTCCCATCCGATCCAGCAGTGCCGCATGTTGCTTCAGAACGGCGGCCAGGTAGTCGTCATAGCTCTTCTTCATATCAGGAAGATTCGCGATTGCGTGGCGAAGGGTCGACTCTGCGCCCAGAAAATCATTCAGCGCCGCATCGTCCTTGCCTAGATTTGCTTCGGCGATTGCCCGCCAGAAAAGCGGCCCGGCATACTCCTCGTCCTTATCGGTGACACATTTCAAGGCTTCGATGAACGCCAGGTTCTCTTCGTCTAACGCTTCCTCCGCACGCCCTGCCATCAGCAACGCGTGCCCGTAGAGCTGGTGCGACTCAAGCCGCGCCAGTTGATCGCTTGATGTAAGATCGCCCGCCTTGATCGACATATCCAGCGTCTTCTTGCAAGAGCCCAATGCCTCCGAAGCCTTCTGCGCCTTCAGGCCGCTTCTGCATTGGTTCGAAAGCGGAAACCACGCCTGCGCCGCTTCTTGCTGCTCTGCGCTTGGCTGCGGCCCCTGCCGCCCGATCTTGAATGGAATCGTAATGGTGGTTGACACCGGCGCGGCAACGCCGCTCTCAACAAAAGGCCTGAACCGCCACTGTTTTACGTAATCCATCGCAGCCTGCTGAAGCATTGCCGGCCCGCTGATCACCTTCTCCGATTCGACCCTTCCCTCAGCGTCGATCGAGATGGAAAGCACCACATCTCCCTGCACATGAGCCGCCTCGGCGATTGGCGGATAGACCGGATCGACTTTCTGGGTGAGGTGTTCGAGCGCCTCCGCCTCCGAAACCGTTCCAGGTAACACGTTGTTTTGTGCAAATGAAAGCGGCAAGAAAATGAACGCACAGACCGATATAGCGATCGACCTTACCGATGCATTCATTAAGAGCCTCGTGGAGAACTTGCCCCACAGCATACCAGAATCGTCGAAACCAAAAAGGATAACGCCCTTACTGTGCATTCTCAATCTGCTGCGAAATCCAGCGATTCAAGCTCACGCCTTCGCCAGCGGCGCGCAGTGCTGCCTTGCGGTGAAGCTCCGGCTCGGTGCGCAACAGGATCTTGCCATTGAAGGGCCGATCGGGCTGCTGCCCCTTCTCCGCACAGAACTCGAGATAGCCGTCGATGCTCGCGCGGAAGGCCCGCGCCAGCTCCCTGGCCGTCGCTCCCTCGAAGTGAATCACGTCTTTGAGGCCCGATACGGTTCCTGAGAATGTGTTGCCTTCCGGATCGAAATCGATAGGGCCTGCCCCATAGCCTTTGTATTCCATCATGGCTTTACCCCCGCATTGATAAGAAACTGCCGCACAGCCTCAACCGCTCCCTCTTTGGTTTCCGGCCGAGGGTGATGAAACACAGCGATCACTCCATTCAACCGGGCGGCCACGCGGCTGCCTTCGCGCTCGCTGATCTCGCCCCCTAACGCGCGGATCAGCGACTCAACAGCAGCCCAGCGTATATTCGCTCTCGTTGGGCGCGAAAAAATGGCATCCAGCGTAACCTGATGTGCTTTCTTCATGTCGGGAGTATCCTAGTCCATTACCCCGAAGCACACAATTGTTATGATATCACATTCCGCTATCACACGGGCTGCAGCCCCAAACTCAAGCCCTTCCCTTAACTCAGCATGCTATCCTTACCGCTCAATATCGAATGGAGGATTCCGTCCGTGCTGCATGGCCATACAGCTGTCGTCACCGGTTCCACCAGCGGCATCGGCATGGGCATTGCCACAGCGCTGGCGGCGCAGGGTTCGAACCTCATGCTCAATGGTTTCGGCGATCCCGATGTGATCGAGGAACAACGAGCCAGTCTCGCCAGGGCGCACGGCGTAACTGTTCTCTATATGGGATCCGACCTGTCAATCCCCGCCGAATGCGCCGAATTGATCAAGGAATCGGAACTCCGTCTCGGCCCCGTCGATATTCTTGTCAACAACGCCGGCATCCAGCATGTTGCTCCAATTGAGAGCTTCCCTCCCGACCGCTGGGACGCCATCCTCGCGCTCAATCTCTCCGCCGCATTTCACACCATCCGCGCCGCACTTCCGCCGATGCGCCAACGCGGCTGGGGACGGCTTATCAACATTGCCTCGGTACATGGCTTGGTCGCATCCGTCCACAAGGCTGCCTATGTTGCCGCCAAGCACGGGCTGGTGGGACTCACAAAAGTCGTTGCCCTCGAGACAGCCGGCCAGGGCATCACGTGCAACGCCATTTGCCCGGGCTGGGTCGATACTCCGCTGGTCGAGCGTCAAATCGAAGCCAGAGCCGCAGCCGAAGGCATCGACGTGCAGCACGCAACACAAGAACTCCTGCGCGAAAAACAACCCTCCGGATCATTCACCACGATTGACCAGATCGGCGCCCTCGCCGTATTTCTGGCGACTGAAGCCGCAAGCAACATCACCGGAACATCTATCCCAATCGATGGCGGCTGGCTAGCACAATAACAAGGCAGCATCGAGTTCCCTAGCCCCTAGTCCCTGCCTCTATCACCTTCCCAGCAATTCATTCACCCTTCGCCGCGTATACACAATGCGGCAAGCCAGCCCGGCTCCGCAGATGCCCTGGCGCCATCCAATCCATGCAGTGTATTCCGGCTCCAGCAGAAAAGCCGTGGCATCCGACCGGTTGCCCGTCGCCTTCATAAACCACGCCGCCTCCAGGTCCGCATCCGCGGCCTCTGCGGTCATCTCCTCGCACTCATTCGCAGGTGGCGCGGGCATGCCTGCTGCATGCGCACAGTAATCCAAATCGTGAATCAGCGCGTACTTCTTCTTGTTTGCGGAAATAAAATATCGCGGCGAAGTTGCATGCACCTTCGCAATCAGCGCCCACTGATTCAAATCCACCAGCAACTCCGGCGGCAGCTGGCTCATTGCCAGGTACGTATCGGTCAACTGCTTTGAGTAGATGGCCAGCGTCGGCGTGGGCTCGCCATTACTCGGCTTGAAGTAGATGCCGCCCAGCCCAATCCCCGTCTGCATGTCGATCCAAATGAATCCCCGCCCGTTCATGTTTTGGTTAGGTCCGCCGGCTGACGCCACCATCACGTAGCGGCCGTCGCGCACGCTGATCGGCAGCGGCGCCTCGTCGAGCACCTCGTCTCTGGCGTCCGAAAGTTCCTTGTCGCGGTGGTAAAAGTAGTGGGTGGGTGGCGTAATCAGCTTCTCAACTTTCCAGAAGCGCTTGTCCCGCTCGATCTCCTTCGGCATCCTGCCATCGTATGCCGCAAGAAAACTCAGTTGATCGGCCGGAATCAGGTTCTGAAACACCGCAGGCGGCGGAGGTGGCGGAGCCGATTGAGTTTTTCCGGCATCAGGTTGCTGCGCGCCCGCAAGGGCGGCTGTCAAAAGCAGGGTTGCGGCCAAAAGGCTTGCTCGGCCGATGCGATGGGGAACCCCAAAAATCAGCGTCATCGGTTGCCTCTGATTCAACAAAATACACCAAAATACTGAAATTCCGTGTAAATGCTCCGGAATACTTCTTCCCTTCATCCCACTCTTTCACCCTTTCACGCCTTCACGCCTTCACTCTTTCACTTCTTCACTCTTTCACTTCTTCAATCTCCCACCGCCATCCACAACCCGCTCGCTGCCTCTATCATGTACCGAGCGAGAAGACACGCAACCATGCCCACCATCTTCATCTCAGCAGGCGAAGCCAGCGGCGAGCTCTACGGCGCGCAATTAGCGTCCCTCCTGCGCCAGAAACTGCCGCAAGCAGAACTGATCGGCATGGGCGGCGAGCGCATGCGAGCCGCCGGCGTCCAATGCGTCGTCCGCGCTGAAGACATGGCGGTCATGGGATTCACCGAGGTCGTCGAGCACCTGCCCCGCATCTACGGCGAGTTTCGCAAGCTCCGCCGCGCCATCCGCGAACTCCGTCCCCAGGTGGCCGTCCTCGTTGATTTCCCCGACTTCCATTTCCGCCTCTTTCGCGAGTTCCATCGCCTCGGCATCCCGGTCATTTATTTTGTGAGCCCTCAGCTCTGGGCATGGAAGAAACACCGCATCAAACAAGTCCAGAAGTACGTTCGCCGCATGCTCGTAATCTTCCCATTTGAAGAACAGTTCTACCGCGACCGCGGCGTCAATGCCGAGTTCGTCGGCCACCCGCTCGCCCAGCTCCCGCCGCCCTTCATCTCGCGCGAAGAATTCGCCGCCATCCACCATCTCGACCCCTCACTCACCTGGATAGCCCTGCTTCCCGGCAGCCGCATGCGCGAAATTCGCGATCATCTTCCCACCATGCTCCACGCCGCTCATCTGCTGGCCCAATCCCAGCCCTCGCTGCGTTTTGAATTCCTCATCCCCCTCGCGCCCACGCTCCACGCCGACCAGCGCACTCAGGTCGCATCGCTCATCTCCGCCCACGCTGGCCAGCTGTCTGCCCGCCTCATCTCAGGCGAAGCCCGCGCCGCCCTTTTCCACGCCCGCGCTTCAGTCGTAGCCAGCGGAACTGCCACCGTCGAGGCTGCCCTCATCGGCAATCCCTTCGTGGTCGTTTACCGCGTCTCGCCCCTCACCTACGCCATCGCCAAGCGCGTAGTCAGCGTGCCTCATGTCGCCATGGCCAACCTCATTGCCGCCCGCCGCCTCGTTCCCGAACTCATTCAACACGACTTCACCGCCCAAAATATTGTCGAGCATCTCCAATCGTTGCTACCCGACGGGGCCCCTCGCGAGTCCATGATTCAAGGGCTAGGAGAAGTCCGCGAGGCCTTGACTCCAAACTCGACTTCAAATCAGACACTGAGCAAACATCAAGCCGGAGAACGGGACGCGATCGAACGCCTCGCCGCCGTAGTCATTGAGGAATTGGGATCCACCGTACCCGCAATCCAGACACCAGGCCGCACCTGATCCAGAGCTGAACCATGCCGCAAACTCTCGAATCCCCGTAACCGCAACTCCATGGTCGGCGTCAAACCATTGAGCCACTGCGCTTTTTCCCGCGAACCTTGGGTGCCCCACCCTCGCCGGGCCTTTGTTTTTCAGGCTAGGGTTGGTGAAAAAAAATATGGTGGGTGCCCCACCCTCGCGACGTTCTTGTTTTTGTCGCTAGGGTGGGATACCTCAGACCTCAACGCAGCAAAACCAGGAACCCGCGACACCGAATAACCCGCTGCCAAGTCGGCGGCGATTCGCGATATCCGAGCCGCTTTAGGAATGAGCCGGGCAGCCGAGTCGACGCGACCACCAGGGAGCGGCGACCAGGTAATGGACGGCAGAGAAAGTAGCTCGGAGATTGCCGGAGAATGCGATGATTGAAGCCATGCGAACACGAGTTTTGCCGGTTGGATTTCCCCCTGCCGCTTCCCGAGCTGCCCTGGCGCTCGCCCTTGGTTCCATCGGGCTCGTCTTTGTGAGCCCCGCCCTCGCGCAACGCGAGCGGCCCACTATCGACATCACCGGTTACGTGATCGACGCCGAGCTCGACCCTGCAACGCACCACCTCGCCGCCACCGCCGTCGTCACCTTCACCGCGCCCGCCACCGTCGACGTCGTCAACTTCGGCTTCCACCCCGCGCTCAAAGTCACCAAAATCACCGACGGCTCCGGCAAACTCCTCGATGGCGAGCGCACCGCCGACGGCTCTATCCGCGTCGTGCCCACGGCTTCATTCACTGCCGGCCAGCCCGTCCATTGGACCTTCGTTTACGACGGCATCATCACCGGCAATGAAGACGGACCCATTGAAGGCATCAAGCTCGCCGCCATTCAGGAGCCCATCAGCTACCTGCTCTACGCCGCGCGCTGGTTCCCCACCTCCGGCTACCTCACCGATCGCTTTACCGCCGAAATGCATATCCGCGTGCCGCAGGGCATGCGCGTCTTCGCCAGCGGAAGCGCCGGCAAGCCCCACTCCGTCGCGCTCTCCAACGGCAAGCCCGGCGACGAGTACGACTTCAAGTGGACCAAGCCAGGATTTCCCGGCACCGTCATCGCCGGACGCTATGTCGATCCCGTCTCCGTCGGCGCTGGAAACGTAAAAATCTACACCACCATTGCCCATCAGGCCGCAGCCAACTCGCTCGCGCAAACCGCTACCCGCGAGTTCGACTTCTTCACCGATCAGTTCGGCGAGGCCGAGTCAGAACGGCTCAACGTCGTTGAAATTCCCGATGACACTCTCCCCGCCGCATGGGCGCCCGAACTCGCCGGCATCCCCGGCTCCCGCATCGGCGATAAATCAGGCATTCGACTGCTGGCCAACACCATCGCCCACCAGTGGTGGGGCAGTGAGGTCAGCCCTCACTCCATGGATGACGCATGGATCGAGAATGGCATGTGCCGCTACGGCGAGCTGATGTACGTCGAGGATGAAAGCGGCGCCAGCGCCCTTCGCGCCGCCCTCACTGACGTTGCCGCCAGCGCCCTCGCCTACGACACCATCCCCCTCTCCAGCGCCGGACGCCTCGGCCCCTTCACGCCCGAGTTCCAGTCCATGACCTTCGACAAGGGCGCCATGATCTTCCACATGCTCCGCTGGGAAGTGGGCGAAAAGATGCTCCCCAACATCTTCAAAGGAGTGCTCAGCCAATACGCCGACAAATCCCTGCGCGCGGACGAGTTCTATAAAGTGGCCGAAGAAGTGAGCCAGCAGCAGCTCACCGCCTTCTTTTCACAATGGGTCGATGGCACCGGCGCGCCAAAATTCACTGACAAGTACGCCGTCTACCGCCTCGGCAACAACAAGGGCTTCCGCACTATCGGCGAAGTCGATCAGGATCTCGACCTCTTCCGCATGCCCGTGGACCTGCGCATCGAAACCGACGGCAAAACCGTGAACCAGAAGATTGAAGTGGTAGGCACCAACACTCAATATGTGGTCGATACCTTCGGCCGCCCGCGCCGCATCGGCGTCGACCCCCAGGATTGGGTGCTCAAAACCACGCCCGACCTGCAGGTCCGCATCGCCATCCTCAAAGGCCAGCAGCTGGTGGCCCAGGGCGACCTGGTCGGCGCACTGGCCGCGTACCAGAAGGCTCTCGAGTCGAACCCGCAAAGCTCGCTGGCCAGCTACCGCATCGGCGAAGTCCTCTTCACCCAGCGCAATTACCAGGCCAGCGTCAACTCCTTCCGCGACTCCCTTCGCGGCGACGACGAACCCTCGTGGACCGAATGCTGGAGCCACATCGCCATCGGCAAAATCTTTGACCTCACCGGCCAGCGCGACCGCGCCATCAACGAGTACCGCCTCGCCGTGCAAACCAACGACAACACACAGGGTTGCGTCAACGAAGGCCGCCTCTATCTCCAAAAGCCCTACACCGCGCCCGCGCCGACAGACTAAAACCCGCGAAGGTCGCCACTCAACCCCGTGCCCCATCCTTTTCACAGCCTCATCGTGAAAAGGGTGGGATACCACGAACCCATCCAGTCCCGCCCCCAGGTCCGCCCGAGCCCTTCTTCGTTCCCTTGTTCCCTCAGTGCCTCAGTCCCCAATCCCCTCACCCACGTCTTAAACAACAGGGGGGATACAACCGTGATCCGTTCGTTGGTTTCACACCTCGCCATAGCCTGCGCAGTTCTCTTGACAGCAACCATAACCAACGCCCAACCCGCGCCCGCAGCTCCCGTCCCACCGGCCATCACCACAGCCAAATCCATCTTCATCTCCAACGGCGGCTCCGATAGCGGACTCTTTCCCGAGCCCTTTTCAGGCGATACCAACCGCCCCTACAACCAGTTTTTCGCTGCACTTCTTTCTTCCGGCCAATTCCACCTGGTAGCCGACCCATCAAATGCCGACCTCGTTATCGAAATCCGGCTGATCGCCCCCTACGGCCCAACAAGCGCTAACAAGCAGAATGGCGCTTCCGACCCGCTGCCCATGTTCCGGCTCACCGTCTACGACGCAAAAAGCCACTTCGTCCTATGGACCATAACCTCATCAATCGGCGTGGCCTATCTGCAGAAAACCCACGACCACAACTTCGACATTGCGCTCAACGACGTCGTCGCACAATTCTTCTCAATCGCCGACAAGCCACCCCTGCCAACCCCGCCTACTCCGTAACCCGCGCATTCCCGTGTCCATCGCTGTCAACCGCAAACCGGGATGCCCCACCCTTTTCGCAGCCCATAGTGAAAAGGGTTGGAGCGCGTAACCATAAAATATTCAGCCACATCCGAGATCTAAGCCCTCCATTCACGACCCACGAATCACGCCCAACGGCTTTGCAGTCTATTTCTCACTTCCTGTCATCATCGTTATAGGGGCATCTGGAGGAACTCATGGAACTGAGCGAAGAAGGCATGGAACTGATCAAGAAATCGGAGGGTTTTCGCGAACGCGTCTATCTCGACGTCGAGGGCTACCCCACCATCGGCTACGGCCATCGCCTCGTCCATCCCGAGACATTCCCCAATGGAATCAACGAGTCCCAGGGGACCTCACTCCTCTACAACGACATCTGTGATGCCAAGCGAGCCGTCGCGCGCCTCGTCAAGGTGCAGCTCACCCAGGGCCAGTTCGATGCGCTGGTCGATTTTGTCTTCAATCTGGGCCAGCTTCGCCTCGCAGAATCCACGCTCCTGCGGGATTTGAACTCCGGACGCATCGCCGAAGCAGGCGAGCAGCTTCTCCGCTGGGATCATGCCGGCACAAAGGAGAACGCCGGCCTCAAAACCCGCCGCGAAGCCGAACTAAGCCTTTGGAACAACAGCGAATCCATCAAAGAACCAGCCCAAGCCACTGCCGCCTGACCGTCTTTAAGTATTTTTTTTTCGTGAAACTGTGAATCGCCTTTCAATAGATTCAAAGGCCTGGAGGCAGCCGCGTCACAGTTTCACCGTTTACCGTTCCCTCGTTCCCTGTCTCTATCACTTCCACCCGCTCGCCCGCCTTCACATAGCCTTTCCGCCGAAACCAGTCTTCCATCGCCGTCTGCAACCGGTCGAGCGGCACGCGATTCCCCGCCTCCATCAGCCCATCGGCAACCGGCAGCGTATCGTCAAAAACCGCATCGTTGGTAAAGTTGCGCATGGCAAAGTTGTCGATCCACGCAATCGGGCACGCATGTCGCGCTCCCTCCGCATCCACCCTCTCCACCGCAATCCGCCGCACAAACATGCATCCACTTTAGCAGCGAGCGGCTTGGCCCCCAGCTTCCAGCCCTTATCTCTTTTCTCTTTTCTCTTTTTTCTCAAGGCTTGGCCGCAGAATCGACCTTAGCATCCCTGCTTTGCTGCGTCTCTACGCGAAACACCTTGAAGTCGTAATCCCGCTCGCTGATGTGCTGGCGAAGGCTCTTCACCAGCAGCAATCGCCCATCAACCGTCGCTTCGCCCCCTGTCGGCAGCCAAAGCCCTTCCTCCACCGGAGCCTGGTCGAACCTGAAATTCGTTCCCTTGTCCACCGTCGCCAGCAACCCGCCGCCCACGCGGAACTTGTCGTTGAAACTCACCTCAAGATGCGCCACCTGCAGACCGGCTTCATCGATCCACACCGTCCCCTGCAGTTTCTTTGAAGCGTCCTCGGCCAGCCCATGCGTCTTCGCATTCCTGCGCCCGATAAAGTCGAAAACAATCGTCGGCCTGCCGCGGTAGGTCTCGCGACGCGGGTTGCGCACGTCCATAATATCCAGCAGCCGGCTTATGCTGATCGTCTGCCCCTCCAGCGGCTGACCCGGCGGCGTCTTCTCGGCCTTCTCCACCAGCTTGGTTACGCGCTCGGTCTCCTTGTCCTCGTCGTGGCCGGCCAGCGGCTTGCCGTTCTTCTTCACCGAGCGCTCAATCAGGTGCCCGTTCACAAAAAAGTCATCGTCCTCTTCTGTTTCGGTTTTGGTCACGTGGCCGTTCGCGTCCATATCTTCAGTGGTCTGCGCTGCTGTAAACGTGTAGTTCTCGCGCAACTTCTCAACCTGCTTCTGGTGGTCCTCCACTTTCTGCATCAGTTCAGGAATATTGGGCAGCGGCGCATTCGCCGCCTGCCGGGCGCGCACGGGTAAGCCAATCGCCGCCATGGCAACCAGGCTCACCAACCCGCAAATCTCTCGCACCCGCATACCCCAATCCTTATCTGAGCCAGCTCGCCATGCAGCCCCAGGGAGTATTCTGCATCCGATAATAGAAGAACTTACATGCCGGACGCTTCAATCCGGCAACCGGCTTACGCTGTTGGACTCTGAAGGAGAAAGAAAGATGCTCGCTCTGCTGGCTCAATGGATTCTAAGCGCGATTGCGCTCGTCATTGTCTCGCGAATCGTACCTGGATTCCACGTCACCGGCTTCGGACCTGCGCTCATTGCATCGCTCGTCATCGGCCTGCTCAACGCCACCATTGGACTGCTCCTAAAGATCGTCACTTTCCCGTTGAGTATCCTCACCCTCGGCCTCTTCCTGCTGGTCATCAATGCTCTCATGATCGAACTGGCCTCGAGCGTTGTCCATGGGTTTCATGTGCGCGGCTTCTGGCCCGCCTTCTGGGGAGGCATAGTGCTCTCACTCATTGGAATGTTGATTCGCGCGATAGTAAAGGACTAGAGCTTACCCAGTCTTTTTGACCAGACGTGGCAGTTGGGACTTCGGCCGCTGCAGGCTGGCGGAGAAGGTGTACTTTCCGCACCCCTTCGCTTTGGCCTCATACATGGCTGCGTCAGCGTTGTGCAGCAGTTCTTCCGCACTCGTTCCATCCAGCGGGAATTCGCTTATCCCCACGCTCGCGCTGGTTCTTACCTGGAACTGGTCAAACTCAAACGGCATCCCGATCGCCTCAACAATCCTGTTCGCCACCCGTGCGGCCTCTGCCCGATCGTGCGCCCCGGGAAGCACCACCACAAACTCGTCTCCTCCGAACCGCGCCACAATATCGCTATCGCGCACGCAGCTTCGCAAGCGGCTCGCAACCATTACCAGCAACTTGTCTCCGGCAAAGTGGCCGTACTGGTCATTCACATTCTTGAACCGGTCCAGATCGAGTATCAACACCGACATTGGCTTTCCATCGATCTGCGCACGCGCAATGGCCTGCACCAGCCGTTCGAGCAGGGCCGCACGGTTCAACAGGTCGGTCAATGCGTCATGCATCGCCAGATAGTGCACCTGTTGCTCCACGCGCCTGCGTTCGGTTACATCATGCGAAATGCCCATTGTCCCGATTACCCGCCCCCGGCGGTCAATCAACGGCAATTTGGATGTCTGCACCCATGTCTCGCGGCCGCCTGGCCAGGTCTCCTTCTCTTCCTGTCCGATGATCGGGCGGCCGGTTTCGAGAATCTTCCTTTCGTCCTCCAGCGCCTGCTGCGCGTGTTCAGATGTGAAGACATCGGCGTCGGTTTTGTTCAGCAGTTTCGAGTCATCCTCGTAGCCGAAATATTTCACCATTCCCTTGCTCAGGCACAAAAAGCGGCTCTCGCGATCTTTGAAAAAAACATTATCCGGACAATGATCGAGCAGCGCTCTGAAAAACGTGTGCTCCATGTGCGCGCGCCGCTCGGCATCGATCTTCAAGTAAAGCAGAGAACCAAGCAACACCACCAAAGCCGCGGCGGCCCAGTTGACCGCAGCCGGCGATACTGACAGCGCAGCCGCAATCGAAGATCGAGCACCGATCGCATAGCCCATCAACGCCGCCAAACATGCGATCAATAACCCCTGAACCCTCTGGAGAAAATGGAATTCCCGCGTCATATTCAATCCGTAAAGGGTCGGCCTCCGTTCATGCATTCTCATTCGAGTTCATCGGACAAGAGGCGGCGAACTTTACAGTAGGCCTATCAGAATGAATACCCCTGGTATCAGTCCCCCACCGTCGTCTCCAACCCACGATGAACGAAACACTGGGTGCCCCATCCTAACGGCGCTTTTTGCCGTTAGGATGGGATACCTCAAATCTCAATGTGCTGGCACTTGGTTTTGTTTCTTATCAGTTGCGGATACCATCGGGAGCCCGGGCACTCGTTTCTGCAGGATCAAGAGGAGTTACCAGGTCCCGCCTGGCCAAAATCCCCAACTGGCGCCGGGGCCTATGGTTGCGCGGCTGGTTGCTCGGGCTGCACTTTAGCCTTCTTTTTCAGCGCTTTTTTGTGCATCGGGCTTTGCACGGCCGATTTCGCCGGCGGGCTCACCACGGGCGGTTCGAGTGTTTGCGGGGAACGCACTGCGTTGGCTCCTGAAAACCCGCCCATCGCACCTACCCTTGCCGCCGGCGCGTTGCCCGCATGCCAGGGCTGGATGTGGGAATAGACGCCCCAGCCTCCACCCGCCACAACCATCACAATCGCCGCTGCCGCCGTCGCCCGAACCCATGCTGCTTCAGCACGCAACACCTGCGGCCACGCCAATACCCGGCC
>JBEKCW010000003.1:0-43038 GCA_050014675.1 Occallatibacter sp. | reverse complement strand
GATCGGATCAGCCATCCGAAGTTCATCACAAAGGTGATCTGGCGAACCGACTCGTATGCCTCGGCGCCGGGCCGGTAGTACACCAGCAGCAAAACTCCGGTGAAGCATTGCACCAGAAAAAGGAAGAGCGAAATACCGCCCCAGTAATACCAGAACGATTGCGCATGCGAGGGAACCGTCTTGTGCCGCGCAAATGCGGCCAGCTCTGACAATCCCAGGCGCTCATCCACCCAGTCGTAAACATTGCTCGCGATCGATTTTGTCGTCATTCGTCTTGATCCTTGCGTCTTCGTCAACGGTGAACAGTGAACCGTCTGCGGCCCTTCCTCACGCCCGCGATACCACAATCCCATCCGGATTCATCTTCACCTTGTAGAGCGTGAGAGGTTTCGGGGGAGGGCCACTCACGTTAGCGCCTGTGTAGGCGTTGTAAACTCCGCCATGGCACGAGCAGTGAATCCGATCGGCCTGCGGCTCGTACTGCACCGTGCAGCCCAGGTGCGTGCAAACCGCCGTCATTGAAGTCCAGCGCCCGTCCTCGTGGTGAATCAGCAACGCCGGCCGCGTGCCGAATTTGAACATGAGAACCGAGCCCAGTGGCAATTTCTCGGCGTCTTTCAGCGTCACTTCGGTTACGGCTGTCTCGTTCATCGCCATCTCATTTGGCGAAGCCAGATAGCGGTAGACCGGATACCCCAGCGCTGCCGCGTAACAGATGCCGGCCGCGCCAGCCGCCGCCAGAAATGCACGCCGCGTGTTGCGGTCGCCATTCTCCGCCGGCGTCTCCTCGACAATTACGGTCGAACCTCTCAGATCACTCATCTCCGTACCCCTAAGTTCTTTAAGAATGTGCCCAGGTTGCGCGGTCAGGCCGTGCTTTCCATTTGCTTTTGCGCGCGCGCTACCACCGATATCAGCCATCCCACTACGCCCAGTCCGGCAACAAACAGCACCAGGAACAACCCCACCACGCTCCAGTTGGTCACCACTACGCGATCCCAAACGTCGTAGCCCTTGTTGAGCAGCGTCAAGTCGCGCACGCCGTCGCGGTAAACGACGAACATGATCTCAATCAGCACGGCAACCAGAACACCGGCCCATGCCAGCCACGCAGATGTGATCTTTCCAAAGGCTGCAATTGCGCCCACCAGCATCGCCACCACTACCAGCGCCAGCCATCCATAGCCGGCCAGCCCCGCGAATTTGTAAAGCGCGTGCCCCGGGAAGCCGTTGGCCAGGCCAACTTTTACGGCTTCGGGCTGCACGCTCGCGGCCCAAACGCCGGCCAGCAGATACACCGCTCCGCACACCAGGGCGATTCTGCCGCCTTGCGTGGCCATGTACTTCTTCTGCTCGGCCTCAAACGTGGAGCGGCTGGCCAGGTACACCAGCCAGAGCCCGGAGATAAACAGTCCGCCGGCCAGCATCATCAGCCAGCGCGGCTCAAGCGTGGGGTCGGGCGGAGGCAGAAACCGCCCCGCCGCCGAGGCCGAATACATGTCGCGCCACACCTCGGGCCGCAGCATCAGCGTCATATTGGTTGAGAGCAGCCGCGCAATGCCGCCCGCGGTCAGCCACGCAATCAACCCGACCCACCATGCCGACTTGCCTCGATCGAGCCGCGCTGAAAACTGGTAGAGCAGCCAGTAGCACAGCATCAGCAGCGGGATGATCGCGATCCAGTAGATGCCGATCAGCACGCTGGACGTGTAAAGCGCGCGCCCGTACAGAACCTGCGCAAACAGGAGCGGCGGCACGCCCAGGTTGATCACGTAGGTCATCACAATGGTCAATCTGCGCGCCAGCGCGCGTGCCGTGGTGGTCGCGGCGGGCGAGTTCTTGAACAGGCTCAGCCCCACCGCCAGCAAAAGGCCGCCCAGCAACATTTCAACCGCCACAAAGTGCAGCGACAGCGTGACAATGTGCAGCAGCTTGAACAGCCAGATGGGAGCCGGCAACGGAATTGGATCAACAGCGGGAAATGGATTCATAAGTTCCGCAAGGTCCTTTCTGCTTCCAGCGAGGGCCGTACAAATTGCAGGAGCATTCTGGACTATTTCTCTCCAATTTGGATTGGAAAACTCAACTTATAACGGCAGATAACCGGTGGTCTGTGACGGACATTACATGAGCCGGTGACGATTTCAAATACGCTGCACTCAAACCAACCATCACGCCCCAACGACGAATCCGTCTTCGGGCATCGTGCAGGTTGAGGGCAATTCAGTCGCCAATTTTGCGGTGAGATTCGTGAGAAAAACTAATTCGTCGATGCAGCTGACGCGCGCCGCAGACTACGGGGTCAGGGTGATGATCTGCCTCGCCGCCGGGGCAGACGCCCGCATCTCGCTCATCGAACTCGCTCACGCAACCAATGCCCCATTGAGTTTTCTCTCCAAGGTTCTTCAGGCTCTTTCGCGGGCCGACCTCATCTCGTCGCGGCGCGGCCAGTCGGGCGGATTCAGGATGTCGAACCGCGGCCGCGCAGCCTCAATGCTCGATGTCATTGAAGCCGTCGACGGCAAAATCTCCCTCAACCGATGCCTGATCGCCGGCAAATCCTGCAGCCGCAAACACTCCTGCCCCGCCCATCCGGTTTGGGAAGATGCACAGCGCGCCATGTTGCAAGTTTTAGGCTCGGCCAAGATAGCCAGCCTCGCCGCCGATATTCGTAGCGCCGGTCTCATGACCCTCAGCGACCTCGCGAAAAGCTGAAATTCTGACATTCGCCTCCTCCGCTGGAAACTCAGGCTCACCCTGTCGCGCTGCCCCCGCGCCCTTGCAATTCCCCCGCGCAAGTGTTTCAATCGAATCAATTGAAACAGGGGTGCTCCCCGGCATTTTCATTGAGGTTCAACAGAAAATGCTGTGCGTGGGGCTGAGAAATACCCTCGAACCCGATCCGGGTAATACCGGCGTGGGAAGTTTTCGAATCCGAGCGGCAATCCTCATTCACCAGGGCAAGCTCCCGTGTTTCATTTCGATTCGCAGCAAGGGAGTCCATGCACTTGGTTTCGCCTATTTCATTTCGCCGCGCGGGGCTTTTATTCGCGTCCCTCACTGTTGCGTTCTCACTCGCTCCTGTTGCGCGCCCGCAGCAACAGCCGGTTGTACCTGCGCAATCAACCGCTCAACCACCGGCCGCCCCGCAGAAGATCGCTCCCGTCACCACCACCGTCATTGTTCAAGGCGACATCAACGGCGACTATCTCCCCGATGCAGTAAACGTCGGCGATCTTACCGGCCAGCCCATCAAAAACGCGCCGCTCTCAGCGACCGCCGTCACCCGCGACCTGCTCAACGACCAGGTTGCGCGGCTCCTCTCTGACGTAGTCCAGAACGATGCCTCCGTTGAAGACGACTACGTGCCTGTGGGCTACTACGGCGACTACCAGATTCGCGGATTCCCCATCGACCTCGCCACCGGCCTCGAGATCAACGGCCTTACCGTCGCCGGCGAGCAGGACGTTCCCCTCGAAAACAAGGAGCGCGTCGAGTTCATGCACGGCCTGGCCGGCGTCGACAGCGGAGTAGCCTCGGGCGGCGGCCTGATCAATTACGTCACCAAGCGGCCCGCGCCCGTTAAAGCAATTGACTTTGCGACCGACCAATATGGCTCGGTGCTTGGCGCAACCGACCTTGGCCGGTTCTTCGGCAGCCATCAGCAGGTGGGCGCGCGCATCAACCTCGCCGGCGAAAACATTGAGACATACATGAACGACACCGCCGGCTGGCGTGCCATGGGCGCAGGCGCAGCCGATTGGAAGATCACGCCCAATGCCACTCTCAAAGGCGACTTCGAATATCAGCACAAGACTGAGAATGACGGCAGCGGCTATCAGCTTCTTGGCGGCACGACGCTGCCCGATATCAATCGTCTTTATCGCTCCACTATGCCAGGCGAGCAGAGCTGGGCGCCGCCCGACACCTACAACGTATTCAACGCCAACACACGCTATGACTATCGCTTCTCCGGCCAATGGTCAGCCTTTGCCGCCGCAAGCCTGAGCCACTCGTTGATCCAGGACAACGTTATCTACGCCTACGGCTCGTCGATTGACCCAAACACTTACTTGGCCAACTGCCCCAACGCGCCCACCGCACCGGAGTACTTCTTCTGCCCCGACGGGACTTATGGAATATATGACTACCGCGACCCCGGCGAGCTGCGCATCGATGCCGTGGCTGAAGCTATGCTCATGGGCCGCGTCAAAACCGGAGCCATCGCGCACAACATCGTCGTTGGCACCGAACTCTTTCTGCGCAGCGTGCAGCAGCCAGGCTTTTACACCGTCGCCAATCCCTACGACCCCAGCGGCGTTGTGCAGGACGGCGCGGTCTATACCTACCTCGGCGCAGAAAATATCTATCAGCCACTCGTGCCTTATCCAATCGAGAGCCCGGTCGAAAAAGCCGGCCCGCGCCGCCTGTGGGAAGACAGCCACCAGTCGTCGGCAGTTTTGCAGGACCGCATCGAGCTGCCTCATCGCATCCAGCTCATCGCCGGCGGACGGTACGATGCGCTCCGCGATCACAACTACTCGGCCTACGCTTCATGCACCGATTTCACCGCACCCGGCAACTGCGCACTCGAGCCAACCGACAAAGGCGTCTGGCTGCCGCAGTTCGCGGCCACCTGGAGTCCAGCCACCAGTCTCACTCTCTACGCGAACTATGGCGTGCTGCTCTCGCTCGGTCCGCAGGCGCCCTGGTGGGTCGATAACGGCAGCCAGTTTCTCGCGCCCTACAACACGCGCCAGTTTGAAGTGGGAGCAAAATTCGAGCCTGGCTCGCGAATCCTGATCACCGGCGACTACTTCCACATGCGCGCACCATTCTTTTATCCGCAGAGCGACGGCGCGGGCGGCTTCATCTTCGTATCAGACGGCCGCGAAACCCATAACGGAGTCGAGCTAAACGCCGAGGGCCGCGCCGCGCGCTGGCTGCGCCTCAATGCGTCTCTCGCCGGAATCAGCGCCATCTCGCAAAATAGCGGCACGCCCAGCTACAACAATCAGCAGGTCATCAACGTGCCGCGCGCGCATACCAACGTCTTCGCCGATCTCAGCGTGCCCCACGCGCCCGGCCTCTACATCATGCCCGGCTGGAACTACTCGAGCAGCAAAGAAGCCACGCGCGACGACACGGTAAGCGTGCCCGGCGTGAACCTCTTCAACCTCGGTCTGCGCTACACGCCCGGCGGCGAGCACGGTCGCGCCACCTTCCGCATCTACGCCAATAACATCACCGATAAAAAATACTGGTCCGACACGGGAGCAAGCTACGGAGACACATTTGTCTGGCTAGGCGCGCCCACATCGGTGAGACTTAGCGCGCATTACACGTTTTAGGGGTGTATTCGAAAACGCGTATAAGGCTTGTGGATTCAATTGATTGCAACGCGATTGCCCTTGACGTAAAAGGAGCGCAAAAGTGTGAGAAATGAGCCTATATTGCATCAACATTGGTGCAAAATGGCGGTTCCTGATGAAAGAATGTAACACTATATTTGTTACATTTTTCGAGATAACTAGATTGAGTTGCTTAAGTTTAGAATTGATTCTGCCCTATTTACTATTTGAGCACCCCGGGGGTGGGGAGGGGTATGTTTTTTCGAGGAAGCAGCGAATATGGGCCAGGGAATCGAGGGGCAGGAACCCCGTAAAAGATGCGGGAGCGGATACGGTTGTCGGCATGAATCAATCATGCGCTCATCGAGCTTAATTAACTGCAAGCGGGCGAAAGCCGAGTTCCCGCAACTGCTTCACTCGTTTCGCGGTGTACACTTCTTCTTCCCGCGATTGCTCTGAACGCTCAGCGGGTTGAGGCTCCTTGATGATCAATGTCCTTCGCTTTTTTGCCTGTTGTGCCCTGTCCGCTTTAACCCTCGTTCCCATTTGCACTGCGCAGGCCCCTCAGCCCAAGCGCCCCATGACCTTCGAAGATATGATGAACATGAAGCGCCTCGGCGAGACCGCCGTTTCGCCCGACGGCAATTGGCTGGCTTACAGCGTTACGACCATCAATCTTGGAGAGAATACAAAAACGGCGGAGTTGTGGCTGCAGAAGATTGAGGGTGGCGAACCATTCAAGCTCGGCGTCGCCCAGTCGGGCGACAGCGGCCCGCAGTTTTCGCCGGACGGCAAGCGAGTCCTCTTTATATCGAGCCGCGAGAACGGGCAACAGATATGGCTCGCTGATTTCGATTCAGCCACGGGGGCAACAACCAACCTGAAGAGGTTGACCAATATCTCGACTGGAGCCGACAGCGCCAAGTGGTCGCCCGAGGCGAAGTCAATCGTATTTACGTCGGCGGTTTATCCGGACTGCCCTGCCATCACTCCCACCGACGGCGGCGCTGGAGACCGCTGTAATAAGGACAAAGACGCCACCCTCGCCGCCAGTAAGGTAAAGGCGCAGATCTTTACCCAGCTCCTCTACCGGCACTGGAACCACTACACCGGCGACAAGAGGTCCCACCTCTTTCTCGTTTCGGTTGATGGTAGTGGAACCCGTGACCTGACGCCCAACGAAAAGCACGACGTTCCGCCATTCTCGCTGAGTGATTCGAGCTGCGGCTGCGACTTCTCGCCCGACTCAAAGGAGCTGGCGTTCACCGAGAATCCCGATCCGGCGCCGGCCATCAGTACAAGTGCGCAAATCTACACACTCGATCTAACCGATCCCTCGTCCAAACCGAGAAAAATATCAACCTCAGCCGGTGGAAACTTCAACCCCGCCTACTCGCCTGATGGAAAGTACATTGCATGGCGCTCGCAGGCGCGGGCCGGGTATGAGAGCGATAAGTTCCGGCTGATGGTTTACGAGCGAGTCAGCAAGTCAGCGAGTCAGCAAGTCAGCGGGCCGGCAGTGCGGGATTTGCTGCCGAAGTTTGATAACTGGGTGGATGAGTTTGTGTGGGCTTCGGATAGCAGAGCGGTCTATTTCACGAGTGGAACGAAGGGGGATGCGCCGCTTTTCCTTGCATACCTTAACGGCGAGTCACGCTTAATTCTCTATGGAGGGGTATACTCCGACGTTCACCCGCTTTCGGAATCAAAGATCCTTGCTGCCCGGGTCGCAGTGGATGGGCCGAGCGAATTTGGCCTCATTTCGTATTCGCTCGAGCCGACGAATCTCAGAGGTGACAGTGTCGGCAGTGCTGCTGGGTGGAGGCCAGTCACCCACCTCAACGACCCCCTTTTATCCCAGCTCGATCTGCCCAAGATGGAGTCCTTCTGGTTCGCCGCCAAAGACGGCACAAAGGTCGAAGGCTTTCTGATCCGCCCGCCGGGCTTTGACCCTGCGAAGAAGTACCCAGTTAAATTTCTAATCCACGGCGGGCCCGAGGGTGACTGGGGCGATATGTGGAGCTATCGCTGGAACGCCGAGCTGTTTGCCGCCAACGGCTACGTCGTAATCATGATCAATCCGCGCGGCTCGACGGGCTACGGGCAGGCCTTTGTGGATGGCGTGAACGGCGACTGGGGCGGCAAGCCTTTTACAGACTTGATGACCGGGCTCGATTATGCCGAAGAGCACTATCCATTTATTGATAAGACGCGCGAGTGCGCGCTGGGCGCGAGCTACGGCGGATACATGGCCAACTGGGTGCTGGGCCATACCGACCGCTTCAAGTGCATCGTTTCGCACGACGGCATGTTCGACGCCGAGTCGGCGTTTGGAACGACTGAAGAAGACTGGTTCAACACGTGGGAGTTCAAGGGGCATCCGTGGGACTACTACGGCAAGCCGGACTCTGAAAATCCCTTCCGCAAGTGGTCTCCGTCGCTCTCGGCCACCCACTTCAAGACGCCGACGCTGGTTGTTCACGGGCAGCTCGATTACCGGCTCGACGTGAGCGAAGGTTTCCAGCTCTTCGACACGCTGCAACTGCTCGGCGTGCCTTCGAAGATGTTGTATTTCCCCGACGAAGGCCACTGGGTAATGAAGCCGCAAAACTCGCAGCTCTGGTATAAGACCGTGAATGACTGGGTCGACCGGTGGACGGGGAAGGCGGGGAAGTGACTGCGAGCCTGAGATGGGACAGTCGCCACCGCCCCATCAAGAAAACGCGGCTGAATTCGACGCATTTTGTTATACTTTGCTTGATGCCGGCAGGGCGTGGATCCCAGCCGGGGCTAGGCTACTTCAGCAGCAGCGCCAGGACGAGGAAAACGATTGCCAGCACGAACCGCCAATCAATGGCGATAGTTATGGCAAACCGCATCCAGGATGATTTCTCATCCATGTCCTCACCTCCTTGCGTTAGCACGGCCCGCAGGTCGTTCTAGGCGGCCTGCGGACCGACGACCCGATCTTCCGGGCCGATCTTCCGCCTCCGCTTCCACACGCGCAAGTGAGGCTTGGCTAGTCTACCGGGCTACATTGCATTTGATGCGGTGATGGCCGCCACGCAGTTCCCCGTCGTCACAACTACACACCCTGGGACTGTTTGCGCTGTGGCGAACAAACCACACAATTGATATTTGCTCTGACCTTTTGGTCTACCCGAAAAACGCCTCAACATCCCCAATCGACGTAGTCATCCGATAAGGCGGGAGCGACTGCAAAAAAATCTGCCCATATCGCTGCGTCCGTATCCGCGGGTCCAGCAGCACCAGCACGCCGCGATCTTCAAGCGAGCGGATCAGCCGGCCAAACCCCTGCTTGAGCGTGAGCACGGCCTCGGGCACCTGGTAGTCGAAGAACGGTTTGCCGCCATCTTCTTCAATGGCCTTCATGCGCGCCTGCACCACCGGGTCTGACGGCACCGCGAACGGCAGCTTGTCAATAATCACGCAGCTGAGCGCCTCGCCCTGCACGTCCACTCCCTGCCAGAAACTTGAAGTGCCAAACAGCACGGCATTCGGCGTGGTGCGAAACTCCTCAAGCAGAGCTTTGCGCGGGGCGGTGCCGTGCAGCAGGATGGGAAAATCGAGCACAGGCAACAGTCGCTCGTACAGCGCGCGCATCTGCGAGTACGACGTGAACAGGCAAAACGCGCGGCCGCGGCTCAGGTTGAGAACGCGCTCGATAGTCTTGGCTGCAGCCTCAACAAACTCGGGCGCGCGCGGGTCGGGCATTTGCGGAGGCAGATACAGCAGCGCCTGCTCGCCATACCTGAAGTGCGACGGAACCACCAGCTCGCGCGCTTCTTCCAGTCCCAGCCGCTTGCGCAGATGTTGAAAGCCGCCCTGCACAGTGAGCGTGGCCGAGGTAAGCACCACCGTAGGCACCTGCTCAAACACCAGCTCCTTCAACAACTGTGAAACATCGATCGGCGTGGCCTGCAGATGAATGGTTGACGCGCGGCCGCCGTGGCGTCCTCCAGTGTTGCGGCTGCGCGCAGAGTCCTGCATGAGCTCTTCCGATAAGCTCACGCCGCCTGCCGCATTCGCTGAAGTCCTTCTCATCGGCGCGCCACCTCCGCGCCGCTCGATCCAGAACACCATGTTTGTCGCCGGCGCCTCAAGCATGAACTTCAGGTCCTTCGAGATCATCTCCGCGCGGCTCTTCATCCCCGCGGCTTCACCCATATCGTCGAGCCTGTCGCACTCGGCCTCAATCTGGCGCAGCGTGCCGCGCACCGAAAGGTACAAATCGCCTGAAGATTCGAGGAACGCTTCGCGATCAGTGAACGGATGGCGCCCGTCTCCGCCTGCCGGCAACGCCGCAAAAAACATTCGCGCCCGATCGCGCAGTTGCTGGGTGAGCGCCGGCAAGGGGCTTGCGGCGGTCTTGCCGCGCAGCTGCACGTCGACGTCGCGCGCAAAATCTTCAAATCGCACGTTCGAGAGCGAGCGCCCGAAGTACTGCGATGCAACTTCCTCAAGCTCATGAGCCTCGTCGAACACCACCGCGGCCGCTTCAGGCAATATGCCCGCGTCAGGCGCGCCCTGCGCCATCTGCCGCACCGCGTAGTCGGCAAAAAACAGGTGGTGGTTCACAATAATGATGTCGCTCTCCGCCGCCCGCCGCCGCATCTCGGTAATAAAGCAATGGCGATAGTCGGGGCAGGTTGAGCCCAGGCACGCCTCGGTGCGCGCATCGAGCTTGCCCCACAGCGAACTTGATTCGGGCAGCGCCGACAGCTCGGCCCGGTCGCCTGTCTCGGTCGTCTTCTCCCATTCGGCAATCTGCTGGTACTCGTCAACTTCCTGCAATCCTGTCAGCACCGGCAAATCGCGCAGCGCGTAAAGCTTGCGCTTGCACAGGTAATTGGCCCGGCCTTTCATATAGCAGACCGCGAGGTCGCCCAGCAGCATTTCAAGAAAGGGAATGTCGCGGAAGTAGAGCTGATCCTGCAGCGCCTTGGTTCCGGTGGAGATAATCACCCGCTGCCCGGTCCTCAGCGCCGGCAGCAGGTATGCCAGCGTCTTCCCGGTGCCTGTGCCGGCTTCCACAATCAGGTGCCGGTGTTCGGCCAGCGCGCGCTCCACAGCCTTGGCCATTTCAAGCTGCCCGGGGCGGTACTCGTAAGGCAGGGGCGACTGCGCCAGAATGCCGCCGGGCGCAAAAAACTCGTGCAGCGTGGGCAGCGAACGGGTTTGGGCCGGGGCGGTAGACATGCGGGCGCGTTCCTCCATGATAGAGGCGGAGACGCACTGGCGTTTTTGCGGCAGCTCAGGCTTCGGCAGTTGTGGGGTCGATTATCGTGCGAACCTTCGAGACGCTGTTGGCCGGAAAGCCGCCCTTGGCCGCATGTTCGCGCACAAGCTCTTCATTCGGTGCGATATAGATGCAGTAGATTTTGTTGTCGGTAACGTAGCTGTGCAGCCACTGGATCTCGGGGCCGAGATTGCGCAGCACTCCGCAGGATGTTTGCGAAATGGCCTGCAACTGTTCGGGAGAGAGCGACCCGACTCCGGGGACTTCGCGTTCGATAACGAATTTAGGCATTGTTTCTGCCTCCTTGCAGGGGAATGGGAAGCAGTGTACTAAAAAGTAACGCCCGCTGTAAGCGAAATTTTTCCCGTCCAGGCAGTAGCCGGCTGAGCAGTATCTGTCGCCTTGGACGGAACTCGGGCGGCGGCCGTTCCGGCAGCTACGAGCCCGGGGTGTACTTGTCATCGGCCAGCGAGTGATTGTGCCGCACGTTCAGCCACTCGCCAACCAGAAAGCTGGCGTCAGGCGCGGCCGCATCGGCCGCAAAGCTTGTGGTGTCAACATGCTGCGCGGCTTTTCGCAGCTGGCGGCGTGTCTGTGCAGCTTTTTCGGCATTCTCTGCGCGGGCGTTGCCGGCTCCCGCCAGGCTCGCCGCCTGGACGCTCATAAGGCTGGCATGGATATGCATGTGCTATTCCTCACCCAAGCGGGAGGGGCAAATGGGACGCCGAAAATATGGACATGAAGATGAGAAGATACCAATCTTCGACCACTTCTCCATAAGCTCAGGCAAATCCCAGTTGACTGGCCAATCTGGAATTGACTTTGGAAAGTGGACTAAGCATACTTAGTCCATGGCGTACACAGTCCACCAGGCCAAAACCCAATTCTCAAAGCTCCTCAAGGAAGCTGAGGCAGGAAAAGAAGTTGTTGTCATGCGCGGCAAAAAGCCAGTCGCCAAGATTGTGGGGTTTGAATCCGCTCCCTCTCGGAAAGCCCTTGGGGGCGCCTATCCCAAAGCGATGCACTTCGATGACGACGCATTCGATCCCATGACTGACGAGGAGTTGATTCAGAGCGGGTTTGGGTTTCTCCTCGATGCGCCTCTGGTCCCCCGGCCTCCGAAAGCCGAGAGCGAATGACCTACCTGCTCGACACGCACACGCTAATTTGGTTTCTGCGAAACCCTGCTGGGCTGCCGCGACTGACCCGCGAATTGATTGAAGAAGAGTCGACCATGTTGGCAGTGTCGCTAGCCACGCCGTGGGAAATGTCAATCAAGACTGCGATCGGAAGACTGGATGCGGAAGACATTGTCGATGACTTCGAGTCGGTTCTTGTCCGCGGCCGGATCCGTCTGCTCGTTCCCACAGTTGCGCATGTTATTCGCAGTGGCCGTCTGCCGTTATACCACCGCGATCCATTTGATCGGCTGATTGCAGCCCAAACGCTGGACCTTGGTTGGTCTCTGATCAGTAAAGATGCAGTGTTCGACGCATACGGGGTGAGGAGAATCTGGGGCCAGGCCTAAACGATCAGTCAAAATAGATAGAGGCCGCCGCTCTCAGTAACCCGGCGGGACAGGAATCTTTTGCCAACATATCGCAGATCGGTTGTACCGGCGCGCCCCGGGGCTCACGCCCTGCCGCTGGTGGCCATTGTGGGCCGGCCCAACGTGGGCAAATCCACGCTCTTTAACCGCCTCACGCGCAGCCGCCGATCGATTGTGGGCGACGAGCCCGGCATCACCCGCGACCGCATCTACGGCGAGTACGAGTGGGCCGGCCGCCACTATCGCCTGGTCGACACCGGCGGTATGGTGCCCGACGATCCCGAGCTTATCCCCACCGAGATTTACAACCAGGCCCGCGTGGCCCTCGACGAAGCCAGCGCGCTGGTGATGGTGGTCGATGTCCGCACCGAGCTGGCCAGCCCCGACTACGATCTTGTCCGGCTGCTCGCGCGCACCGGCAAGCCGCTGTTTCTCGCGGTCAACAAAGTTGAGGGAGAAAACCTGGCCGCCGAGGCTGAGAATTTCCGCCAGCTCGGCATTCGCGATGTCTTTGCAATCAGCGCAGAGCACGGCCAGCGAATCGGCGAATTGCTCGACGCCATTGCTGAAGCTGTACCGGACACGGCTGCGGGCGAGCAAGTCAGCGAGTCAGCAAGTCAGCAAGTCAGCGATCCATCTACAGATGGGCGCAAAGGAGAAGCCTCAGAAGACGAAGGCCGCAAGAAGACCCGCACCCACGGCGAGTTCGAGCAGCATGAAACTTCAATCGCCATCATCGGCCGGCCTAACGTGGGCAAATCAACGCTGCTCAACGGTCTCACCGGCACCTCGCGCGCAATCGTTTCGCCCATCGCCGGAACCACGCGCGACGCCGTCGACGAAGTGGTCGAGTTCGAAGGGTCCACGCTGCGATTCGTCGATACGGCCGGCATCCGCCGTAAAGGCAAGACCCACCTCATGGCTGAGAAACTGAGCGTAGTGATGGCGCGGCGCCATCTTGAGGCCGCCGACGTGGCATTACTCATTATCGACGCCACTGCCGGAGTTACGGCCAGCGACGCTACCATCGGCGGATACGCGCACGAGAGCGGCCGCAGCGTCATCCTCGTCGTCAACAAGTGGGACGCGGTAACCACCGCTCGCACCGACGGCAAGCCCCCCGCCGATCGCGACATCTTCGAGCGCCAGCTTCGCTCCGCGCTAAAGTATCTCGACTACGCGCCGGTCATTTTTATCTCCGCGCTTGAAGCCCTCGATAAGGGAACGGGCCCGCAGAACAAGGCGATGGCGCGCCTGCTGCACGAGGTCGTGAAGGTTGCCGCCGAGCGCCGCAAGCGCGTCACCACCGGCCAAATGAATCGCTTCCTCGACAAGATCGACTTCCAGCGCGCCCCCGTGCCCATGGCCAAGCGCATCCGCATTTTTTACATGACACAGGCCGCGGTAGCGCCGCCCACCTTCGTGCTCTTCACCGACCGCGACATCAAGCTCCACTTCGCCTTCGAGCGCTTTCTCGAAAACCAGATCCGCGAATCCTTCGGCTTTGAAGGCACGCCAATCTGGTTCAAAGTGAAGGCGAGGAACGCGGAGAGCAGGGACTAGGCAATAGATTCAGGGTCTGATTCTCACTGTCCCGAACTCTGCCCCCGCGGCGGCGCATTCTTCACGTAAGTATCAAACCAGCGCTGCATCTCGTAAATCAGCTGCTCGTTCGACTCCATGGCTGCGTACCAGTGCGGCTCATGCGGAAGCAAAACCAGTCGCGTCGTTCCTCCATTGCCGCGAATCGCCTCGAACAGCTTGATGGATTGCAAAGGAACGGTTCCCGGGTTTGCGTCTTCTGCGCCGTGCACCAGCAGCAATGGGGTCTTGATTTTGTCGGCGACAAAGAACGGCGCGACCGTGGTGTAACCGTCGGGCGCTTCCCCTCCCGCGCGTCTCTCGTTTTGAAAACCGAAGGGCGTGAGAGTCTTGTTGTACGAACCGCTGGTGGCAACGCCGGCGCGGAAGAGGTCGGAGTGCGCCACCAGGTTTACGGTCATCAACGCTCCGTGGCTGTGCCCGGTTACACCGATTCGGTCGGGATCGGCCACTCCCATCTCAACGGCTTTGTCGACAGCAGCTTTCGCGTCGGCCACCAGCTGATCGAGATAGGTGTCATAGGCCTTCCTGGGATCGCCAACGATCGGAAACGAGGCGTTGTCGATGATGGCGTATCCAGCCAGCAGCAATAGTTGGTATTGATACAGGAACGTAAAGGTCTGCTGCGAACCGGTGACCTGCCCTGCCACCGACGAATCGGCGTAGTCAAGCGGATATGCATAAAGTATGGTCGGCACACGCGTGCCCTCTTTGTAGCCCGGCGGCGTATAGAGCGTAAACGACAGATCGAGCCCATCGGCGCGCTTGTATTTCACCAGGCGGCTCTTGATGGCCCGCACCGCGGGAGTAGGATCGGCAAGATGTGTGATCGGTGTTGATGTCGACGCGAAAGCAGCCTCGCCCTCGGGCGCATCAACGTGATCGCCGAGTGTTCGCATGAACCCATTCGGCGCATCGGTGGGCGATTCGTGCCAGGTAATGAATTTGAGGTTCTGGGAGCCGGCAAACGAAACGAACTGTTCGTATGAGCTCTTATCGCAGCGGAAAAGCCGCTCGGTCTTAAGCGAATCAAGATCGAGTTTATCGAGGAATGGCCGATCGCCGTCGGGTGAAGCGCCTGTGCCTGACAAGAAGATGGCGTCGCCCTCCATCCGCATTACCTCGGCCCCGTCTGGCAGTCGCCGCATGACCGGGTTTCCGGGGTCTTTGTAGTGTTCATCCATTGAGATGTCCCATAGCAGGCGTGGCTTTTGCAGCGGGTCGTCGATATTAACGATGTAGGTCTTGATCCAATGAAGGTTCAGGTCGTATTCGGCCAACAGCTCGACGCCCGGCTTCTCGCCCCAGCTCATGCTTGCGAATCTTTCCTCGGTTCGCGCAATCTCAACCGGAGCGGCATTAAACGGCGCCTTCAGCAGCATCACCTTGTCGCGCTCGGCGGCCTTCACATTCCAGTCGCCGCCGTCTAATGCTTCAGCCCAAATCAGCGTCGCCGGGTCAGTGGCTCTCCACGAAAATTCGCGCGGGCCCAATGGCACGCCATCAATCGGAACGCGATCGGCCAGCGGAAGCGTGGCAATGGTGTGCGGTGCAATGTGGGCCTTGTTCGAAATGTCCCACACTTCAACGTCGGTGGGAAAGTGATTGTAAGTCGTCACATAGGAATAGGGCCGATGAACGTATGTCACCAGGATGTGATGGCCGTCAGGCGCCGGCGCGATTGATTCAAAATTCGCGGGCTTTCCAAGCGGCGTAATTGTCCCGGTAGCCGCATCAACCAGTGCCAGCTGTGTGCTTGCGTAGTAGTCGAATAGATCTTCATCGTGCTTGCTGTTGAGCGTATCGCGCACCTCGTAGGTGCTGCTCTCACCGCCCTGGCCGTTCGTCTCCTGTATGCTCGGCCCCTGCGGCACAACCGGCTCGGGCGGCGGCGCGCCAATGCCTGCGGGCACAAGCTTCACCAGCAGGCTCTTCTGGTCCGGCATCCACAAGAAGGGGTGGTACATCATCGGGTTCAAGCGGACACCCGATACCTTGCGAACCTTTCCGCTGCCGCCTTCACCTATCCATAGTTCCACTGAGTCGGGAGCCATATTGATAAACGCGAATCGCTTTCCGTCGGCCGACCATGCCGGATTGCTGACGCACGCTCCTTCAGGCAGCGCGATGTGCGTCTCGGTGCTACCCGCAACCCGCACCAGATCAAGATGACGCAGGCAGGGCACGATTCCGTACCCACCGGGGGTATCGTGGCGGGCGCGGTTTTTCGTCTCGACCCGCACGCCGGCCAGGCGCAGAAACGGCGTTGATACGCGCGCAATCGATGGGTAAAGCTCGCGCGACGTGAGCAGAATTTCGTCATCGGTGGGACTGATCACCGGCTGCGGCGGCAATGGCGCATGCATTACGTCGAGAATGTATTTTGGGGGCTTGTTGTACCCTGACGCCGCTTCACCAACTGGAGCCGCCGACGGCGATTGTGATTGCGCCGCCGAAGATTGCAGTCCGATGCCGGTGCACAGAACAACGGTCAGAAGGTAAGTGCAGCTATTCCTGGAATTCATGAGATTTCTCCTATTTCAGAGACACAACAGAAATAAATCTGAGCAAAGGGGACGGGAACTATGGCCAATATTGGAGATGTACCGGGGGCTTTTGAAGGATTGAACATCCCTCGCAATGAGTCAAGTTCGCGGGAGTTTTCTCTTTTTCCGGACTCCAACGAGAAGTTTAGGTCTGATCACCGAAAGTGAGTGGAAGCATAAATTGGCCGCATCCACCAATTCAAGCGAATTCTTTTTGCGAAGCGCCAGCTCAGGCTCAATTTGATGGCCCAGCGAGCCGGCGCTGCCGGCACGGTAATATATCGATATCGCGGGCAGGTTTTCCCCTGATTGCCGCCCAACCCATTGTTTACTCGAATCTGGCCTGCGAAGCTTCTTCCGCAATACGGAGCTGCGCATGAAGAAGCCGCAGCCAGTGGAGCCGAATCATGAAATACCTGAACGACGCCATCCTCGCCGCCGTTTCAGCCGAAGAATTTCAAAAGCGCCCTCCGTATCCATGGGCACACATTGACAACTCCCTCACTGATGACGGCTTTGCCCGCCTCCGCGAAACGCTGCCGTCGACCGAAATGTGCGACAAGCACGTCGGCGCAAAGCGCGCTTACGGCCAGACCTCGCACGACCGCTTTATGCTGCACTACCGCGCCGGCCTCGAACTGCCCCAGCCGTGGCGCGAATTCATTGCCGAGCTCAACGGGCCCGAGTACCAGGCCTTTCTGCGCCGCACGCTCGGCGATCGCCGCTATATCCCAACCTTCAGCTGGCACTACGCGTGGGAAGGCTGCTCGGTCTCGCCCCACTGCGATGCGGCACGCAAACGGGCCACGCACATCTTCCACTTCAACAGCCCCGACGAGTGGGACCAGGCCTGGGGCGGCCAAACGCTGATTCTCGGCAGCGACAAGCCGCTCCCGACCCACTCCGCGCCGACGTTCGATCAGCTCACCGTAGCCGGCGCGCATGGCCCCATCGGCAACGGCAGTCTGCTCTTCCAGCGCACGCCGCACTCCTGGCACGGCATGAAGCCACTGACCTGCCCGCCAGGAAAGCTCCGCAAAATTTTCTCGGTAACGCTGAATATCGTCACGTCACAAGTGCTGTGGCGTCGCATCCGAGGCAAAGACCCCGACGGCTACAGGCTGAGAGCGGCGTAAGAGCGGGGAATAGGGAATAGAAAACAGCTCAGGGCCATCACTTTAACTGAAACTGCATGTGCCTGTAATGAATATGCTGCGGGGAGTCCTCCCCGTGACGGAGTTTTGTATCAGGGCACGACTTAAGTCGTGCCGAAAAGGCTCACAAAATGAGTGCGGGGCTTCAGCCCCTGCTAATTTTTCCCCGCTGAATCTACTTAGTTGAGTTTGCCCCAATAAAGATCAGTTCGTCCGACATCGATGCGATGCGCGCAAACGCGTCGAAGAATTCCTCAGCGCTCGTGTTTGCAAATTTCAAATATCCCGCACTCCAAACCAGATCATCGAGCAACTCGAAGAGCACCTGGAGTTCGTCCGGAGCCCTGCGATCCCATCCGATTGCACTTCGTAGGTATCTTGCAGCGCGCTCGCCATCACGTTTACCTGCAATTACCTCTCTTGCCACCTGCCGGCTGACAATCAGCCTGGACTGAACCTCAGAAAGTGGATAGCGAACATTCAGCTCTCTAAAAACTCTTGAGACGAGATCTCCGACGTCTGCCGAGCAAGCCACCCCGATTTCGCCCGCGAGACGCCCGAGGCTCGGCGAATCAAAACCTGCCTCAAGTAGATTCGCGGCGATGGCGGGCATCTCTTCGCCGTACACGTCGTGGCAAGTCCACGCGGCTGCAAGAAGCTGTGGAGAGAGCTCTCTGTCCGGCGGGGGGACATCGGGGTACTTGAAAGAAAGATCGCGCGGCGCTCCGATTTCAAGGCTAACGAGATCGGGCGCGGACTGCGGGTCGAAGCGCGCGATGAACCGCTGAATGAAGCCTGCCTTCATGAAGTTATTATGCGCCGCGGCGCACTGGACTCCTCAACAAGATTTCCACTTACTCGCAACTTATAACTTGCGTCATAAAAAAATCCGTGGCATTCTTGAGGTAACTCTTGAGAAAGGACGCCCGGAGCAGATCAATATGACCACTTATATGCAACGCCGGCTGCATCGATTCAGTAATCGATTGACATGCCGCTGGGCGTCGCTCAAATCGCGCTAACGCGAAACCCGACCCCCGCCACAATCGCTGAGTCCGCTCCCATTGCAGCACTATTGCTGCGTATGGCGCGCACCTTGTTGCGCGCCCGTGCACGCAACAAGGTGCAAGGCGTCATAGCGGAGTTGTATGTAAATCCCGTGTCTCCCAGGTGAGTTACTCGCTCGCCCCAGGTGAACTGCGCCTAAGTGCGACTTAGTCAACTTAAGGCGGCTAACTCCCGGCATGATGCCGGTTAGAAAAAACGAGTGTATGTTGAAGTTTTTGAAATTCGTGCTGAGTGGGCAGAACCAGTTCGCTTCCGGCGGTCTGCTGCTCATGGCTATTGGCAGCATCGGCGCCATGCTGCGCGCTGTGCCGGCGCGGCTGTGGTATTGGATTGTAAGTCAATCCACGATGACCATCACTGTTACGAATGACGACGCCGCATTCCGCTGGGTCAAGGAGTGGTTCCTTGAGCAGAAGTTTCTAAAGCGCGTACGCCATGTTGATCTCGATACCACGCTCCGCGGCGCTGTGCTGGCAATGATTCCCGCGCCCGGCCACCACAGGTTTATGCACGCGGGTCGCCCGTTCGAAGTGTGGTTCTCGCGCAGCGAAGATACCAAAGGCTACACGCCGCGTCGTGTTGAGTCGCTGACTTTCAGAACCATCGGCCGTGATCGCGCATTCCTGCAGCGGTTTGTTGGGGATATCGTCACGTGCCATCGCCGCAAGGAGAGCGTGTCCTCGTACCTCTATCTATGGGACCAGGGCTGGGAGTGCGTGGAAGCGTATTCTCCGCGCCTGCTCGACTCGGTGATTTTGAAGCCGGGTGAGAAGGAGCACGTGCTGGCCGATGTGAAAAAGTTTCGCTCTTCGCGATCGCGTTATCGCCAGCTGGGCGTGCCTTATCATCGCGGCTACCTGTTCTATGGTCCTCCAGGAACGGGCAAGACTTCGCTGGTTTCGGCGTTGGCGAACCATCTTGGCATGTCCATCTACCTGTTCAACCTGTCAGAGCTAAACGACCGCACGCTGCGTTCGGCAATGAGCGCAGTGGCTGATAACTCAGTTGTTCTGTTCGAAGATATCGATTGCATGAAGGCCGGCAATCGCCGTGCAGGCATGGATTCGACGAACGGAAAGCAGCCTCCGGTGAAGGCGGAAGAGAAGAGCGCGCCTGACGGAGCGGTGGTTACGCTTTCGGGTCTGCTGAATGTGCTCGACGGCTTTCAGGCTCCGGAAAACGTGGTCTTCGTTATGACCACGAATCGGGCCGCGGAGCTTGATCCTGCGCTTTTGCGTCCGGGACGCATCGACTACAAGCTCTACATGGGCGAGGCGTCGGAGGGTCAGCGCATGGAGCTCTATCGCCGCTTCTTTCCCGATGCGGATGAGAGCGAGGTGCGCGAGTTTGTGCAGGCGCACACCACCGCTACCATGGCCGAGTTCCAGGGCCAGTTGCTGGCGTTGGAGCAGGACTGGACTGAACTTGAGATGGCACTGAGCCAGTAGTAAGCCTGGCGTTCCCTTACGGGGCGCCAGGTTGCTGCTGCGACGAGCTGTCTGCTGCCCCAAGCGTGCGTATATGCACCGTGGCTTCGGTCTCAGGAACCGAGCCGTCATTCACCTGCACCTGTGTCGGCTTGCCCTGCACCAGGATGCGAATTGTCGCTTTGCTGCGGCTGGGAACCATGACGCGATGTGTCACCGGAGGCCCTGCGGCGTTTACCGTGACCGGCACTTCAGCCGACGCGTATCCTGAGTTCGCAATGTCCACGGCAACCAGCGTATTGCCCGCTTCGGCAGCTTCAGGAAACACTCCGTCGATCGCCAGATCGGGCAATCCCTTGTCGGCATTCACCCAGTCCTCGAAGAACCACGAGAGATCGCGATTCGATGCGTGTTCCAGCAGCTTTTCGAATTTCGAGTCTGGCGAATCCGAATTATCCGATGCGCTGTCGCCCGCAGCATAATATCCGCGCAGCGCAGTTGAAAGCGCGCTGTCTCCCACCATGTCACGCAGCATCCACAGCGCGTAGGCTGCCTTGGTGCGATAGTAGGCCGGCGACCAGGCTTGTGCCAGCGGTTGGCCGGGGTTCTCGCCAGGGCTCGGCGGCTCGGCAAGCGCCAGTGCTGAACGCGTCGCCTCGAGCGACTCGAGCGCGCGATTGCGCCCGTCCTGCTTTTCAATCCACAAGGTGCCGATGAAGTAGGCCACGCCCTCGTCGAGCCAGGGAGGACTTGGCCGCGCGGGAGTGGGCAAAGCAGGCGTCTTTGCGCCGCTAATCCACGCCTGGGCGAGCGCATGCGCCAGCACTCGTTCAAGCTTTTCCTCGTCGTCAGACTGAAGAGGCGTAGCCAGCAGCGCGCCCGATTCAAACGGCGCATCGCTCGCGTCGGGTAAGTCGACAATGTTGAGTTCCGAGCGCGGCTGCGCGCCCAGCCATCCCGCCACAAATGGTGAAACCGCCGCCGCTGCCGTGGTCCAGTTATCAATATTGCTCTCGGCATTGCTCTCTGCCTGTTTGCTCTCGTCTTGGCTGCTCGCGTCTTGTCCGCTCGCGGGGCTGGCCATCCAAAGCGTTGCATTGTTCACCTTGTGCGCTGTGCGCATGGCTACAAACAGGCTGGGCGCAATAAACCCCAGTGTGGTCTCGCCCGTGTCCCCTGTTGCAACGCCCTCCAGTCCTCCAACCCCCACCGGCGGATCGACGACGTCAAGCGCCACTGCGCGGCCGTTCACCAGCGCGATCGCCGGCGCCTCGCCGTGCGGAAATTCATCGGTGAGCCGCAGCCTGAAACGCGCATTCGCAGTGCGCAGCTTCACCTGGTCCACTTCGTCGAAGAGCCGCGCGCCGTCGCCCAGGATCACCGGTTCGGCCGCTACGGGATACCACGCCACGTTTCCAAATCCGCGCAGCCCGGTAAAGTCCACGCCAATCTCGTCCCAGTCGGAGTGGAGCGCAAGATCGTCAGGCGTGCCGAGCATGATGAGCCGCTGCGCATTCATCGTGATTGTGCCGGAGTAGGTTGCGTCCACCTCAATCGTCGCCCCAACCGCAAGCGGCTGTGCCAGCGTAACTGCGGCTTCGTGCAGCTCGCTCGAGTGGTCGGTATCGCTGTTGAGCGTGGCCACCGTAAAAGGCACGTCTTTGCCGAAAAGGTGAATGTGCTCCCACTTCAGCGTCGACGAAATCTCAAGCGGAAGATGCGTGAGCGGGGCCTTGCCGTCGTTGCGAATCTTCATGACCGCGCGCACCGTCATGCTGTTCTTCGCCGCATCCAGATGCACGTCGAGATCGTAAGCTGCGAAAGTTACAGCGTCGCGTTCGGCGTCACCGGCAGTAGGTGCGGTTACAGTGGTGCCCATCGCAGCCGCCGGACCAATGTTCGTGGTGGTCTCGCCGTTCTCATCCGTCGAGCGCGAAAAAATTACCTTGCCATTTGATTGCGGGGTTTCCGGCGGCTGAGTCGGCGGTTGAGTCGACGGCTGTTGTGTCGCTGGCTGCGCCTGCGGAGGGTTCGTTTGGGGCGCTGCTTGCGCGCTCAAAGTGGGTGCAGTTAGAAATCCCGCAAACAAGCCAAGCGCCGCAATGGGCGCGAAAACAAACTTCATGAACCGAGACCTTTCTGTTTCTTTCGCGCGGCACCACTGCGTGGGGCAACTTCTTGGACGGGAGTAGTGGAAGAACGCACTCGCCGCTGCCGAGCCGCCTCATACAGCACCACCGCCCCGGCCGCCGAAACATTCAGCGAGCTAACCCCGCCTGCCATTGGGATGCGCAGCAGGTGGTCGCAGGTGCGCTTCACCAGGTCGTGCAACCCCGCTCCCTCGCGCCCCAAAACAAGCACAATGTCGCCGGTCAAATCGAAGCGGTCGTAGTCGGTCGATCCGCGTTCGTCCAGACCCACCACCCACAGGTTCTGCCGTTTCAACTCTTCGAGCGTGCGCACCAGGTTCACCACCCGCGCAATGCGCAAATGCTCAGTCGCGCCGGCGCTCGCCTTCACCGCAACCGGGCTCAAGGGGGCCGCGCGCCGCTCGGTAATCACCACTCCATCAACGCCCGCGCCGTCGGCCACTCGCAGCAGCGCGCCCAGGTTCTGCGGATCTTCAACGCCATCGAGCGCCAGCAGCAGCCGCGCCGAATTCGGTTTGCCCGGGTCGGGCGCAAACAAATCTTCAATGGTCAGCAAGTCCAGCGGCCGCACCAATGCCACCACGCCCTGGTGTGCAGCGGTCTGCGCCATCTGCGTCAACTGCTCGCGCGACTCCGCCCGCACGCGCACGCCCTTCTCGCGGCACTGGGCCACGAGCCGTTCCAGCCGGTCGTCGTGGCGTTCGCGAGCCACCAATACCTGATCGAAACGGCGCTTCCCGGCGCGCAAAGCCTCTTCCACCGGGTGCAAGCCGTAGAGCATATCCATATAGAGATTTTAGTTGGACTGACCGGCCCCGGCGATTACTGAAGCTGCTGAATGAATTGTGTGATGATTTCCGCCGATTGTTGCGGCTCCCTTTGCAATAGCAGATGCGGCCCCTCTATCCGTGCCACAGAAATCTCGCGTCTAACCGCAAGGATCTCATCCAGGCATCGCGGCGGAACGACGCGGTCCTGGGTCGCCTGAACGTAGAGGATCGGGACTTTCATACGAGCTAACTCCGCTCGCACGTCGCAGGCCAAAACCAATCTGGCTCGCGAATCCAGTACCTCCGGACCTACTGAATGGACCGCTTGTTGAACTGCTTGTACCATGGCTGGCGATGCGCCACGACCGAGAAGATAGCGCTCGATAAAGAACCCCGGAGCGCGAATGCGTTTGCGTGGGGGAAATATAAAAGACGAAAGACGTCTGACCCAGCGATAAGTGGGGTTCGTCGCAAATCCAGCAAGAAGCACCAAAGCCCTGAGCCCAGCCAGATTCGCAGTCTCGATTTGAATTGCCAGCGGCGTCGAGAACGACTCAGCCAGCAGCACAAACGGCTCCGACGCAGGCAACCGCATCCTGACGAAATCCGCCATTTCGGTGTACGTTAGTGGCCGATCGTTCGGATACGAAACCGGCAGCGCTTCGAAGCCTTTTGGCAGCGCCTCAATAAACGCCCCAAACAGCGTCCCGGTGCCGTCCATGCCAGGCAGCAGAACCAGTTTTCGAACGGCAGCCATCTCGTCCATTTGGTTCCAACGATATAGCAGTTTCCCCATCGGATTAAAACTGCGGCATACTGTAACCGACCCGTATCCCATGCCCAAGACACTCAAAAAGACCTTCACAGCCTTTCTTGAGCCAGACGGCACCGCGCTCAAGTGGACCATCGCCCGCCTGCCCTTCGACTTTGCCAAAGCCTGGCCCAACCGGCGGGGCCGCAGAGTCAAAGGCGAAATCTCCTCATTGGACCCCGACAGCGCCGCTTTCGCCTTCCGCACATCCCTGTTTCCCGATCGCCGCGGCAAGGGCGAGGTGCTGCTGGTCAACAAAAAAATGCAGAAGGGCGCGCATGCCCGCATGGGCGACAAGGTCCGCATCGTGCTCGAGCCGGATCTCGAAGAGCGCAAAACCCTGATGCCGCCCGAGCTTGCCAAGGTCTTCAAGGGCGAACCGCACCTGCGCAAGTGGTTCGACGGCCTGGGCGACTACACCCGCCGAATGTTCTGCGCCATTGTCGCCGAGGTAAAGGGCCCCGATGCGCGCGTCCGGATGGCCGAGCGCGTCGCCGAGCGACTGATGAATGCCATGGAGGGCGAAATCGATACGCCGCCAATCCTGAAAGCGGCCTTTGCCCGCCAGCCCATGGCCGAAACTGGCTGGAAGGCGATGACCGTGGCGCAGCGGCGCGGCCATCTGATGGGCATTTTTTACTACGAATCGGCCGACGCCCGCGAGCGCAGGGCGGCCAAAGCGATCGAAGAGGCCCTCAAGGTGGCCCGCCGTAACCTTTTCGCACCAAAATAGGTGCATTTTTCTCGCCGGACGACTTTTTAGTTCGTCTTTGCCCCCGCACTTATCGTCTAATTAATTACGATGAACTTCGCGGCGGCAAAGTCATTTCTGGTTCCCGGCAGCGCCGGCTCAGTGGCAACTGCGGTTGACGAACAGGCGAGGCAGCAAAACCTCGCGGTTGCCGAGGGGCTCAAACGGCAGGAAGCCGGCCTGATCGACGAGCTGATTGTTAAGTATCAGCACCGTCTCATGCGCTACCTGCTCTACCTCACCGGGCACCGTGAGCAAGCCGAAGACCTCTTCCAGGATGTCTGGATGCGGGTTTTGGTGCGTGGCGCGCAGTTCAACGGGCAGGCGAGGTTTGAAACCTGGCTCTTCACCATCGCCCGCAACCTGGTGATCGACCAGCGCCGCAAGCGCACCGCCTCAAGCCTCGACGAGCTTTTCGAAGCGGGCAACGACGAAGACCGTCCCATGGCTTTTGAAGTTGCCGGCGACGAACCCACCCCGTTTGACCGCGTTTCGAACTTTGAAGACCGCGAAAAGATCGCCACGGCGCTGCTCGCTCTCGACACCCTTCACCGCGAAGTGCTGGTTCTCAGGTTTTATGAAGAGCTCTCGCTCGAAGAAATTGCCAAAGTCACAAAGTCGCATTTATCTACAGTAAAATCAAGACTTTATCGCGGCATGGCCATGATCCGGCCCAAGCTGGACCACGCCGGCTTGCGCCTCCCGGAGGCTGTGTGAAGTCCGCCGGGACTTCGGGGAACTCTGGTTCCGGGGCCAAAAACGACCCTGACCTGCTTGCTGCCCTGTCCGGTACCCAGGCTTCAAACGAACGCGCCGTTGCCCATAGAACCCGCCGCGTGGTTGCCGCTTCGCTGGGCGTAATGCGCGAGCAAAAAGAAGGCGTCCGGCGCAGCCGTGCCATGGCTCTGGTGTCTATCCTGCTGGTCATTCTGGCCATGGGCCCCTTTGTCTGGCGCGTCACCGACGATGTCATCGGCGGCGAGCATTGGAGCGATATGGCTACCCAGACCAGCCTCTGGGTCTGCATCCTTCTGCCGGCCGTTCTGGCCGCGGCGCTGGTCGCCGGCTGGCTTCGCCGCGAGCCCTGATCTCCTTCCCCCGCTTTTCCATCCCGCGATTATTTCGTCCCGGCACGTTTTTGCGTCAACTTCCCTTTTTCCTGATCCGTCAATTGATTTAGAGATAAGCTGTTCTGTATCCTGATCGGAATCTTCAAGAAAACGAGAGAAAAAGGCTATGCCCCAACCACCCACTATCAGCGTGAACGAAGACGAGCGGATGATTCCGCTATGGTCGATCATTGCGGCCACCGTGTCGTTCCTGCTGGTCGAGTACTACTGGTGGATCGTGGCGCCGGCACAGCGGCATCATCCCGGGCCCCCGCTCGGCCTCCGCATCTACTTCAATCTCTCCTGGGGAATCCTGGCCTCGCTCTACTTTCTCATGATCGGCTACATCAGCAAAGATGCTCCGCGGCGCGGCATGAGTATGCGCTTCTGGATCATCATCTGCTGCATGATGCCGGGCGGCATCGGCGCGGTCATCTACTTCCTGTTGCGCCAGCCCCAGGTTTCCGAGTGCCCGGCCTGCGGAACCCACGTGCAGAACGACTTCCACTTCTGCCCGCAGTGCAACTACCAGCTCTCGGCAAGTTGCGGCAACTGCTTCCGGACGGTCCGCACCAGCGACCAATACTGCACCCGCTGCGGTCACGAGCTGGACAGCGACCACCTGCCCGCGCGCCTGCACGTAATGGGCGGCGAATAAGCCTGCCAGCAAGCAAGCCTCGATCAACCCGTCTCAATCAGGCACAAAAAATGGGTGGGCCCCATCCTCGCGACGTCTTTGCTTTTGTCGCCAGGGTGGGAGACCACGAGTCTCAATATGCCGGCGGTCGGTTTTGTCTCTTGTCAGGGCGCGAGTTTACTCGCGCCAATAAGGGCAACAAAAGGCCGGGGATTTATCCCCGGCATAAGCCAACCTGGCCAGCTTTCCGCTACAAATCTGATTTTGACGAGCGGTTCTGCGATTTGTGGTAAGAGTTTTCCCACTCTCTCCGATATAGAAGGAATGCAATCTCAGGTGAACACCTGGCATGGGCAAGATTCTCCTGAGGACGGTATCGCTGCTGCCCCCGCCAGGCTGGCAGGTGAGGAATATGCAGGCTCGCGACATCAAGAAAGGCCAGGATGCCTCTCCAAGCTGAGACATCTCTCTCGAACCTGACCGAATGCACGGATGACGTTGCCGAACGCAAGCGTGTGTGCGGTGCAGTGGCCGAAGGGGACGCACAGCTTCGCAAGTTTTTCGCGGAGAACACCTCCGTGATGCTGCTCGTGGAGCCTTCCGGTGGGACAATTGCCGCTGCCAATCACGCCGCCGCAACGTTCTACGGCTACCCCCTCGAGCAGTTGGTTGGCATGCCCATCTCGCGGATTAATATCCTGCCGCAGGAAGAGGTCGCGCGGGAGTGGGATCAGGCTGCTCGCGAGCAACGCAGCGTCTTTCGGTTTTTCCATCGGCTCGCCAACGGCCAGGTCCGGGATGTGGAAGTCTATTCTTCGCCCCTTTACATTGACGGCGTGTACATGCTCCTGTCCATCATCCACGACGTCACCGGTCGCGTGATCGCCGAGCAAACCCTGCGCGAGAGCGCCGAATCGCTCCTTGAGGCGCAGCGGATTGCAGGCATCGGCAGCTATGACCTGGACATTACAGCGGGCATCTGGACCAGTTCGGAGGTTATGGACGAGATTTTCGGGATCGGCAAGGAATACCCGCACACGGTGGTCGGCTGGACGGCCCTGATTCCTCCCTCCGAGCGGGCAATGATGGCGGCATACCTCGCCGAAGAAGTACTCGGCAAAGGACAACCTTTCGACAGGGAATATCGCATCGTGAGGCAAACAGACCGGGAAGAGCGCTGGGTGCACGGCCATGGACGGCTCGACATCGACTCGAACGGTCTCCCCGTGCGGTTGCGCGGCACCATCCAGGACATCACCGCGCGCAAACAGGCTGAAGATGCGCTGCGCAATAGCGAGGAGCGCTACCGCGCCACCTTTGAGCAGGTTGCGGTCGGCATCGTTCATGCATCGTTCGATGGCAGTTTTCTCAGGTGCAACGCCCGCTTTGCCGAAATCACTGGTTATTCGCAGCAGGAGATTCCCGGCATGACCTTGCTGCAGATCACTCCGCCTGAGGATCACCCCCAAAGTGAGAGCGTGCGGCAACAGTTGGCGAGTGGGGTCGGCGGTGTGACCTCGTGGGAGAAACGCTACATACGCAAAGACGGCAGCCTTACCTGGGTCAAAGTTACGGCCTCGGTGCAGCGCGATGCTGAAGGGCGCCCCCTCCACCTCATCGTCCTGGTCGAAGATATCAACGCCCGCAGGCGCGCCGAAGAACGGCTGGCGGCGAGCGCCCTGGCGCTCAAAGTCACCGAAGAGCGGTACAGAACCGTCTTCCAGACTTGCCCCGATGCGGTCGCGATTTCCCGGGTGAACGATGGCGTCATCCTCGACGTCAACGAGGCCTTTCTCGATTCCCATGGATTCGATCTCGAGGGAACTATCGGCCGCAAAACTGTGGAACTCGGCCTATGGGTCAATCCTTCTGACCGGCAGGCCTTTGTCGAAGCGGTGCGCCGCGATGGCAGTATCCGGGACTTGGAAGTCCTGTCGAGACGAAGCAGCGGAGAGACTTTCTGGATGCGGCTCTCCGCAACCTTGATTGAGATTGAAGGAAGCGAATGCTTGTTCACGATTGCGCGGGATATCTCGGAGTCAAGAGCTGCGGAGCAGAAGCTGGCCGCAATGCAGGAGGCCCTCCGGACCAGCGAATTGCGCTACCGAACGTCATTCCAGTTAGTCCAGGACGCCATTGATATCTGCCGCATGGATGATGGCAAGTTTCTCGACGTCAATGACGAGTTTGTCAGAATCACTGGATTCTCGCGCGAAGAAGTCATTGGCAGAACCGGGCCGGAAATCGGTATCTGGGCTAATCCCGCCGACCGTCAAAGACTGCTCGAAGAATTGCGCCTCAACTCCGTCTGCCGAAACCTTGAGATACCGTATCGAACCAAGGATGGTGCGCTGCGCTGGGGTTTGCTGTCGGTATCGAAAGTCGATCTTGACGGCGTTCCCTCCATCCTGTCCGTTACCCGGGATATCACCGACGCCAAGGCCGCCCAGGACGAGATTCGGAACCTGGCTTTTTACGATCCCCTGACCGGCCTGCCCAACCGCCGGCTGTTCCATGACAGGCTGCGCCAGACCCTCACCGTCAGTTCCCGCCGCGGGCGCAAACAGGCCCTCTTGTTTGTGGATCTTGACAACTTCAAGAACCTCAATGACACGCTGGGCCACCAAATTGGCGATCTCCTGCTGCAAGAGGTCGGCAGCCGACTCCGGTCCTGCGTCCGCGAAACCGATACGGTGGCGCGACTGGGAGGCGATGAATTCCTGATCATGCTTGAAGACCTGGGCCAGACCGCTGAAGATGCCGCCTCCCGGGCCGAGGCGATTGCAAACAAGGTGCTCGCCTCGATAGAGCAACCTTACTCCCTCGTCGGCCGCGAGTGCTCGAGCAGCGCCAGCATCGGCATCACCATCTTCGGAGATTGTCGCGAAACTTCCAATGAGGTCATGCAGCAGGCAGACATCGCCATGTATAACGCAAAATCAGCCGGCCGAAATACCATCCGCTTCTTTGCTCCGGCGCTACAGACTGCGGTGTTTGCGCGCGCCGCTTTGGAGGACGAGCTTCGCCACGGAATCAAAGCCAACCAGTTTGTGCTGTTCTACCAGCCTCAAGTCGACTGCAACCGCTTGATAGGAGCTGAAAGCCTTATACGTTGGAATCATCCCCGTCGCGGGCTCCTTTTGCCCGGCGAATTCATTTCACTTGCCGAGGATACTGGGCTCATTGTCCCCCTGGGTAATTGGATTCTCGAATCAGCCTGCGCCAGAATCGCGGCCTGGGGAAAGTCGAATCAGGCTACCTCAATTTCGGTCAACATCAGCGCCCGGCAATTCCGCCAGCCGGGCTTTGTGCAGAATGTGATCTCGGCCCTCGATTGCGCGCAGGCCAGTCCGCATCGCCTCACCCTCGAACTCACTGAGAGTCTCCTGTTGGACGATGTTGACGAAACCATCGCCAAGATGGAAGAACTCAGATTGCTTGGGGTGCGATTCTCCCTGGACGACTTCGGCACCGGCTATTCCTCGCTCTCCTACCTCAGGCGGCTGCCGCTGGACCAGTTGAAGATCGACCGGGCCTTCGTGCGCGACCTCCTGGGCGATATCTCCAGCAGCGCCATCGCGCAGGCTGTCATCTCGCTCGGCCGGGCAAGGGGCTTGTCGATCATAGCCGAGGGCGTAGAGACCGAAGAGCAGCGCGACCGCCTGGCCACGCTGGGCTGCCACGCCTATCAAGGCTTCCTCTTCAGCCGCCCGTTACCAGCCGAGGAATTTGAGCGCGTGTGGCTTCAAACCCAGGTGCGCGCCGCACTGGAGGTTAGATAGGCCTGTGGCATTTGTCGACGTTTGACCCTCCCAAGTCCGTCTCCCTACAATCAGTGTTCCAGTCCAATGTCGATCTCCGCCCTGATCATCGATGACGAACAACTAGCCCGCGAAGAGCTCACGTACCTGCTCGACGAAGTCGGCGGCGTTGACGTGGTTGCCCAGGGCGCCAACGGCATTGAAGCCGTAGAGCTCATCGAGGAATACCACCCCGACCTTGTCTTTCTCGATGTCCAGATGCCCGGGCTCGACGGCTTTCAGGTAATTCAAAAACTAGCCGAGCGGCGCCGCGGCAACGGCGGCGAGCCTCTGCCGCAGATCGTCTTCGCGACAGCATACGACCAGTACGCAGTTCGCGCTTTCGCTGTAAATGCAGTCGATTATCTGCTGAAACCGTTCGACCGCGGCCGCGTCTCAGAGGCAGTTGAACGCGCGCGCACACGCATCGCCGCTGGCGCCGAGTCCACGACCAACGCGCCGCCCACAAGCTCGCAAATCGACGCGCTTTTGAAGCTGCTCAACCGCAACCAGGGCGCGGAGCGCGCTTCCGCGCAACCGGCCAAGCTGATAGTGCAGTTGCAGAGCCGGCTGTTGCTCGTCGATCAGGCCGAGATCTGTTTCGCCGCAATCGATGAGGGCGTCATCCGCATCGTCACGCGCACCTTCGAGGGGCAATCGAAATGCCGTACCCTTGAAGAGCTGCAGGAACTGCTCGACTCCGTCAGCTTCTGGCGCGCCCATCGCGGATTCGTAGTCAACATCAACCACATCCGCGAAGTGGTGCCGTGGTTCAAGTCCAGCTATCAGCTGCGCATGAACGACAAGCAGCAGACCGAGATTCCCGTAAGCCGCGCACAAACCAAGCGCCTGCGCGAGCTGTTCAAGCTGTAAACAGTGAACAGTGGTCAGTGCGCCTACTGCGGCGGCGCGTGGCCAATAAACTTGTCGGCCCACTCAATGAAGTACTTCATGTTCGGCGCGTCGGTGTGGCCGCCGTCGTGTTGCCGCCACGCAAGCTGGCCGTCAAGCACGCCCTGATTCATGGGCGGCATTTGCGCCGTCCGGTAGTCGCCAAAGTTCTCCAATCCCTTGACGCCCAGCAGCGCAAACACGCGGCTCGCATCCACTGTAGCCATAAAGCTGCCCTGGTGATCGAGCCAGTGCGCATCGCCCTTCTCAGGCACGCCATAACTGATGAATGTGAGCCGCGGCGCGCACAATGCGATCAGTTCGTTCGAGTCCACCGGAAGCTGCCCCGGATTCCCGCTCCCGAAGCTGGCCTCGGCAGCGCCGTACTTCAGAAAATTCCCGGCCATCCAGTGATACTCGCCGCTGCCCGCCAGGCTCTCAACCGCCTCGCCGTAGTTGCGCCGCAGCAGCGTGGCTCCTCCCTTGCCCGATGAGCCCACCAGCACCATCGCGAAGCGTTGATCGAAGGCCATGGTTACAAGCGCGGCTTTGCCGTACCGCGAAACGCCTTCAATGCCAACCTGCTTGGCGTTCACCGCTGGATCGGTCTCCAAATAATCCAGCGCGCGGCCCGCGCCCCAGCCCCACGCGCGCAATGCGCCCCATTGCTCAGGAGTGCGCGGCTGGCCCTTGTTCACCAGCCCGATAATGCCACGCGTCAAGCCCGCGCCGTTGTCAGCCTGAATGCTGGCCGGATCAAGCAGCGCAAATCCCCACCCCGCCGCAATCAGCTGCCAGGTGTTTGGCGGATCGCTGTCTGCATTCAGTTGCGGAGGCTGAAAGAAAGCAGAGTTCCTGAACGGCTCCCACGCGGGGTGCGACTCAAACACCTGCTTGAGCGACGGGTCCTGCTGGATAAGCACCGCCTTCATTGCATCGTTCAGCTTGTCCATGTCGGCGCCGCGCGGCTCATTGGGATTCGGAAACCCCGTGGGGCCAAACATAATCAGCACCGGCACAGGACCGCGGGCCATTGCAGGCGTCACCAGTGTCATGTGAATCTTCACACTGATCGCCGGGTACGAGGAGTGATCCACTTCTCCGACGATGTCTTTCGCCGTCACGGGATTGAAGCCCAGGAACTCGTGGTCTACCGCTGTCACTGTCCATTTCACTTTGGGGACATCGTTCGGTATCCGGCCATAAACGTTTTTCTCGAACATGTCCACGATCTGCGGACGCCGCTCGTCCCACCACATCTTCGCTGTTGTTACTTTGCGTCCGTCATTCATCGTGAGGGGATCGGGCACATTGGGATACGGGTTGGCCTTAGACTCGTCGTAATTGGCGTGGTTGGGCGCGTTCTCGTTGCCGCTCGGCCCCGGCCGCAATGCCTTGATGCCGAGCTGATCCATCATGTTCTGGTGATCCTGCTCCGCAGTGAAATTCACCGGCACCGGCTGCGAAGGATTCTGCGCTGCCAACGCGGCAGGCAGCGAGACAAGCAGGATGAGTGACGATTTGCAGATGGCGCGCATTTTCCCTCGCAGATGGTATTCTTGGTGCGATTTTGTACAAAGCGATTTACTTCGGCATTCGATCTTAAACGGTGAAACGTAATGCATGCACGTGGATTTCGACTGGTTTCAATGTGCGGTGCTGTGTTGCTGGCCGCCGTCGCGCAAAGCCCGGCAAAGACGAAAGCGAAATCTGCAGAGACCCCCGCGGCCACGTGGATTGAAACCTGGGGCGCATCGCAACAGATTCCCGAACCGCAGAACGCGCTGTCCGGCGACGATCTGCGTGACGCGACTGTACGCCAGATCTTTCACCTCTCCGTTGGCGGCGCCACGCTGCGCGTGCATCTCACCAACGCGTTTGGAATTCAGGCGCTGCATTTCACATCTGTCCATATCGCCAGGCCGGTTTCGCTTTCGTCCGCGGCCATCGACGTTGCCACCGATAAGGCGCTCACGTTTTCGGGCCAGAGCGATGTGATTGTGCCTCCCGGAGCGGAAATGGTTTCTGACCCGATCCAATTCCCCGTTGAGGCCCTCGGTAGCGTTGCAGTCAGTTATCACCTCGACAATCCGCCATCGCGTGAAACTTCGCATCCAGGCTCTCGGGCGACCACCTATTACGTTCACGGCGACCAGGTGTCGGCCGCCGATTTACCTGATGCCAGGCACGTCGAACATTGGTACCAGGTGACGGCGGTCGATGTGATCGATAATGCCCCGGGCGCCGGAACCGTGGTCGCGCTCGGCGACTCGACCACCGATGGCCATGCAGCCCCCACCAACGGCAACGATCGCTGGACCGACGCGTTTGCGGCGCATCTTGAAAGCTCGCCCGCGACGCGCGATATTGCCGTATCCAATCGCGGCACCGGCGGTAATCATCTGCTTACGGACGGCCTCGGACCCAATGCTCTGGCGCGATTCAACCGCGATGTGCTGGCCCCGGCCGGCGTCAAATGGCTGATTGTCTATGAGGGCGTCAACGATCTGGGCGGGTTGAGCCTCAATGGCGACTCGTCTCCCGCAGCTCACGCGGCGATGGTGGCAAACATTGAGGCAGCCTACGCGCAAATGATCGTACGCGCCCACGCTCACGGCATTCGCATCCTTGGCGCAACCATCACACCCTACGGCGGGTCGGACTACTATCATCCTCTTCCATCCGACGAGGCTGACCGGCAGGCCGTTAATGCGTGGATTCGCGCCGCGGGACACTTTGACGGGGTGATCGATTTCGATGCGGTGGTGCGCGATCCTCAGCATTCCGACCGGCTTCTACCGGCCTTCGATTGCGGAGATCATCTGCATCCTTCGCCTGTAGGCTACAAGGCAATGGGTGAGGCCGTGCCGCTGAGCTTGTTCGCGCATTGAGCGCGTTGCGGCCGCTCCGATAGACGCCTCAGTCGTACCGCTCAAACACAATCTGCTTGCGGTGCCAGCCGAAATTTGTCAGTGCCTCGCGAACGCTTGAGACCATAAAGTTGAGGCCGCAAATGTAGGCGTAGATGTCGAAGTTCAACTCGTTCGGCGGAGTCGCGGGATCGACGGGCGGCACAGGCAGCGGCTGGCCAAGTTTTTCGGCGCGTTCCCGAATAATTCGCGAAACGTGGTCTTGCACGTAGCCGCGCAGGCCGGTCCAGCTGTCCAGCGATCGGCTCAGTGTGGGCAGGTAGTGGAAGTTCGGATGCTTCGCGTCGAGCGCCTCGAACTCTTCCTGGTAGTAAATATCGGTTTCGTGGCGGGTGCCGTAGACGAGCCAGATCTCTTTGCCCTGGCTGCGGTCGGGACCGCCCTCTGGGAAAAGCCACTGCGCATAGCCGCGCATGGGCGCAATGCCCGTTCCCGTTGCAATCAGAATCGAATCGGTGACGGGCTCATGAAGCACAAAGTGCCCATGCGGCCCGTGAATCTGGACCGTAGCGCCCGGCGGCAGGTCGGTGAGGTCGGCGAGATGATTTGAGAAGAACCCGTTCTCGACACGGTTCACGCAAAGATCGAAGTGGTTGCCGCGTGGCGCCGACGCGATGGAGTAGGCGCGCGTCTGCTGTTTGCCGTTCTGGTCGGGCGCAACGGCAGAAACAAACTGGCCCGGCATAAAGTGAAAGTGCTCCATGCCGTCGACCGCAAAGTCGAAGTGGTAGCACTCGGCGACTTCGGAGATGCAGATTTTTTGCTCAAGACGCGCGGTAACAGTCTCACGTGCCAAATGGATATCTCGCTTTGTAGGGAAAAATAGAAGGCCTGAGGGGAACGTCGCGAATGCCGCAAGCCGTCCTGCGCAGATTATAAGTTGTCAGGGGCGTGCAATGTCAGGATGCGGCGTGCATGCCATCGCCCTCGAATCACGCCGCCCCATTCATCGCGCCATCGTTATCCCGGATAGGCTCCGGCAATGTAACCCTCGAGCGCCTGGATGGTGTGTTCCTGCCCTGAGATCACCCACTTCACCATATCGCCGATCGAAATCACGCCCACAACCCTGTCGCCCTCAAGCACCGGCAGGTGGCGAAAACCGTGGTCGGCCATGATGGTCATGCAATCGTCAACGGTTTGCTGGGGCGAAACCGACACAACCGGGCTGGTCATAATTTCGCTCACCAGCGTCTCTTTGGAGTGGAGGCCCCGGAGCACTCCTTTGCGGGCGTAATCGCGCTCCGAAAGAATCCCGACCAGCTTGTCGTTGGAGAGAACAAGCAGAGCGCCGACGTCGTATTGAGCCATAAGCTCCAGACCCTCGTAAACGGATTGCTCCGGCGCGATCGCCAAAAGCTTGAATGGCCCTTTGTGCTTCAACACCGTTGCAATCGAGTCGGTAATCTTCATCGGACCCTCCTGTTTTGTTAATGACGTTCTAAGTTATGGTGGCGTTGCCCGGCCACAAAGGTGAATCTCCTGTATCCACCTGCCGTTTCCCGGCGATCTCGGTTCGTGCCATGGCCACTGGAACCGAAAGACGCCAATCGGCCGGCGCCATCCTGGTACCGGCCGATGCCGCAGTATAGCTCGATATTGATACGTCCGTCTCTACCGCCAAACTTTTCAGGGACTCCGGCTACCTGGCCCCGATCCAACTCCAATCTCGTCCCGGTCGTAAAATCAGGTGTGCATTGAATCCCCGGCGACGGAGGGTTGCCATGAAAGTCGGAGTCAGTTCCCTTGAAAGAAAGCGGTTTAGTGACCGTCGCCTGCAACGACCGGCGTTCGCGGGGTTCGCTGCGTTCCTGCTTCTACAGCTGGCGCCTGGCGCTTTATGCGCTGAAACCTCGCTCGTGGTTAAAGATCCCAACGCTTCGTTTCTCGATGTAGCGGCGCGCCGACAGGTTCTCGGGAACGCGCAGAATCCGGTGCTCCGTGACGCCCTCGCAAACCTTAAAGGCTGCGTCGGTACTCCGTTTCCCGCGCCGCCCCCTCATGGCCAGGACATTCCCTCGCGCTACCAAAGCGGGAGCCACGGTGAACTCAATCCGCTCGAGCACCAGCTCTCAGAACCCTATTACAAAATCCAGGAGATCGCGGCACAGGGCGCGGATAAGTATCTTGCGACCGGCGATCCGGCCGAGGCCAACTGCGTCATTCAGGCGCTGCTTCCGTGGGTGCAGGACAAGGCGGCACTGCTCGACTACAACGCCAAAGACGACATGGTGGTTTGGTTTCAATCCACCTGGACGGTTGCCTCGCTCTCGCTCTCCGTCTCAATCATTCGCGGCGAGCCCGGGCTCAACACCGCCGATCGCGACCGCGTGATTGCATGGCTGCACAAAGCTGCGCTCAAGTCAGTGAGTGAGAGCCGCGGACCAAACTCCGGCACCAGCACCAACAATCATTTCTTCTGGCGCGGATTGGCCGCCACGGCAGCCGGAGTCATCAGCGGAGACAACAAGCTCTTCGCGCAGGGCGTTCGCACCTATGCCGCGGCCATTAGCGAGATGGACGGCCAGGGCGCGTTCCCTGACGAGATGGCCCGCCACGAACTCGCCATGCACTATCAGGCTTTTGCCATTGAGCCGCTGGTCATGATCGCCGAACTAGCTTATCGCCAGGGGCTGAACATCTATCCGCTTGAGCAGCGCGGCCACCGGCTCAGCGATGCAGTCAGCTTTCTCTGCCGCGCGCTCGCCGACCCCTCCATCGTGAAGAAGTACACGCCAGAAACGCAGAAGGTCGATCCAGACTTGCAGCCGGGCAGTGCTTTGCTTTCATGGGCCGAGCTGTGGACTGCCCGCACCGGCGACACCGCCTGGCAGAAATATATGCAGAAGCCGTTTTTCGATTCGCGCCTGGCTGGCAGCACAACGCTTTTCGCGGCGCCATCTCAAGCCCCGGCGTCCCCCGGCGCAAATTCAATGGTGGGCCCGGAGGGATTCGAACCCCCAACCAAGGGATTATGAGTCCCCTGCTCTAACCGTTGAGCTACAGGCCCTGATTGTCAGTAACTATTGTATCTTGTTGTCTTTACATCCATCTTTAAGCTGCCTTTTCCAGCCTCGGTTTTGCGCTGGTGTCAGTTGTGGTGTCACTTTCTTTTTCGTTTCCTTCGCCAGTCTTACACAATCTCTCAACAGCTGCCAGTTCGTAGGACTGAGACAGATGCGCATAACGCATCACCATCTGCAGGGTGCGATGGCCCAGCAATTGCGCCACTGTACGCAGATTGACGTCGGCCATGACCAGACTGCTGGCAAAGCAATGCCGTAAATCATGCCAGTGAAAATCCTCGAGCTTGGCTTCCTTCACAGCGGCATCCCACCCGTACCGCGGTTTCTTCAGGGGCAGGCCGCGCTCCCCGATGAAGACGCTGCCCTTGCCATCGGAAACCTTCCGAAGCTCCTTGAATGCGCGACGCGCCATCGCATTCAGCGGGACATGCCGCGTGTCTCCATTCTTGGTCTTCCTGAGTGCGACCCGCTTTCCTTCCAGGTCGACGTCAGACCAGAGGAGCCTGTGTTGCTCGCCACGCCTGGCTCCGGTGTGAAGGGCAATCTCGAACTCCGGCATGTGCATGGAGTGGTTTTGGCGGATGACCGCCCGAATGCGCTCCTCTTCCCCTGGAGAGAGAAAGCGAACGCGGCCGTTGTCCTCGTGCAGCCGCTTGACCAGCCTGGCCGGGTTTGTTTGGCACCTTCCGTTCTCCATTCCCAACCGGAAGGAGAGGGAGAAAAATGCCTTGTAGCGATTCACGGTTGCCGGACTCCACTCGTTCTCCTTTTTGCATTCCGTCAACCAACGGGAGAGCGCCTGCGGAGTAATTGAATCCGCAGGCACCGAACCGAATGCATCCCGGATCAACTTGACCCGGCACTTGTAGCGCTTCTCCCCACCTTCCGGCGTGTTTCCCTGGCTGTGCTCAATAGCATCGTCCAGCAACTCACCGAATGTGGTCTTTCTTGTTCTAAGGTTTTACGGCCATGTGGAATGGATTTGTTAACACTGGCCAACACATGGGGACCAATCTGCCGCCGGTTTTTCGCTCAGGGGGAGTGATCGCTGTGAGCGCAAATCATTAGGTCCCCGCTGACTTCGCAACGGATGCGAAACCACTTTAAAAGCACTCCCTTTTTGGGCATGTTCCGATGTGGTTTTCCGCTCACTCCATCCCAGCCTGTCTGTGACCTCCCCACAAGTGAAGGGTGAGCTCGGCTCCCCAATTCTTCTTAGGCAGGAGCTAGAGCTTCAGATGGAGGCAGCCGTCGTGCTGCGTGGTCAATAGACCTGCGAAAACGTAGTCGCTGGCAGATTCACGCTACAAACTGGCTCTTTGGATGGCCGCGATACCGATGCAGGATTCTCTGTCACAGAGCCGTGCCGATTCTGCTTGCGACGTCAAGAGCGACTCAATGTCCATGTACTTGCAGACGGCGCAGCTACCAGTAATTCGTATCGACTACGGTTGGGCGCTCGGGCGTGTTTCCAATGATCTTTGTGTGCAGCACGAATTGGAAGTTTTTATGCTGCCAATCCTTGGGAGCATTCCGCAGGGCTTCAGAGAGGAGGTCCCGATTCGTAAGAAACTCTCCGCCTGCTTCGGTGCCAGCGTTGGTCAACCCGCCAATCACGATCACAGGCTGGCCGCTGCCAGGATTGGTGAAGCGCGAGACCAGGGCGAAGTCCTCGTTGGTCTTCCAGTTGGAGCTGAGATTGTCGAGCGACCACTTGATTTTCGGGTTGGATCTGTCGTAGATCGCATTATCGATTCCGAAGTAGAAGCGCAAGCTCTCCATCATGGCCGGGGTCCACTTATTGGCATGGACGCCAATCAGAACGATCGGGCCGGCCAGCAGGGTCTGCGAAGGGGTGGAGTTGCCGGGAATCAATTGCCAGTCTTTGCCACGGGTGCTGAGGAGCCTGGCGATATCACCTAAGGCAAAAGCGTCCCCGGTGCCAACAAACGCGTCGGGCATCTCCACCATATGGTCACCGGGACCCATGGGAGAATCCATGTTGGAGTCAGGCCGATAGGCGACTGGTTGCGAAATGCAGATGAAGACCGGTTTCGGGCTGTCCAGCATCGGCGCCCAGACGCCCTCGACGACATCAGTCGAACGCATATGTTTCTGCACAGAAACCGTGGCCAGAGTTCCTAGCAGGACTATGCAGGCAATAACGATGGCCCATGCAGTCCAACGCCGCCGAACCTTCTTCGAACCGTCTTCGCCGGGATCCTGCGGCGCGGATTCAGGCACTGCGGCCGCCTGGATCTGAGCGAGTGGTTCTTCCTCGATCCACTGCAGACTGGCCGCGTAAGTCCCCGTCGGGAGTTGAATTGTCAGCGTCCGATCGCCGTGCTCATGTCCGTAATACTGCGCTAGTCTCTTCCGCACCTCATTCGCAGTGACGCGAACAATGTTGTCCTGCGCGGTATCGTAGTCCCCAGCCTTGTGAAAGACCTCAATTCCAAGCGTACGTTCCTTCAATTCGTCAATGGGCCTGCCGTCCAGAACATAGCGGACGGAGTATTCCAGAAAATGGCAACACCTCTGGCTAGCGCGGAAGAACTCGCTTTCCAGAATATCCGCGAGCCTCTCCAGCGCGATTTCCCGTTGTTTTCGGCTAAAGGCGGTCACTCTACAGTATGTTCGCTCCGAGTTGTCGAGTCGGACTATAGTAGCCTTCTCGGGTCATTGTCAACGCGCCGGGTCCTGCAGCACAGTGCCATACCGTAAAGGCAGCTAACAATTCATTTAGTGCTTTCAATCACTTACCTTCTTAACGGTGTGTGAAGGACCGTATGGGACCTTGCGTCGCATGGGAACTGTTGCGTACCAATACGATGCGACGGGAGAAAGGTTTCTTCTGAAGCGAGAAGCTGAATACGAGGCAAGCCCCACAGAGACGAAACGAGAGATACGGGGCTTTCGCGGATTCAAAAGCACGGCAGAAGAGGCCGATTCACGGAAATTCATGGAGGATTGAAATGCCAGCAATGAAAAGTATGGCGCACCGGTGGAAAGATCTCAGGATTGGTCACATTGCGGTTCTGATGCTATTTGTGGGAATGATTTCCCCCAATTCCTGGGGACAGACCGATCGGGGATCGATTAGCGGAACGGTCGTCGACCCCACGGGCGCGGCGGTCACCGGCGTTCAGGTCACGATCTTCGATTCGGTAACAAACGTTCAATATACAGGCAGCATCACCAACGATAGTGGCGTGTACGAGATCCTCAATCTTCCTGTAGGCAACTACTCGCTGGTCTTCAAGAAGGCCGGCTTCAACCAGGTTGATCGTAAGGGAATCACCGTATCGGCCGCGCAACATGTGAAAGCCGACGTCGATCTCAAGGTTGGCGCCACATCCGAGACGGTTACAGTGACGGGCGATGCGGCTGTGATGGACACCTCCACCGGCACTGAATCAACCAGTGTGGCAGGTGCGGCGATTAATGAGTTGCCGCTCTCGATCGCTGGCGGGCGCAACGCGCAGGCCTTTGCGGTAATGGTTGTTCCCGGCGTCAATACCGGGGTTGGCATGGCGGGATACGCCACATCTGGGGTAAGCGTAGCCAACTCACTGACGCAATCGAATAACGTGATGGTAGATGGAATTGACGCCGATGCCGGATACCAGGGCGGCGCGGCGGCCAGCGCCGGCTGGGGCAACGCATCTCCCGGCGTCGAGGCGGTACGCGAAGTGCAGGTGGAAACTTCCGGGATCGATGCCGAGGCTTCGCAGACCGGCGGCGGCACCTTCCAGTACGAACTCAAGTCGGGCACCGACAAGATTCACGGCAGTGCGTTCGGCTTCTTGACCAACGAAGCTCTGGATGCCAATAACTGGTCAAACAACTACTGGATGGCCTACTGCAATGCGCAGGGCGCGAGTTCCAGCGGACAATGCCCAACAGCCGTTGCGGCTACTTCGACAACCCCTGCGGTGGAGGGGTACCAGCAGCTCTATCGCAGGCCCCTCGATCGACTGCATGATTGGGGCTTCAGTGCGGGAGGGCCTATCTGGAAGCGCCACACGTTCATCTTCGGCGCCTACGAACGCTATAACCAGAACACCATGGCCTGGGGCGCCAACGAGGCCACGGTCCCGACCACCAGCATGCTGAACGGTGACTTCAGTCAGTTGCTCACCTATGGCGGCGTGGCCGGTCTCACGGCCAACGCAGCAACTGGCGGCACTGGTTCGTGCGCCACCTACACATCCGCCGGCCAGCCTTGCCCCACCGGGTACCTTGATGCGGTTGGGAATCCCATCTACTACGGAGCCATCTTCAACCCGGCAGATCCAGGCACGGTATTTGCCGGCAACATCATCCCATCTGCCAGCATAAGCGCCCAGTCGCAGGGCATCATCAACATCTACAAGAAAGACTACGCTCCCACCAATTCAAACCTGATCAACAACTACTGGGGATTCACCGGCAGCACGAACGAAGTCCAGAACCTCGACTCCAAGCTGGACCACAACTTCTCAGAGAAGCACCACGTAAGCGGCTCGATCGACTGGGCCAAGAGCGAAAGTGTGGGCCTCGGAAACCACAACGGCGGCAATCTCTGGCAGCGCGGTTCGTCCACAGGAGGCCCCTTTGCAGATGCGCAGGGCGCCCCGCAGAAATTTGCAACCATTCACCTCACAGACAATTACACTCTCAAGCCAACAGTGGTGAACACTGCCATCATTGCTTTTAACTGGAATAACAAGGCCGATGTTACGCCTGCGCCTGACGGCAGCGCCTTTGCCGCAGAAGCAGGGAGTCTCTACCCGAACCTCAGCTATGCATCAACTCTCGGCGTCGGGCAATCCGCGGTCGGCCAGGACTTCATGGACGACATACGCTGGCAGCAGTGGCGTATGAAGGACAGCGTGTCATGGGTGTATGGCAAGCACGTCGTGAAGTTCGGCGGCGAGTTCACCGCATACGATCAGCTCAATAAAAATCCGGGGGGAATTCTCAGTTACAGCTTCAACGACCTGACAGGCCTGCCTCAGGCTGTCGCAAATAACTCGAATGTCTCGAATAGCCTTGGGTATGGCCTCGCGAACATGATGCTGGGGGAAACCGCCTCGGCCAGTCAGGGTGTCACAAAAGGATCGGACACCACCCGTAAGGGCGTCGACATGTTTGCTTCTGACCAAATGATGGCCACCCGCAAGTTGACTCTGAACTTCAGCCTGCGTTGGGACGTAAATAGCAGGCTGCATGAAAAGAACGGCGATTGGTCAAACTGGGACTTAACCGCGCAGAATCCGAACTGGGTAGCGGCGGGAGGCAATCCTGGACTCCTGGGCAATTTCACTTATCTGGCCAACCCTGGGGGCAGTTTCGAGACGAACGAGGATTACCGTCTCTTCAGTCCGCACGTGGGCGCCGCATATCAGCTTTCTCCTAAACTGGTTCTGCGCGGAGCATGGGGTCTGTTCTACGTTCCGATCGGCCAGAACATGTGGGGTGGAGTCCCGTATGAAAGTGAGGGTTGCTTCAACTGCTTTGGCGCGAATAATTCAGCGCCCGGCGCTTCCAATGTCGATCCCTCCTTCCAGTGGGACGCGAACGTTTATCCCGGCGTACCGATCCCGGCGGCTAAGAACCCAAATGCCAACGATTTCGGCTGGGGACAAGGGTATGTCACTCCCGACACGCTCAAGCTTGGCCGCACGCAGAACTGGAACCTGGGCTTTGAGTATGGATTGAACGAGAATACGGTAATCGACGTCCGTTACATGGGGAACGTGGGCTACGATCTGCACGACGGAAGTTTGTACCCACAGAACTATCCCACCTGGAGCGAATACTATCCGCTGCTCATGAGCGGCCATGCGGGGGATAACATTGCCAGTCAGGCGAACGCCGTTGCCGCGGGGGTGCCCTGGTACCCGTTTCTGACTACGATGAACGGCGGCTGTGGAGGATATTCCGCTGAGTCCGCGATCACTCCTCAGCCGCAGGCGCATGCCTGCTGGGGGAGTATGTTGGCTGTAACGGGCAACCCTAGCGGCAACTCCGCCTACAACGGAGTAGTTGCCGAAATCAAGAAAAGACTCGGAAGCGGCTTGTCCATGGACTTGAGCTACACCATGTCCAAGGCAGTCGGGAATGTCATTGGCGTGAATCAAGTTGACGAGTGGTACATGGGTTCTGCGTTCCAGGATCCGTACAGCTACGGTCAGTTCAAAAACTTGGTTTCGCCGGGGGAC
>JBEKCW010000002.1:0-43197 GCA_050014675.1 Occallatibacter sp. | reverse complement strand
ACGCGCTTCAATCCAAGCTCGGTATAGATGCGGCGAGCCAGCGTCTGATACTGTTGCCGGTCATCCTGCATGGTGCCGAAATACCACGGAATGGTAGTCTCTGGAACCGTGGGATCGCTGTTGGCCGAACTCACGACCGGAAGTTCCGCGCGCAGGGCCACGCGCAGCGCAATGTGTGTTGACTCGGAGCTGATGGAGCCGAAGATCGCCCAGACCTGTTCGTCGTAGGCCATCTTAACGGCCTCATCGGAGGCCGAGCCCCAGATGGCTGGGTCGGTAGGCCGGACATCGCCATAGACCGCCTTTGCCTGCCAGTTGTTGTAGTCGTTGTGCAGCATTAGCTTGAAGGGCGTGCCGCCGTAACCGCCGCGCACATTCCACTCGTCGATGGCCATCTGCGCGCCGTGCAGCATGCGCAATCCGAGAACCGATTCCGAGTTGTTCTCGATCGGCCCGAAGAAGCCAATGCGTATTTCGGTCAAGCCCTTGGGCTCGGGAATATCGCGTGCCGCGCCGACATAGATATTGGGGCGCGTGTAGTTGGTGTCGTAGGGCGCTGCAAACTTTGAGTAGGGCACCATGTCGGCCGGCTCGCCCGCATAGGGCACAACCATGCGATCTCGCGGAGGCCCTGGCGGGTGCGCGCCGCACTCGCAAACGTGCGCAGGTTGAGTGGCGCCACTCGCCGTGGTCTGCGCGGCGCCGCTCAAAACGCCGCTGACAGCCCACAGACAAGCAGGAATCAATAACAATCTACGCATGACGAGTCCTTCTCTTTCGCAAGTTCCGCGCTCGCGATTAACTGGCCTTCTCTGTGCGGAACATGGCGATGGCTTCGATTTCAATAAGCAGCTCGGGCCGGCAGAGAATGGCCTGGATACCAGTGGATGCGGGCAGCGGATCAAGCTCCTGCTCCGCATAAAAAGCGGTGCGCTCTTCGTTGAACGCTTCGTAGTCGCGCTCGATATCGCGCAGGTAGCAGGTGGTGCGCACAATGTCGTGCCACGTGCAACCCTCGGCCTCGAGCAGCCCGGTGATGTTAGAAAACGTCCGTTTCATCTGCGCGCGAAAGTCGCCGATGTGAACGCTCACGCCGTTTTCATCAATCGACGCGGTGCCGGAGATGAGAAGGATAGTTAGGCCGTTCAAGTCGATGCGCATGGCACGCGAGAACGAGCTGGGTTTGGCGTAGGCGTAGGCTTCATTCAGCACGCCCAGGTTAGTTACCGCACGCTTTTGTATCGGCGCGTGGCCTATGGTTTCAAGTAATTCTGCAAATGCGCTCATTGTTTGCTCTCCTTATGAATTGCTGCTTGCTCGGGCCGCTCGAGAATCCCGTGGCTCAAACCTTTGGCCGTGGCGACCCAGATGTCTTCTCCCTGAAAATCGATCCCCAGAATGTAGTTGTGCGCCGGCGCGGTGGTGACGGGCACTGAAGTTACATTGCCCTGTGCGTCGCGCACCGTCATCTGCGGCGTGCCGTCTTTGAGCGATGGGCAGTAGACGGCCCAGTTAACGCCGTCGTAGTAGGCCAGACCCTTGTCAGTGCCGAACCAGGCGCGCTTGCCGTCCACGCCCTTCACAACGTTGGTAAAGTTCGAGGGAAGTCCGCTGTCTTTGACGAGAAAGTTGTGCCAGTAGCGGCCATCGTAGTGGCTGTCGCCAAAGTAAGTGGCCGCCCATAAGACTTTATCTTTCTCCATATAGCTGACCGAAGTGACAATCTCGTGAATCAGTCCCTGATCTTTGAACAGCACTATCTCGTTCTCACCGTCCGGGTCGTCGTACTTGTCCCAGACTCCGGTCTTCTGGTTGTACTCAAGCACGCCGCTGCCCCAGATGCCGTAGTAGACCATGGTCGGCGTAGCGGAGACCGCATAGGACCAGATCTCGACCATGGGCGTATTGCGCTCGTTGTAGAGCGACCACTCGTTGGTGTGCAAGTTGAGGCGGCAGGCGCCCGCGGCCGTGGCGATCCACACGTTCTCGCCCTCGACTGAAACGCCATACACAACATCGTTGCTCAGCCCGGAGTTCAACTGGGTGAAGCTGTCAATGCGGCCGCCCGAGATGCGGCTCAGGCCGCCCATGGTGCCGGCCCACACGTCGCCGGTGCGCTTGTCGAGTGCGAGCGATAGCACGGCCCTATGCGCAAGTCCATCGGCTGTTGAGTAGGTCTTCCACTCGCCATTTTCGTAGAGGCCTAGACCGTTATCGGTACCGGCCCAGATGCGGTCTCCATCTACCAGCACGGCAAACACATGATCGTTGGGCAGGCCGTTGGCTGTGGTGAAGTTCTCAAAACGGAAACGGGGCATCTGTGGCCCCGCGGCAAAGCCCATAGTTGCGGCGGCCACCAGCAGTGCGATTACATAGAGTTTCTTCATCGCGTCATCCCCTATCTAGACCTGAGGTATTCAATCAGATCGTTGAGTTCGTCTTTGGTCAGGTCGTTGGTGCGGCCGTGTTTGTCGTTGGGGTTGTAGATGGTCCAAATCTCCTCGAGCGATCGCGCCGACCCATCGTGCAGATAGGGTGCAGTGAGCGCGATATTGGTCAGCATGGGGGTCTTTAGAAGGCTTGAATTGTCGCTGGGCTTGCGCGTCCCCACGTCGAATAGCTTCTGATTGGTACCTTTGGGCCCGCTGTGGCAATAGGAGCAACGGTTCGATTCCGGAATTGGCTTTTTGAACTTGTCTACCGCGCGCTTGAAGATTGCCTCGCCGCGCTCCTGCGGCGGAGTAAGCTCGTCATCGGGCGAGTGCAGGCGGTTTGGGCGTGGCGGCAGCGCAAGGATGTAAAGAGCAAGATCTGCCAGAGTCCGATCGTCGTATTGCTCCGAACGCCAGAAGTATTTTTCTGTGCGCGGCCCACACTCCACGGGAACGCTCGGATTGGTGCCGGTCCACTTGTAGGGCTCGGTTCCCTTGATATCCTCGAGCAGTTTGTTGTCGACAATGTCGCGGCCAAATCCACTCGGCTCCAGTTGCCAGGTGATTCCGTCGAAGGTGGAGTCAATGTGACAGCTTGAACAGCCGATCTGCCCCTGGAACGAGTAACGCGCGGTGTAAAAAGTCTGCTCGCCGTGGCGCATCGCCGAGACCTGTTTGCCATCGCCCAGTGCAATCGTCGAAGCCATGCGATTGGTGCGCGTATCGATGACGCTGATGGTATCGTCAAGCCGGTTGGCTACAAACAAAGAGCGGCCGTCGCGGCTGATCGCGATTCCGCGGGGATTGGCGCCGACGGGAATGCGCGCAACCACGTAATTGCCGCTGGCCCCGAGATCGGTTGCGAACGAGTTGTTCGCCGGGCGCGGATGCGAGTGAACAAAATGCAGCAGGCGCTGAACATCGATGGCCAATACGCACTCCGAGCCGCCGATAGAGACGTAGAGGCTGCGCTTGTCGAGTGTAAACACGACACCAAACGGTTGCGACGCGTAGCGATCAAGCTCATCGAGAGGAATCTCAATGGGCGCGCCCACATCGGCGCCGATTAGGGTGAGCGTGTAGGCGAATGCGCCCCCGTGTTCAAGATGGGCAAGAGGAATCATGTTCTTGGGATGGTATTCAGCCACGGCGCCCAGGCGGCCATCGGCAGTAAAGGCCATGTGAAAGACGCCCGTGATTGACTTCAGCGGAATGCGATCGACAACCGTGGCGCGCGCTGCGTCGATCACTGTGATTTCAGATTGCGGCGGGGTTCGATTTTCAAACCCGGTGCGGACGGGTGGAAGATTCGGATAGACATGCGTCGCGTAGATACGGCTGCGATCGGGCGACAGGGCGAGGTAGCTCGCTCCGCGCCCGGCCATCAGCCGCTTTTCTTCAGCGCCAGTCTGCGCGTCGAGCACAGCTACATCGTTGGCGATGCGGTCCGCAACAAATATGTGCTTTCCCGCGAGATCGGCGACTACGCCCGAAGGCTCGCCGGCAACGGGCCAAGTGGCGATCACTGCCAACTGCCGAGTATCGATGACCGAGAGTGTGTCGTCCCAGGAGTTGGTGACATAGAGCCGATCGCCGCCATGAGAAAGCGCGATGCCGCGAGGAGTGTGGCCGACGGAAATAGATTTAATAAGTGTGTATTTTGCCGCATCAAGCACTCGAACTTCGCGGCTCTCCTGGCAGAGAACGTAAAGCCGAGCTCCATCGGGCGAGACAACGATTTCAAGTGGCGATGCGTAAACCTCGAGCCCGTTTTCGACTTGCGCGGCGTGTGTGGCGGGCGCGAGCGAGGACAACGCAACCAGCCACAGGCCGAATGCCGCCAGGATGGCGATGGCTGCGTGCGGGAGTAACTTGCGCGTGTTGACGAGGGCGCCGTTCATTTAGGCTCCTCGACTGTGAGGATCTGGTCTACGGCCTGGTTGGTGAGCGTCTGCACGCGTCCGCTTGGCCAGCGCACAGTGATTTGATTGACAGTTGCCGCAGCGCCCAGCCCAAAGTGCAGGCGGCCATCGTTCTGCGAGAGATAGCCGCTCGACGCAACGCGCTCGGCTGTTTGGCGTTTGCCTGCGGCAACAATTTCAACGCGCGCGCCAATACCGTCGCGATTGCTTTTAGCGGGCGATCCGGGGGCAAAGTTGCGATCCCCTGGTCGCATGCCGCCAACAAGCTTGATCGCGATCCAGTGGCCCGTGCCGGTTGAGACATTTTTCACCAGGGTTGCTTTTGCGCCGAGATTAACCACGAATGCGCCGACTTTGCCGTTGTTCTCGTAGTCGGCAAAGCATGCGCCGCGGGCTACCGTACGATTGCTCAGCACGGCACCGCTTTCGCGGGAGACATCCTCGAACTGCCCGCTTTCAAGGCCGCGAAACAGCGAGTGCTCCTGCGGGATGAGATGAATGAGGCCGCCGTGGAAGATGAGGATGTCAAGCTGGCCGTCGTTCGCGAAGTCGTAGATGCCCGTGCCCCAACTCACATATTGCGCGTTGGCCTGCGAGACACCGTTTGATGCGCCCTCGTCTTCAAAGCTCAGCTTTCCGGTGTTGCGCAGAAAGCGGTTGTAGTGGCCGTCGGTAACCCACAGGTCGAGCAGTCCGCGTCCCTCGAAGTCCGCAAACACCGGCCCCATCGACGAAGTCGATTCGCCATTCTGCCCGAAGGCCGTGCCCGTGTCGTTCCCAATTTCCTCAAACGTTCCATCGTGCTTGTTGTGGAAGAGAAAGTTTTCTGTCCGGTCGTTGGCCACGTAGATGTCGTCCCATCCATCGTTGTCGAAGTCCCCCGCCGTCACGCCCATCTCGCGTCCCACATAACCGCCGATGCCCGACTTTTCCGTCACATCGGTAAACGTTCCGTCGCAGTTGTTGTGGAACAACATGTTGGTTTCGCCTTCGTAGTCCAGCGGCCCAGGATAATTCGTGGGCGCATAAAAGGCGCGGTAGGTGGGGTCGAACTTCACGTAGCGTCCCACAAACAGATCAACGCAGCCGTCCTTGTCGTAGTCGAGCCAGGTGGAACTGATAGCCCAGCCGTCGACCTTGATACCCGCCTTCGCAGTCACATCAGTGAAGTGACCGTTGCCGTCGTTGTGGTAGAGAACCACCTTGCCGTAGCCAGTCACCAGCAGGTCTTGGTTGCCGTCGTTGTCGTAGTCGGCCGCGGTGACGGCGACGGAATACATATCGGGATTGAGACCCGCCTGGTCGGTCACATCGGTGAAGCGGCCATTGCCCTCGTTGCGGTAAAGATGATTGTGCGGCGGCGGATTCGGCTTCACCTTGAGCGGAAACGGATGCATCGAATCGTCAAGCGGGCGTCCGCTGACAACGTAAAGCGAGAGCAGGCCCGAATTGTTGTAGTCAAACCAGAGACAGCCCGCACCGGTGCCCTCGAGCAACGATCCCAACTTTGCCGAGCCGAAACTATCGGTGAAGTCGATGCCCGCGTTGGCGGTTGCGTCTTCAAACTTGATAGTGGACTGGCTCGCGGGCGACGTGGCTGCCGCGGCAGGTGATTGCGCGGTGGCGTCGGCCTGGACTGCCGCTGCAACGGCCGATAGAGCGGCGGGCGCGGTTTGCGCTGCTGCGTATTGCGCCACGAATAAACTGCCGATCAACAAAAAAGAAAAGCGTTTCATATCAGTTGCCCTTGCTCGCCGACGCCTGCGTTGTGGTCTTTGCGCCGGTCAGATCGAATGGGGTGGTGGTGCGCATCAAGACGGCAGGGACGCGATTTTCAGATGCGCGCTCCGGTCCGGTGTGGCAACCAACGCAAATGCGCTGCTCGCCTGCGCGAATCCAGAACCAGCCGTGCTCCTGGCGCAACACTTTGCCGTGCTGGTCGAGCAAAACAAAACGAATAGGCCGGTCGCCCGGTACCTGCACAAAAAATGAACCATCCGGATCAACCGGCGCTGTGCCGTTGGAGGTGACGCGGCCTTCAGCATCGAGCGTCTCAAGCCGGACCGATGCGGGCGCAGCTTTCAAATCGCCTTCACGCGAGAGGCGCGAATCGAGCACCAGCATGTTGGCGTAATTCCATGGGTGCAAACCCGAGGGATGGCGATGCGGCCGGCTGCGCGGCGCAACCAGCACCGGCTCGACCAGATCGCTATTGGGCCGCGCGAAGAAGGACCGTATGGTTGTCGTGCCGGGCGCGATCAATCTCAGTGCAAAGTGTGCGCCGCCAGCGAGGCGCAAGCTCACCAGCCACTCTCCCGATGGCGTTTCTGCTATCGAACCGGCATAGTCGCTGCGCGGCGCTGTTACCGGCGCTTCGCGCGCGAGCGGCGACGTAAACCTTGCCAGCGACGAGCCGTGAGTGAATATCACATCTCCCGAAGCAAGCTGATGGCCGCCCCAGCGCGCTCGCCCATGATCGCAGCGGTACGACTCAACGCCAGAGCCATCGGCGTAAACAAGGAATTCCTCGGGTGTCGATCCCGAGCCGAGCGGAAAAAATGATTCAAAGAGAATTCGTCCATCGAGCAGCACATCGTCGGGAACGGCGCTTGCTGGCAGATAGGTAAGCGGAAGCAGCTTGGCTCCCGCATTGGCGTCAATGGGCGCGAACGGCTCACTGGATTGCGCGCCGGCGACGAGGATCTGAAATCCCGATGCGGTGCGCTGGGCCAAGATGAATTGCCCTGAAGAGAGGTACATCGGCCGGATCGCATCGTCGGAGCCGGCGAAAACCAGGCGCGGAGTGCGGCTGCGCAGCGCCATCTCCCATATCTGCCAGTGATCGCTTTGGTTTTGTTTACCGGCGAACAGAACGCGCAGGCCGTCAAACGAAACATTTGCATCTGCAGTAGCCCAGAATTGCGGCGCCAGCGGCTCTGCGCTGCCTTCGTGGATCAGCAGCAGTTGCGCCCCTTTTGGAAACCGCTCCGCGCCACGAAGAGCCGCCGGGGGTTGATAGCTGGGGGCAGCAGTCACGACTACGTCGGGCAACGCCGCGTGTGATAAATCCGCAGAGAGCGCACACCTTGCGTTTAGCGCAGCAATCAAAGCCGCAATCGCGACAACGCCGAGGGGCAACCTCATCCCGCCACCTCCGCGGCATTGAGATCGGCGGCGGCGCTTGCCCGCATGTCGTCTTCGCGCAGTGCAATCCACGGAGCCAGTGAGGTCATCATTGTGTCAAATTCCTCAAAATCGAGCGACTGATCGCCGTCGCTCCAGGCCGTATCCGGATCGGGGTGAACTTCAACGATGAGCCCATCGGCGCCCGCGGCAACCCCAATGCGCGCGGCCGCGGGAACCAGGCCACGGCAGCCCGTCGCGTGGCTGGGATCGGCAATCACCGGCAGATGCGACACTTGCTTGATAAGCGCGATGGACGCGGCATCGAATGTGTTTCGCAACGTTGTTTCAAACGTGCGGATGCCGCGCTCGCAGAGAATGACGTTGGGATTGCCGTTTTCGAGCGCGATCTGCGCTGCCCTGAAAAGATCGGCGACGGTGGCCACCAGCCCGCGCTTAAGCAGCATCGGCCGGCCCGTTCGCGCCGCGGCCGCAATCAGCGCATCGTTCTCCATATTGCGCGAACCGATCTGCAGAATGTCGGCATACTCGGCCACCAGGTCTACGTCGCTTTCAGACATCACCTCGGTTACGATGGCCAGGCCCGTTTCACTGCGCGCGCGGGCCAGCAGCTTGAGGCCTTCAAGACCGAGCCCCTGAAATGAGTAGGGAGAAGTGCGAGGCTTGAATGCGCCCCCGCGAAGAATGCGCGCGCCGGACCGGCGAACACTAACAGCCGTAGCCATAAGCTGAGCCTCGGTCTCAACCGAGCAGGGCCCAGCTATGGTGATGAACTTGCTCCCGCCGATCTCAAAGTCGAGCACTGGCACAACCGCCTGTTGGCGCCATGCACTCTTGAGAACGTCGGGGGTGTCGGCAAACCGATCGTGCCAGCTTTCGCGCACCCGCGTGCTCCAATCCGGGGAAGCCTCAGTGTAGGTCGGGGAAGTTACGCGCAGCCTCAATCGAAAGATTGATCTGGACGCATTTGGGGCAACACGTGTGATGCAGCGCACAATAGGGCGTTTGAGTTCTTCTCTTGCAGTCGTCTAAAGCTTGTCTTTACGCCCGAGCGGTTAACGAGCCATCGGCGGCGGCCGATAGCCGAAGGCTGAATCGACAATCGCGGCGATGCCGATAGCAATCTCGTCCTCAAACGGTCGCGCTGCAATCTGTACTCCGATGGGCAGCCCCTCAGGCGAGGAGCCAACGGGAACCACCGCGGCCGGGCAGGCAAGTGCGTTGAACCATTGCGTGAAGCTCCAGGCGTCGAGATATTCGACCGTCTGGCCGTCGATGGTCCAGCTGCGCTCGCCATGGCGAAAGGCCGGAACCGAGGCCACCGGGCAAAGCAGCACCGGATGGTCCTTCATCTCTTCGAGAGTCATTGCGCGCAGCAAGTCAAGCTCGGCCCATGCGTTTAACAACTCGGTGGATGTGAGCGGGCCGGCCGCTTCCGCGATCGACAAAAACTCATTGAAGATGGGGCTGAGCCGGTCGCGCTTGCCGCGAATCTCAGGCTCATAAAACATGGCGCCGCACTGCACAAAAAACTTCCACCACAGTTTGCGCAGTTGCTCGAGAGTGCGCGGCCGAAACGGCTCGACACGGAAGCCGGCTTCGCGCAAAGCCTGGGCCGCAGCATCAACAGCCGCTCGGGTTTCCCTTGTCACCGGCACAAGTCGGTCGTCGGCAAAGACTCCGACGGTGTAACTGCGCAGATCGTCGAGGCTTGGCTCTCGCAGTTCAATCGGCGGACTCACCGGATCGGCAGGATCATGGCCTGCGAGCGCGCGAAACATCAATTGCACATCGGCCATAGTTCGCGCCATGGGGCCCATTGCGCCGAGAATCGAAAACGGTCCCACGCACGGCGGCAGATGACCGCGCCCCGGAATGCGGCCCGGTGTCGGCTTGAGCGAGCAAATGCCGGTGAAGTGAGCCGGCACGCGCACAGATCCGCCGCTATCGCTGCCCAGGCCCGCTGCCGAAAGCCCCGCTGCAATCGCCGCCGACTCGCCACCGCTCGAACCACCCGGCGAGCGCTCCAGGTCCCACGGATTGTTCGTGCGCCCATGCAGCAGATTCGCAGTCTCGTAAGCCATCAGGAACTCGGGGCAGTTGGTAGTTCCCAGAATCAGCGCTCCCGCCGCGCGCAGCCGTGCCACCACCACCGCATCTTCGCGCGGAATGTCGCCCCTATGCAGCAGGCTGCCGATTTCGCATCGATAACCAGCAGTGGCAATCGAAGACTTGACCGTGACCGGCAGGCCGTGAAGCGCCCCGCGCTCGCCATCAAATGCATCGAGCAGTTTTGCCTGCGTTCGCACGCGTTCCGAACCGAAATCGGCAAATGCATTCAGTTGCGGTTCGAGGCGCTCGACCTGCCGAATATGCGCTTCGGCTAGTTCCGCAACAGAAATTTTGCCGCCACGCAACAATTCAAGTTGCCGTACTGCCGGCAACAGAACAAGTTCCGCTTCCGATTCGCCCATCAGTTATTCCCCGGCGACAATTGCGGCGCATGATCGTCCGCTGGTGTTGATGGCCGGTCCAGATAGTCGAACCAATGCAAATGCACCGGATTGCCCGAGTCAAAGCGGGTATTCCAGTTCAACTGATAATCCAGCGCGCCGGCGTCGTCCGGATACTTTTCGCTGTTCGGATAGGGGTAGGTGCTCATGCCGTGGAAAGGCATTTGCGACACGGTGAAGGGCGACGCATCCCACCAGTCCATATCTTTCACAAATCCGTTGGCGTAGAAAAAGTAGTCGCGCTTCCAACCGGCGGCCAGTGCGGGCAGTTGCGCAGTATCGAACTCGGCTGCAATCTCCTCGCCGCTTCCGAAGACCACAAAACGGTCGTCGGCGGATTTCAGCAGCGGCGTCACGTCGCCCATGCGCGTGTAGTTGCCGCGTTCGCGCTGGAACGGCCCGGTGAGGCTGACGAGGTTGTAGTTGTAGTCAAGATCGCCGGGGCTCGCGCCTTCAATCTGTTTCGGATATCCGCGGAAGTGCAGCGTCGCCGTCGTAAGAGGCATCTCGGTTGTGCGCGCTTCAGCGTTCGCAGCCTGATCGATCAGCACCTGGTCCCAGTAAATCTGCAGGTTGGTCATCAGCCGGATTCGCCTCGTGCCTGCGGGCAGCTTGCCGGTAAGGTCGACAACGATGGTGCGCTCGAGCCCCGCTGGGAATCCCGCTTCGCCGGCAACGCGTTGCCACGATCCATCGGGCAGTTGCGCTTCAACATAGGGTGACAAGGGCTTTACGCCAGCCTGCCACGCTGCGTAGAGCGAGGTTGCGCTGAAGTAGTTCACGTAGCCGGTCATGAGCAGATGCAGCGGGGCGTCTGCCTTCACCTCGCCAAGATCAAGTGTCAGCGCATGGAGACTCGCGAAGCCATCGTACGGCAGTGGCGTAAATCCTGAAGCGAATTTGTGATCGCGGCGGCTCAATGTGTCGAGCACGTCGTGGCCTTCGCCATCCCACGCGCCCAGCGGCAAGCGAGCGCCTTCGCTGGCAATCACGCGGCCCGAGGCAAACGGCGGATTGTCGAGAAACCGCTCGTCGGGATTCACTTCAACACTCGCGGGATGATCGACCGCGACCAGGCGAAGCTGGTCAGTGTAGTTCACCTCTTCCATCGGCTCCATGAACCGCACACTCACTTTGCCGCTTACAAGACCCACATTGCCGCCATCAATCTTGATCCACTCACCGGGGTTGGGAATATTGCGCTGCGTGGGCGTGAACCAATGGCCCACAACCGCAGCGCCGATCACGTCGGTGACAAATTTGTATCGATGCCCATCCCACGCAAAGACCACCGGGCACGAACTGCCGCGCCGATCGGCCTCTTTCATCGCGATCACCTGCGTGTGGGGCAGATCGATTTCGTCCTGCAGTACGCCCGTGGGCCAAAGAATTCTGAGCAGGTCGATCGAGGTCGCCTGTCCGAGGCCGACAAGAATTTGCGGCGCCGATTGAGTCTCGTAGCCCGAGGAGCTTGCGAGTTCCCACTTTTGCCACAGCCCGCTCGCGAACACCTCAACTTTCACGCCGATCGCGGTCTTGTTGTCGGCCAGGCCGGCGAGATCGAGCCGCACAAAATGATTCTTGTTTGCGCCGTGGTTGCGCAGCAGCACAGGCGGCGCGCCCATCTGCGTCACGATCAGATCGGCCGCTCCATCGCCATCCACATCGGCGGCCATCAGCCCGCGCGGGTCGTGCAGTTTCACAGCGTCGAGCCCGAGTGCGTGACTCACATCTTCAAATGTGCCGTCGCCGCGGTTGCGCAGCACTCGGACCTCGGGACCCGACTTCGTTTCGACAATCGCCGCCAAATCGATCCAACCATCGTTGTCGATGTCGACGGGCGTCAGCCCCCAGCCGCGAATAGCATCATGCAACGGCAGATCGACGCGTTCAAAGCGGCGACCCATGTGGTCGGGCGCTTCAACATTGCGCCACAGCGTGATCCCCGGCGCGCCGCTGTGGGTCACGGCGATATCCATCCAGCCGTCTTTGTTGAAGTCGAGCACGGCAATGCCGGTGGTTGCGGGCAGCTGTTCAGTGTAGAGAGGAGCTGCCGGATATTCACCCTCACGCGGATTCATGTACAGCGTTGGCGCAGCGCCACCGCCGGCGACAGCAATATCGACAGCGCGATCGTTGTTGTAATCGGTAAGAATCGCAGCCGATGTCGGGCTCGCGCCGCCGAGACCAGTCTCATTCGTCTGCTCAGTAAACGTGCCATCGCCGTTATTTCGCCAAAGCACGTTGGCCTCGCTGCCCGCCGTCAGCGGAGCGCCGGTCAGAAACAGATCCAGATCGCCATCGTGGTCGTAGTCGATGAACGTAATGCCGGAAGGACGGTTGCGCGGCGTGATTCCCGTCTTGGCAGTAACGTCTTCAAACATGCCATGGCCAAGGTTCTTGAATAGCAGTACGCGATCATCGAGCGCCACGGCCAGATCGTTGAGCCCATCCGCGTCGAAGTCACCAACTGTACAGGCAACCGCGTGGCCGGCAATGTTGAGTCCCGCCTGTGCAACATCGATGTCTTCATACTTACCGCCTGCCGGATGCAGAATGCGAATCGCCTGCGGGCCGCTTTGCGTCAGGATCAGGTCCATGCTGCCCGACCCAGTCGCGTCCATCATGCAGGCCCCGCCGGTGGTGGTCCACGCCGATGCGCTTGTGCTCGGCGTCATCGGCTCGGCAATCAGCTTGACCGGAATCATCGCACTCTGCCTGGTTTCCGGCTCCTCGACAGCAGTCGCGGTCGAAAGGCGTCCTTGCTCACCGTAGGCCAGGCTGATCGCCGATGAAATCTTGGCGCCGGTGAGATGCTGGAACCGCTTGAAGTGCTCGCGCGCTTCGTCGATCTTTCCCGAGCGTTGCAGCGATTGCGCAAGACCGAACTCTGCCGAGGCGTGAACCGGATTGACTTGAAGCGCCTGCCTGAAAACGGCAATCGCGTTATCGTATTGCTTCAGCTCCTTGTAGCAGGCACCCACAAAATAGAGCGAATCGGCATCGTGGGGGTCGAGCTTCGCGGCCTGCTGAAAGCTTTTGAGCGCGCCATCCAGATCGTTGCCTGCGTGCTGCGCCAGCCCAAGGTTGTACCACGCCTGCGCGCTGTTCGGGTCGAGCGCGACACCAGCCTGCAGCGCTTTCTGGGCCTCGTCGAGCTTTTGAAGGGTGAGCAGCGCGATGCCGTAGTTGATTTCAGCCTGCGCAAACCTGGGGTCGCGCTTCACGGCCGCATCAAAGCTCTCGGCTGCGCGGTCGGTAAACTGCTGGCCCATCAGCGCCACGCCGCGATTGTTCAGCCGAATAGCTTCAGGGTCAATGCTCGTCTCAGCGCTTGCCAGCAATGCGCTCAAACCAAGCGCCAGCGCCACAATCCAGGTCTTCTGCACCATTACCTTTGTCCGTCCTTCCAAACAGACCCACTCCAGTGTAAGCGACCCACGCACAGCGTTTCGGCGTGTCGAGCGCCAATTTATACTCATCGAAGTGAATCAGGATGCCATCCCGGCAAAGCGGCGAATCGGCGTTGTCACCACTTCGCGCGCCGATTATAGCCATCTCTACTGGCCGTTGCGAGAGCTTTCGATCGCGCCCGGTATTGATCTTGGCGTGTTTGTTCTGGGCCCGCATCTCTCGCCTGAGTTTGGCTGCACCGCGCAGGATGTGGAGAGCGATGGTTTCCTCATCCGCGCCCGCATTGAGTGCCTGCTGAGTTCGTCGACCGACACCGGCATGGCGAAAACCATTGGCGTCGCAATCCTTGGCTTGGCCGATGCGCTCACCGCGTGGCGTCCCGATATTCTGCTGCTGATTGCCGATCGGTATGAGATGCTTGCGCCCGCGGCAACCGCGCTCGCTCTGCGCATTCCCGTGGCGCATATCGAGGGCGGCGAAGTGAGTCAGGGCGCAATCGACGACCACGTCCGCAACGCGATCACCAAGCTCGCGCATATTCACTTTACTTCGACCGAAACTGCGCGGCGGCGCGTAATTGCCATGGGCGAAGAGCCATGGCGCGTGCATCGCGCCGGGGCGCCATCGCTCGACCATCTGCGCCGGTCGCAGTTGCTCGACGGTACGGCGCTTGAAACGAAGCTCGGCCTCACGTTTGCCACGCCAACCCTGTTGGCAGCGTGGCACCCGGTCACAATTCTGCGCGATACCAATGCCGAGGCCGACGAATTTTTCGCCGCCATGGCCGCCGCTCCGGGCCAGCTCATCTTTGTCTATCCCAATGCCGATGCCGGTTGCTACGCATTGATCGAACGCGCGCGGGCGCTGGCCGCAACCCGCGCGCAGACCCACATCTTCGTTAACCTCGATGCGGTCGCCTACTGGAGCCTGCTCGGCCAGATCGACGCGATCGTGGGCAACTCTTCAAGCGGCATTATGGAGGCCGCGTCGTTTGCCTTGCCGGCTGTGAATGTGGGCATGCGCCAACAGGGCCGCGAGCGCGCCCGCAACGTGATTGATGCGCCTGCAGAGAGAGGTGCAATCCTCGACGCCATTGCCCGCGCTCTCAGTCCCGAATTCCGCTCGAGCATTGCAGGCATGGCCAACCCCTACGGCGAGGGAACTGCCGCACAAACAATCGCGCGGGTGCTCGCTGAAACGCCTCTCGATGGCCTGCTCATCAAAGCGCCTGCGCCAATGAGCGAAGCCGTGGAAAACCCTTCAGCGGAGCGCGCATGAACATGCGGATTCCACTCTCCGCGCCCGACATAACACAGGCGGAGATCGATGCGGTAAGCGCAGTTCTGCGCACGCCCCACCTGTGTTTCGGGCCGGAGCTCGCAGCCTTTGAGACTGCACTCGCTCGCTATCATTCCGTCGATCATGCAGTCGCAGTCAGTTCGGGAACTGCGGGCCTGCATCTGGCGCTCATCGCACTCGGCATATCCGAGGGCGACGAGGTTATCGTGCCTTCATTCGCCTTTGTCGCTGTCGCAAATACCGTACGCCAGGTGCGGGCCGTGCCTGTCTTTTCCGATATCGATCCGCTGACGCTCAACCTCGACCCCGCATCGGTAGATCGCTCGGTCACGGCGCGCACCCGGGCAATCCTGGTGGTCCACACCTTCGGCATTCCGGCCAAGTTGGATGCGCTTCAAACAATCGCGCGCAGCCATGGTCTGGCCGTGATTGAAGACGCATGCGAGGCCATTGGCGCGGAGTTCGATGGACGCCGCGTGGGTAGCTTCGGCGAAATGGCCGTGCTTGGCTTTTATCCGAACAAGCAAATTACTACGGGCGAAGGAGGCGCGGTGCTTTGCCATAACGCGAGTCATGCGGCGCGACTGCGCAGCCTGCGCAACCAGGGCCGTTCAGGAGACGGCTGGCTCGATTACGCCGAACCGGGATTCAACTATCGGCTCTCCGACCTGGCCTGCGCCTTGGGCCGCGTCCAGCTTGGCCGCATCGATGAAATTCTTGCACTCCGCGCGCAAGCCGCCGCACGTTACGATGCGATGCTGAAGGGTATTCCCGGACTCGAGTTGCCTCCGCTCGATATCGAGCGAAGAAAGCTAAGCTGGTTTGTTTACGTGGTTCGCTTGCCTGAAGGCGTAAACCGCGAACAGTTGCAGGCTGCAATGGCACGCGAGGGAATTGCGACTGGGCGTTACTTCGCGCCACTTCATCAGCAGCCGGCATCGCGTGCCGAAACAGCCGCGCCGCAGTTGCATCTTGCCATTACCGAACAGCTGGCGCCACGCATGCTGGCCCTGCCGTTTTTTAATCGAATCAGCCAGGGCGAACAGGAAGAAGTTGCCAATGCGCTGCGAGGTTCGATCGAGCATGCACGCCCTTTAACCAAAATGCCCTAGTGGATGAGCTTGTAAGGCATCCCGAAACGCCCAATCTGGACGATTGATTTCTCCTGCGGCGGCCAGATGTGCAGGCTCTCGATTCGCGTCGATCCCTCAATCCAGTGCGCGTCGGTCGTGCCAATTTGATTGCCCGTGGCGGCATCGTTGAAGTGTACGTTGAGTAAATCGCCGTTCGCCGAACGCACCCAGCCGAAGATATAGTTGCCGGGAGTAAGCTGAACGCCACCAATCTCGATTGGCGCTTGCACAATCAGGAAATGCGAATATTTGCCGTCGGCTGAGTAGCCGGCGGTAATCAGCACCACGCCGGCAATGTAACGGCCGCGCGAATCCACGATTCCCGAGGCGGTTCGCATCTCAGTCTCGATATGCTCTTTGATGACCGGCGCGCGCGAAGGCAGTACCGCGGCCAGTTCCGCCTGCGTTGCCTGCCGCCAGCCAGGTGCTTTCGCGGCCAGCATTGAAGCCACAAAAAATGCGCCTAAAAGAATGCAAAATTTCGCCCGGCTTTTCATTGTGTTTCGGGCCTCTTTAACGACTCCAGGGTAACGAGGCCGCGCCGGATGGCGGCCGTGGCCGCCTGCGTACGATCCGTAACGCCAAGCTTGCCCAGCAGGCTGTTGATGTGGGTCTTCACGGTCGCTTCTGAAACTCCCAGCTCGTCCGCAATCTCCTTATTGCTCTTGCCGGCCACAATCTGCTCAAGCACATCCATCTCGCGTGGCGTCAACTCTTCAACGCCCATGCGCTCGGCGAGTTTTTCTGCAATTGCCGGCGGAATATGGGACTTGCCCGCGTGCACCGCGCGAATGGCGGTAATCAGCTCGTCGGTGGTCATGCCCTTCAACAGATACGCCTTGGCGCCGGCCTTCAATGCGCGATAGATGTCCTCGTCGCCGTCATACGTGGTGAGCACAATAAGGCGCGCCTGCGGTGACTCCATGCGAATGCGCTGGATGGCGTCAACGCCGCTCATGCGCGGCAGGCGCAGGTCGATGAGCGTGATGTCGGGTTGATGCTTGCGGAATTGCGCAATGGCCTCAACGCCGTCCGCGGCCTCGCCCACCACTTCCATCCCCTCCACCACATTCAGCAGCGACACCAATCCCTGGCGCACCACGTGATGATCCTCAACAATAAGCACGCGAATCGTTGGCTTCGTCAATTCTGTTCTCCCGTCTCTTCCAGCGTCTCACGGGGAGCCGGCGTCTTCAGACTGACCGTGGTTCCCTCGCCCGGCGCGCCGGTCACCTCGAGCGTTCCGCCAATCGCGGCGGCGCGCTCCTTCATTCCCGTCAGTCCGTAGTGTCCCGGCTCCAGCTTGCCGTCCGCATTCATGCCCTTTCCATCGTCGCGAACTTCAAGATTCACTTCACCAGTCAAGTACTCCAGCTGCACAGTCAGTTGCGATGCCCCGGCGTGCTTCTTCACATTATGAATCGCTTCCTGCGCGATGCGGAGTATTTCCTGTTCGCTTGCTGCCGGCAGCGCGCGATACGCGCCGAATAAACGGAACTGCGCCTCAAGGCCGTTGCCCGCGGCCTGCTCGGCGATGCGCCGCAGTTTCACCGGCAGCGTGGTCTCGCGTGAATCCTGCGTCCGCAGCGCCCATATCGACTGGCGCGCGTCGGCCAGGCCTGCTCTCACATGGTCCCGTGCGCTGTTCAAGTGTTTCTGCGCATCCTCAACGCGGCGTTGGCGCAACAACTCGGCCAGCACTTCAAGCTGCACCGAGATTCCCACATAGCCCTGCGCGAGCGTGTCGTGAATCTCCCTGGCAATGCGGCTGCGCTCTCCCAGCACGGCTTTGAACTCGCGCTCGGCGCGGCTCACGCGCAAGCGAATCAACAGCACAAAGCCTGCGGCAAATGCAGCCAGCAGCAGCGCGTAAAACCATATCGTCTGGTAAAAGTGGGGCTCGAGCTCAAAGCGGAATGCCGCGCCCGCGGTGTTCCAAATGCCGTCGTTATTCGCGGCTTGCACGCGAAACGTATATCGGCCGGGCGGAATGTTGGTGTAATAGGCAGTGCGGCGCGTCCCGGCATCGGTCCAGCCATGATCGAAGCCCTCGAGCATATATCGATAAGCCACTTTTTGCGGCGCTACAAAACTCAAGCCCGCGTAATCGAATTCGAAGTGGACATGTCCAGCCTGAACCCTCATCGGAGAGTCTGCCCCACGCCGTGGTTGGGCGAGGTCGTCGACGGAGAAGCGTTCGATTGCCACGGGCGGCGCAACCTGGTTCACCGGGAAATTTGCCGGATCAACTTCAGCCAGGCCGCGGGGCGTTGCAAACCAAAGATGCCCGTCGTGCGAGCGCCACGCCGAAGGATGGCTGTTGGTCGCGGTCTCGCGGCTACGCAACCCGTCGGCCGTACCAAACTCCATCCAGTGCGAACAATAGGGCACGGCGCCGCTCATCGCGCCACAATCGCAGCGCGCAATTCCGCTTTGCGTTGCGAACCACAAATGTCCCTGCCCATCGTAGAGAATGGCGCGCACTGTCGCTTTGCTCAAGCCGTTCTGTATCTGCGGGTGGAATCCATGACTGTCCCGCACATCCCATCCATGGTTCTCGGTGCCGATCAACAGTGAGCCATCCGCGCGGGGCAACAGCGCCGTGACCACATTGCTTGAGAGTCCATTCGCGGTTGTGAAGTTTTCAATCGCGCCCGCGTGCAGGCGCGAAAGACCCGCCAGGGTCGCCATCCACAAATCGCCGCCGGCGTCGCGAGCCATTGCCCCCACCAGGTCGCTGCCCAGCCCGTTCGCAACGGTATACGTCTCCATCTGCGCCGCGGCGTTTGCAAACGACGTTGTGCCGGCCGCGTTCTTCCAGTGCGTCAATCCGTGCCGCGTTCCTATCCAGAGAGAACCATCGGCATCAGCCAGCAGCGAGCGGATAAAATCGTCCGGCAATCCGTTGGCCGATCCGATGGAGTCAACCCGGCCACCGGCAATGCGATTCAGTCCATCCGGCGTGCCTACCCAGATCGCCCCATTGGGCCCGGCTGCCAGCGAAAGAATCACGTCGCTCATCAATCCATCGCGCACCGTGTAAGTCTTCACCTTGCCGTTTTTCGCGATTGCGTTCAGGCCGCTCTCCTGCGTGCCAACCCAAAGCGTGCCCGCAGTGTCGTCAACTACGGTCGTGATTGCATCTGACGACAACCCATCGCGCGCACCGAGAATGTGGAACCGCTGGTCGCGCAAAATGTGCAGCCCATCGGTCTCGGTGCCAACCCACATGTCGCCTTCGCGGTCTTCAAGCAGGCTCAGCACCGATGCTGCGGCCAGCGGATCGGTGACCGGTAGCCGCTCAACTCTGCCGTCGGCGCGAATGCGAGCCAGGCCGCCGTTGGTGCCCACCCACAGGTTGCCTTCGCGATCGGCCATCATCGCCTGAATGCGTGTGCCGGGCAGGTCTTTCCCAACGGCGAACTTCGCAACCACGTCCTCAGGCTTGATAATCGAGCCGTCGCCGCGAGCCAGTTCCAGCGTGGTTTCACTGGCGGTAGCAATTTTGCCGCCTGTCAGTGATGCAAAAAACGCGGTGTGATCGGTGGTCGGGAAATACTCGTCTATGTCGATCCACTGTCCCTTAAGGTACTCAGCCCCGTTTGAACCTGCTACAACCAGCAGTCCGCCTTGCGCCACCGGCAAAATGTTCGTGATGGAAGCAGCCGGAAATCCCAGTTCGCTGGCAGTAAATCGATCGCCTGCAAGATGTGCCAGCCCCGCATCCGTCCACGCCCACAGCACTTTGTCGCTGGTCTCAACCAGAGCGCGAATTCCGTTCGCCGGCAGTCCCTGCTGCGTGCTAAACGCCGTCGCCGCGCCGTCTTTCCAACGCGCCAGCCCGTCGCTGGTCCCAATCCACAACGAGCCGTCGCTCGACTCAAGCAGGCAGCGAATGTCATTCCCTGGCAGCCGCGGATCGGTGGTGCGGTCGAAGAGTTGGAAGCTCGCGCCATCGAATCGCACCAGCCCAGCTTCAGTTCCAAGCCACAGGAACCCATCGCGGGTCTGCGCAATCGCCTGCACCGTGTTCTGCGGCAGCCCGTTTTCCATTACCCAGGTCTGCCGGCTGTAACGCTCGAGCGGCGTTGAGGGCTCAAGGGCTGAGGCGGTGCAACAGAGCAAGGGAAAGCCCAGGGACAATAGCGCTAACAAGCGCGCACTGGCGACGCAGCGCGGCCATCGCGGATTTCGCAGCTTCGTATTGGCTTGAGTGCATACCAATGTATGAGCCAAAGATCGACCGAATGGAGCACTTCAAGACTAATGCAATGGAGGACGGCCCGGGTCAACCGAATTATGGAGTCGAAAATCGGAATTGGCGCCTGCCGCGGGCTAGGTGGAGATTTCGCGGCCGCCAATAAACACCCGCGGCCGCGCCGGCGCGGCAATAAAATAAGCCAGCTCGCGATAATCGACGAACTCGTGGATGAGAAAATCGGCCCGCTTGCCGGGCTCGAGCGACCCCACTTTGTTGCCGAGTCCCAGGCTCCACGCGGCGTTGACGGTAGCGGCCATGAGGGCTTCGGCCGGCGTCAGCTTCATCTCCAGGCAGGCGAGCGAAAGCACAAAAGGCATGGACGCGATGGGCGACGACCCGGGGTTAAAGTCGGTCGCGATCACGATCGCCAATCCCTGCTCGACCATGGCCCGCGCCGGTGGATAAAGAGTGTGTCCCAGCGCAAAAACCGATCCAGGCAGCAGCACCGGTTGCACTCCCGCCTGGCGCAGTAGCGCGAGCGTTTCCGGGGTTGCGGCTTCAAGATGATCGGCAGTCACTGCGCCAAGTTCGGCAGCCAGCGCGGCGCCCGTGCCCGGCCTGAACTGCTCGGCGTGCACGCGCACCTTCAGCCCATTGCGTCGCGCCGCCTCGAGCACTGTCCGCGTCTCTTCCACGGTGAACGCGCAATCGTCGCAAAAGGCGTCGCAATACAAGGCCAGCTTTGCCGCGGCAACCTCGGGGATCAGTTCTTCGACAATCCAGCGGACATATTCCTCGCGCCGGCCAGCAAACTCAGGCGGCAAACAATGCGCGGCCAGCAACGTTGGAACCACTTGCGTGGGGCCTTCGTCGTTAAGCTTCTTCATCACGCGCAGCATGCGCAACTCGGTCTCGCGGTCGAGCCCGTAACCCGACTTCGCTTCCATCGTCGTGGTGCCCGCACGCAGCATCCAGTCGCGGTGACGGCGCGACTCGGTCAGCAACTCGTCTTCAGTGGCCGCGCGCGTCTGCCGCACCGTGCTCGCAATGCCTCCGCCGGCCGCGGCGATCTGCTGATACGTGGCTCCCGCGATGCGCTGCTCGAACTCGGCAGCGCGATTGCCAGCGAAGACGAAATGCGTGTGCGCGTCGACGAAGCCCGGCGTGACGCATTTTTTCTCAGCGTCAATCTGAATCGCCCCCGGCGGAATCAGCGGCTTGAGTTCGATGTAGGGCCCGGCCGCAACAATGCGGCCATTCTCGCCGACGATCAGCGCGGCGTTCTCGATAATTCCAAGCTCGCGCAGCTCGGCTCCCACACGCGGACGCGCCGGCACCGCGAGGGTGACGAGCTGACCGATATTGACGATGGCGAGCAAGTCGGTCATTTTTTACTTCCGTCGATGGAAATGCGCTGAAACTCATTCATATATTCGTTTGACTTCATATCCCTCGATGGTAGCCTCGGGGACGTACTAGCTCGATGGCTGATTCGGGTCGTAACGGACGGCTATTTTTCTATTGACCATTTCTTTTCCTAGGGCCTCTATGCGGTCCTCATCTAGATTTGCATATAGAGCGAAGCTGCCCGAATAGTACTCGCCATCAATTACGTACGAAAAATAGAAACAGGGGAGCGAAGTTCGCTGGACGACTACCGTTGAATATTGTCGGATTGTTGCTTCAGTCGTTGGCCAAGTACTGGCTTTTTCCTCAAGCATGTGCTGTGCAACTTTCATTCGGGTCAAGTAAACGGCTATTACGATCAGGCCGAGAGCACTTAGGGCCATGAGAACCAGTAAGGGTGTCGGCATTTCTTATCTCTCCGCCATCGGAATCTGTATGCCCTTCTCCCGCGCCGTTCGTTGCGCCAGCTCGTATCCTGCGTCTGCATGCCGGACAACGCCCAACCCCGGATCGTTATTAAGCACCCGGGCGATTTTGCGCGCGGCCAGCTCCGTACCATCGGCAACCGTCACCTGCCCCGCGTGCAGCGAGTAGCCCATGCCCACGCCGCCTCCGTGGTGAAAACTGACCCACGTTGCGCCGGAGGCCGTGTTCAAGAGCGCGTTCAGGATCGGCCAGTCAGCAACAGCATCCGAACCATCGAGCATCTTTTCCGTCTCGCGATAAGGACTCGCGACCGAGCCAGCATCCAGATGGTCGCGGCCCATGGCGATTGGCGCCGAGATTTTTCCCCGCTTCACAAGGTCATTGATTGCGAGCCCCATCCTGGCGCGCTCGCCGTAGCCCAGCCAGCAAATGCGCGCCGGCAATCCCTGGAATGCAAAGCGCCCCCGCGCCAGCTTGAGCCAGCGATTGAGAATCTCGTTCTCCGGGAAAAGCTCGAGCGCCAGCTCATCGGTGCGGTCGATGTCGCGCGGATCGCCCGAGAGCGCAACCCACCGGAACGGCCCCGTTCCCGTGCAAAACAGCGGCCGAATGTACTCCGGCACAAAGCCGGGAATGTTGAATGCGTCCGCGCATCCCGCGTCAAACGCGAAGCGGCGAATGTTGTTGCCGTAGTCGAACGTCACCGCTCCGGCGCGTTGCAGCGCCAGCATCGCGTCTACGTGCACCACCATCGAAGCAGTCGAGCGGCGCACGTATTCCTCGGGATCGCGTTGCCTCAGCTCCGCGGCCTGGCTCATCGAGAGCCCTTGCGGAATGTACCCGTTCAGCGGATCGTGCGCGCTGGTCTGGTCGGTCACAACGTCAACATGCACGCCGCGCCGCACAATCTCGGGCAACACATCGGCACAGTTGCCCACCAGGCCTACTGAAAGCGCGCGACCGTCGCGGCGGGCCTTTTCGCAAAGCGCGAGCGCCTCGTCCAGATTCTCGCTCAGCGCGTCGCAGTAGCGGTTCTGCACTCGTCGCTCAATGCGACTGCGGTCAATCTCGACCACCAATGCCACGCCGCCGTTCAACGTAACGCTGAGCGGCTGCGCGCCGCCCATGCCACCCATGCCGCCGGTCACAACCAGCTTGCCCTTCAGCGTCCCAGCTCCGCCCGCGCCTGCATAATGCTGGTCGGCCAGTGCGGCAAAGGTCTGGAACGTCCCCTGCAAAATGCCCTGCGTACCGATGTAAATCCAGCTCCCCGCGGTCATCTGGCCGTACATCATCAGGCCTTTGCGGTCGAGCTCGTTAAAGTGCTCCCACGTGGCCCATTTGCCCACCAGGTTGCTGTTGGCAATAATCACGCGCGGCGCCATTTCGTGCGTCGGAAACACCGCGACCGGCTTGCCCGACTGCACCAGCAGCGTATCCTCAGCGCCCAGCTGCTCAAGCTCGCGCACAATCGCGTGGTAGCACTCCCAGTTGCGGGCCGCCTTGCCAATGCCGCCATAAACCACCAAATCCTGCGGCCGCTCGGCATTTTCCGGGTCGAGATTGTTCATCAGGCAGCGCAGCGCCGCCTCCTGCTGCCATCCCTTGCAGCGCAGCCCAGTGCCGCGCGGTGCGCGAATTACCGGAGCCGTTGTCCTCGGAGCTTCCGTCGCCTCCATGATCCCCTCCTGTTTTCCCAGGCATTGTACCCAACCAAAGAGCTGCCGAACGCAGTGCCGAAGTACCCGAAAACTGCTAATCAGGATACTACCGGCCGCGCCTCGCCGGCTGCTCGGTTGCGGTCCCCACCCACAGGTCTTTATCCTTTTCGCGTGCCCAACACGATTGTTGAATGCGTACCGAATTTCTCCGAAGGCCGCGATGCGGCCAAAGTCGACGCCATTGTTGAAGCCATGAAGCTGCCCGGCGTGGTGCTGCTCGACCGCGAAATGGACGCCGACCACAACCGCTCCGTAATCACCATAGCCGGCGAGCGCGAAGCCGTTGAAGAAGCGGCGATTTGCGGCGTGGGCAAGGCAGCTGAGCTCATCGACCTCAACCACCACTCGGGCGCCCATCCCCGCCTGGGCGCGGCAGACGTGGTGCCTTTTATTCCCATCAGCGGCGTCACGCTCGACGATTGTGCTGCCATGGCCCGCCGCGTGGGAGCCGAGATATGGAAGCGCTTCGGCGTTCCTGTGTACCTCTACGAAGCCGCAGCCACGCGCCCCGAGCGCACCAACCTTGAGAATGTTCGCCGCGGCCAGTTCGAGGGCATTCGCGACGAGATCGCCACCAACCCCGCTCGCCTGCCCGACTTTGGCGAAGCCCGCCTGCACTCAACAGCCGGGGCCACCATCGTTGGCGCGCGGAAGTTTCTTATCGCGTACAACATATTTCTCAATACCACCGACATTGAAGTCGCAAAAAAGATTGCCAAGGCAGTGCGTTTCTCTTCGGGCGGGTTGCGCTACGTAAAAGGCGCGGGATTCCTGGTGCGCGGCCAGGCGCAGGTCTCAATGAACCTCACCGATTTTGAGCAAACGCCCATCCACCGCGTCTTCGAATTTGTGCGCCGCGAAGCCGCGCGCTATGGCGTCGTGCCTGTTTCCAGCGAGATTATCGGGCTCATCCCCAAGCTCGCGCTGGAGCAGGCTGCCGAGTGGTTTCTGCAGATTGAGAACTTCGATTCGTCGCTGATTCTCGAAAACCGGCTGGACGATGTAATGAGCGGCAAAGCTGCCGCCGGCAGCCGCAACGCCACTTTGCGTGCTGGAATTGAGCCGTTTATCGAGCAGCTCGCCGCGCCCACTGCCACTCCCGGCGGAGGCAGCGCCGCAGCCGCCAGCGCCGCCATGGCTGCGGGGCTTGCCGCCATGGTGACTCAAATGTCGCGCGGCAAGAAGGCTTATCTGCAACACGATGAGGCGCTCGGTGCGGCAATCGCGCGGCTCACCGTTCTGCGCGAAGAGCTGAAGACCGCCATCGACGCCGACGCCGAGTCGTACAACGCAGTCATGAGCGCCTACAAAGCTCAAAAGGCTTCGCCAGACGGCGGCGCGGCAATCGCAGCGGCTCTGCGGCTCGCCGCCGGAGTTCCTTTAGGCGTGGCCGAGAGCGCCGTTGAAGTTGCTCGCATCGCAACCAGCCTCAGAACCATTTCTAATCCGAGAATGAGCTCCGACCTCACCACATCCATCGCACTCGCCAAGGCCGCACTGGCTGGCGCGCTGGCCAATGTCGAAGTCAATCTCGAGTCGCTGGGAGCTGACGGTCCCAAGCCGTTGCCGCCCGAAGACGCTAACTTTGCAGCAGAAACGCGCGGTCGCGTTCAAGCGCTGCGCAGCACGGAGTAAGGGCCCGAAATCAGGGATTTCAGGTCAGATAATGGCTCACTGCAAGGCGGGATTGGCTCACTGGGAGGAAAGAAGACGGCATGTTCACACGCAGGAATTGCAATCCTAACTTATGTTTCCGGCTCGCCTGTGCTCTTGGCTTTGGCTTTCTGCTGCTCGGTGCCGCTGCCAGCGGACAGACAAATCGGAACGCGAAACCCGGCAGACTTCCGTACCAGGATGCCTCTCTTCCCATTCAGGCGCGCGTCGCTGACTTGTTGAAGCGCATGACGCTCGAAGAGAAGGTAAACGAAATCGTGTGGACGGAGGAAAAGGCCGCAAACAAGGTTCAGGTAATCGACCGCACCAACACATTCACCGATGAAACAGCGCGGCAGGCCTTCGCGGCTGAATGGGGTCCGGAGATGAAACTGTCGCCCCGCAATGCCGCAATTTTGCGCAATGGCGTGCAACGGTATCTGCGCGAAAACACACGGCTCGGAATTCCGGCGTTATTCTTCGGCGAGGGCCTGCACGGATACATGGAGTACGGCAGCACCAGCTTTCCCGAAACGATGGGGATGGCAAGCACGTGGGATCCAGCGCTGGTGAAGCGCGTTTATTCGGCGATTGCCGACGAGGCCAGCTCGCGCGGCGCAGACCAGTTGTTCGCGCCGGACCTGGATATTGCTCGCGACCCGCGCTGGGGCAGAACCGAGGAGACTTACGGCGAAGATCCGTATCTGGTTTCGCGCATGGGCGTGGCTATGGTTGAAGGAATGCAAGGCGATTCATTCGCGATCGACCGGCATCATGTAATGGCCACAGCCAAGCATTTCGCGGTCCACGGCCAGCCCGAAGGCGGAACCAATACGGCGCCCGGCAATTTCTCTGAACGCATCATTCGCGAAAACTTTTTGGTCCCGTTTGAGGCCGCGGTCAAAGAGGCTCACGTAGGCAGCGTGATGGCTTCGTATAACGAAATCGACGGCGTTCCATCGTCGATGAGTCACTGGCTGCTCGAGCAGAATCTGCGCCGCGACTGGGGATTCGACGGCTATGTGACCTCAGACGATGGTGGGCTGAACGGGCTGGTCCTGGAGCATCACGTGGCGCATGATTCGGCCGAAGCCGCGCGGCTGGCGCTCAATGCGGGAGTTGACTTCGATCTCTCGGATGATCCCGTGTATCGCACCCTCGTTGACCAGGTAAGGCAGCGCCTCGTGCCCGAGAGCAAACTCGATGTGGCCGTGGGTCGCGTGCTGGCTGCAAAATTCCGCCTCGGGCTCTTCGATCGTCCATACCTCGATCCCGACTACGCCGAGCGCATCAACAATGGTCCGGAACATCGCCAACTTGCGCTTGAAGCCGCGCGCGAGGCGTTCGTGCTGCTTAAGAACGATAAGAACCTGCTGCCGCTCGACCTGGGCAAACTGAAACACATCGCGGTGATCGGGCCCAACGCCGCCGACGTTCATCTGGGCGGCTATAGCCGCGATCCCGGATTCGGCATCAGCATTCTTGACGGCATTCGCGCGCGAGTGGGCAGCAACGCCACAGTCGTCTTTTCGCAAGGCTGCAAGGTCACGACCGCGCCGCAGGGATATCGCGGATTCTGGGCCGACGGCGTCAAGCTCGTCGACCCCGCCACTCAAACGGATTCAATTCAGGGAGCGGCTGAATCCGCGCGCAATGCCGATGTGGCGATTGTGGTCGTCGGCGAAGATGAAAGCACCGATCGCGAAGCCTGGAGCGAAGATCACCTTGGCGACCGGGATTCGCTTGAACTGCTCGGCGCGCAGGATGACCTGGTGAAAGCGGTCGTCGCCACCGGCACGCCCACAGTCGTAATTCTCAGCAACGGTCGCCCTCTTTCGATCAACTACATTGCGCAAAATGTTCCCGCGATTCTTGAAGGCTGGTTTCCCGGCGAAGAAGGTGGCCAGGCTGCGGCCGAAGTACTGTTCGGCGATGTCGACCCGGGCGGAAAGCTGCCCATAACGTTTCCGCATTCGGTTGGCGATCTGCCCGATTACTACAACCACAAGCCGTCCCAGAATCGCAGCTATGAATTCGGTCACCGCGAACCCCTGTTCCCGTTCGGCTACGGTCTCAGCTACACCACTTTCAAATTCGACAACCTGCGCGTGGAGCCGGAGAAAATTCCGGCAGGCGGAACAGCCAAAGTTACCATCGATGTAACCAACACCGGCGCGCGCGAAGGAGACGAGGTCGCGCAACTCTATCTGCATCAGCAGGTCGCGTCAGTCACTCAGCCTGCGATGCAGTTGAAAGGCTTTGAGCGCATCACTCTAAAGCCCGGAGAAAAGCGAACCGTAGAATTCTCGGTGACGCCGCAGATGCTGCAGATTTTCAATCTCGACATGAAGCGCGTGGTTGAACCCGGCGTCTTCGACCTGATGGTTGGTTCCAGCTCCATTGACACCAATACCGTCAAGTTGACCGTCACTCAAGCGACGGCCCGGTAAGACCTGTAGCGCCGGCCGCTATGCCGCGTCCTTCGGCGGACGCACCGCCAGCGGCACCAGAACGCTGACCGCCATCACGCCGGCAATAATGCGCAGCCCGTGGCCAAAGCTGCCTTCGGTCTCGCGAAGTTGCGCCATCAACAGCGGCCCGAAGGCGCTTGAAAATCCCCACGCCGTAAGCATGAGGCCGTAGATCGGCCCCACGTTTTTCGAACCGAAGTAGTCGGCCGCGAATGCCGGCATGGTTCCAAATCCTCCGCCGTAGCACATCAAGACGGCGAAGGCGATGAGCGTCAGCGATGTGGGGGAAACAGTACCCGGCATCATCCAAAGCAGAACGGCCTGCAAGAGGAACATAATCCCAAACGTCCAGCGGCGCGTAATGAAATCGGATGTGGCAGCCCAGAAAATGCGCCCAATCGCGTTGCCTATACTCACGATTCCAACCATGGCTGCCGCTTCTTTAACGGTCACATTGGCAATCTCGTGAAAGATCGGCGACTCCTGCGAGATGAGCGAAATGCCGGCTGTTACATTCAGGAAGAGCATGAGCCAGAGAGCCCACCATTGCCATGTTCGCAACGCTTCGCCGAGTTTATAGTCACGGGTGGCGCGCTGCTTGACCTGTATGGCGCTCGGCATCCAGCCTTCGGGCGTCCAGCCTGCGGGCGGATTCTTCATGAACAAGCCGGTCAACATGGTCATAACCAGGTAGGCGACGCTCAGGTAAGCGAATGTCGACAACACGCCCACGCCTTGGATGAGCCGAGTGGCAAGCGGTGCAGTCAGCAAAGCTCCTGCGCCGAATCCGCCGACTGCGATGCCGGTAATGACCCCGCGTTTGTCAGGAAACCATTTCACCAGCACGGCCACCGGCACAATGTAACCGAATCCCAGGCCAACTCCGCCAATAAGGCCGTAGGAGAGATACAGCCACCACAGGCCATTGGCCGACATGCTCGCCAGAAATACACCAAGCGCATACAGAAATCCGCCAGTCAGCGCTACTTTCTGCGGATTTCCTGACCTGTTGAGCCAAAGGCCGCCGAAGAACGCCGACCATCCCATCACAAATACGCAAATCGTGAAGGTCAATGAGACCTGGGAGATGGTCCAGTGAAACCGCTGCATCAGCGGGGTCCGAAACACGCTCCACGCATAGACAGCGCCCAGCGCCATCTGCATAAAAAAACCGGCAACGGCAATTCCCCAACGGCCCGTTTTCGACATCTTGCACCTCAAGGGAAAAACAAACGCAGATTGTTTATGGTTTTGGGCGAGCTGTCCCCACGATTTTCAGCTGATTGCCCAGGACATCGAGAAAGCGATTAATGAGGGCGATACTGCGGCGCAATTCAGGCTGACGGAATTGGTTGAGCAAGGCAAACAGTCCGGGCGGTTCAATGACCGGCTTCTCTTCGCTGCCCAGCGTTGCGGCCGATGCGGTTGCAACGCACTGCAGGAGTTCAGGATTGATGGATGAAAGCCATTTGCCGAGAATAAGCAGGTTGCGCAGCGCGCGAATTCCGTCGGGCGAGTCGGCCGCCTGAACCGTGCGATCGACGATTTGGTCACCGGCGCCAAGCACGCCGCGCAGCAGCTCAAATACTCCGCTCTTGTGCAACTGCTCCAGCAGTTCCATTGAGTCAAGCAGAGCTTCGGCGTGTTCAAGCGGCGCGGCATCAAGGCGATCTTGCAGCTCTTTGCGCGGATCGCGAGCCGGTTTAGCCAGAGTAATTGGCTCAGCCATTGCGGTCTCCATTGGTTTGGATCTGAACCAGGCCGCCGGGCTGCCGATAATCGGGCCGCTTCCACTTGCGCTCCACTTCAACGCCGGTTTGCGGCGTGGGAGATCCGTAGCGCGAATTTGTTCGCGGCAGCGGTGATGGCCCGGTTGCGCGGATCACCTCAAGACTTACGCTCGCCTCTTTGTACGCCGGCGTGCTGGTGACTTTATCGGTGTGGCTGCCGGTGAGCAGGTTCACCGGCTCTGCTGTTGAGTTCATGGGCATGTAGAGTTCGTTGCCCGTCACGCGATCGGTAACAATCGCCTGCACGCGCAGCTTACCGTAGCGCGACACCAGCTCAACCAGCGTACCGTCCTGGATGCCGCGATTCCCGGCCAGCTCGGGTGAAACTTCAACAAACGTACAGGGAACCTTCTCGCGAATTCCTTCAGTCCGGTAAGTCATGTTGCCTTCGTGGAAGTGTTCGAGCAGCCTGCCGTTATTCAGGTGCAGATCGAAACCCTCGTTGGGCTGGTCGGTCGGCTCATTCCACTTGAGCGGGAAGAAAATTGCCTTGCCGTCAGCCGTCTTGAATTGCCTGGTGTAAAGCAGCGGCTGATCGGTGCCATCGGCCGCCACCGGCCATTGCAGCGACTTGTACCCCTCAAGCCGTTCGTAGGTCACGCCCTCCATGAGCGGCGTTAGCGGCGCAATCTCAGCATAGATATCCGCGGGGCTGGCGTAGTTCCACTTCGCGCCCAGCCGGTTGGCGATGTCCATAATAATCATCCAATCGGGTCGGCTTTGGCCCAGCGGCTCAAGCGCCTGGTAAAGCCGCTGAATCCGCCGCTCGGTGCTGGTGAAGGTCCCTTCCTTTTCAAGGCTGGGGCAGGCCGGCAAAATCACGTCGGCAAAGCGGCAGGTCTCGCTGAAGAAAATCTCCTGCATCACAAAGAAATCGAGTTTGGCCAGCGCATTCGAAACATAATTCGCGTTTGAATCCACCAGGCTCATCTCTTCGCCAAAGACATACATCGCCTTCAACTTACCTTCATAGATGGCGTCGATCATCTGGTGGTTGTTGAGTCCCGGCTTGGGCGGCAGAGTCGCGCCCCACGCATTTTCAAACTTGGCGAGAATCGCCGGGTCGTCCACCTTCTGGTATCCGGGAAAGTAATTCGGCATCGCGCCGTGGTCGCTTGCGCCCTGCACATTGTTGTGCCCGCGCAGCGGGTAAGCGCCGGTTCCAGGCCGCATGTAGTTGCCGGTGGCCAGCAACAGGTTTGATATTGCCGTCGAAGTGTCGGAGCCCATGGAGTGCTGCGTAACGCCCATGGCCCAGCAAATACACACGCTGCGCGCCTCAACCACCATTTGCGCAATCTTCAGCAACGTTTCGCGCGGCAGTCCGCATCGCTCGCTGGCAAACTCAAGCGTGAAAGGCTCAAGGCTCTTGCGGTACTCTTCAAATCCGTTCACCCACTGCTCAATGAAATCGGTCTTCGCCTGGCCGCTGTCCATGATGTACCGCGTAACCGCGGAGAGCCAGATGAGGTCGGTGCCGGGCTTGGGATGGACAAACAGATCGGCGCGGCGCGCCATCTCGTTCTCGCGCAGGTCGCTCACAATCAACTTTTGATGGCCGCGCTTGTGCGAGCGTTTAATGCGCGTGGCCAGCACCGGATGGCTCTCGGCCGTATTGCTGCCGACGATGATTACCAGCTCCGCCTGCTCGATATCCGAAATAGAACCCGAGTCGCCGCCATAGCCCACTGTGCGGAAAAGGCCGATGGTTGCCGGTGCCTGGCAATACCGCGAGCAGTTATCCATATTGTTGGTGCCGATCACCGCGCGCGACAGCTTCTGCATCAGGTAGCTTTCTTCATTGGTGCACTTCGACGAAGAAATGAACGCAAGTGAATCGGGGCCTGAGGCTTGCTTGATCTCATTGAATCGCCGCGCCACCAGCGACAGCGCCTCATCCCACGAGGCCTCGCGAAACTCGCCGTTCTCGCGAATCAGCGGCGTAGTCAGCCGGTCCTCGCTGTTCACGTGACCCCAGCTGAACTTGCCCTTTATGCAGGTTGAAACACCGTTTGCCGGCCCGTGTTCCGGCTCGATCTTAAGAATGTGCCGGCCGCGCGTCCACACGTCAAAGCTGCAACCCACTCCGCAATATGTACACACGGTCTTGGTTCGCTTGGTACGCGACTCGCGCATTTCGGCTTCAACTTCTGAAACTTCGAGAATCGCGCCGTAGCCCATCTCCGGCTCAATTCCCTTCACTACTTCGATCATGCCGTGGAGCGATTTGTCGGGCAGCGCGGTAAAGTAACCGGCCTCGCTCAGCATGGTGGTTTCCATGAGCGCGTTGCAGGGGCAGACCGTTACGCAATGCCCGCACGACACGCAACTCGACTCGCCGATCAGCGCGCCCCCATCCCACAGCACGCGCGGATGCTCGTCCTCCCAGCGAATGCTCAGCGTCTCATTCACCTGCAGGTTCTGGCAGGCCTCAACGCAGCGCCCGCACAATATGCACTGATCGGGATCGTACCGATAAAAGGGATTCGAAAAATCCTGCTCATACGGCTTGGTCCTGAACGGAGTCTGTTGATGTTCGGTCCCCAGCAGCCGCGTGGTGTTGTGCACCGTGCAGTTGCCGTTGTTGTTATCGCACACCGTGCAATAGAGCAGATGGTTGCCGAGGATGCGGTCGAATGCCTCGTTCTGCGCCGACTTTGCGCCGGCCGAATTCGTCACCACTTTCATTCCATCGGCCGCGGCTGTGGCACAGGCGCGCGCCAGTTTGCCATCCACTTCAACCATGCAGGTATCGCAGGTCTGGATGGGCCCAAGCTGCGGATGGTAGCAAACGTGAGGGATCTCAACCCGTGAGCGCAGAATGACATCAATGAGCCGCTCGCCGCGCTGGAACTCGTGCGATTTGTTGTTGATAGAAAGTGTTGCCATCGATTCCCGCGCTCCGGGGATGGGCGGGTAACGAATGTTAGCACAAGCCCGCAACGCTGGAAAAGATGGAACTGAACATCCGTTTTATGCGCTGAATTTCTCAGCCTTCGAGCACATCTGCAACGTTACAGCCAGATGAATTTGATGCGGAGGTTTACCGAACGGCCACTTTGCGTTTGCCCACGCACCGGGCCTCGCCGGCATAGACAACAAATCTCCGTCCGCGCAGAAACCCCACCAGCGTGAGGCCCAGTTCGCGCGCCAGTTGCACCGCCAGGCTCGACGGCGCCGACACCGACGCAAGCACCGGCACACCGGCCGCAATCGCCTTCTGCACAATCTCAAATCCGCCGCGCCCGCTCACCATCAACACGCAGTTTGCGAGCGGCAGCCGCCCCTCAAGCAACGCCCAGCCAACAACTTTGTCCACCGCGTTGTGACGGCCAATGTCTTCGCGCAAGGCGATCAGTTCGCCGCTCCCGGTGAACAGCGCCGCCGCGTGCAGCCCACCGGTTCGACCAAAGACTTCCTGCTCGGCGCGAAGCTTGCCGGGCAGCGCGCAAAGCACTTCGGGATCGACCGTGAACTCCGACTGCACCGGCCTCAGTCCGCGCGCCCGAACCGCATCAATTGACGCTTTGCCGCAGATGCCGCATCCCGAACCGGCCATGAAGTTGCGCCCCTCGCTTTCGATTTCAGGGCAACCATCGCGCAGCTCGACGGTAATCAGATTGCCTTTCTGCGCCTCCTGAACCGCTTCATCCCCGCCAGATTCAATGCTCGTAATCTGGTCCCGTTCCTCGATCACCCCTTCGGTCCAAAGAAATCCAGCGGCCAGCTCGCGGTCGTGCCCGGGAGTTCGCATGGTGACTGTGAGCGGTCTTCCGCAGACGCGAATTTCGAGCGGCTCCTCGACAGCGAGAAAGTCGTCGGCCGGGGAAGCAACGCCGTCCTCCCACTCCGTAATCTGTGTTCTAAGAACGCTTCGCTGCGGGGTCCGCACCAATTCTCTCCGGACACTCAGATTAACCCGTAGCTGGTCTCTCTGGCATCTTGGCGTCCGGCAAGCTTCTCCACAAGAAAAATCAGGCTGTGCGCTCAGCAAACACGCACAGCCCGATTTTGGTTAGGTCCGGCGGAGGCATTGCTTCAAGTTAGAAGCTGTAGCGCAGCGAGAACTGCATGCGCCTTCCCTGCGTCAGCAGCGCAGTGTATTGTCCATAAGTCTGAGGACCAAAGTAAGGATCGTTCGAAATGCTCGCAGGATCGAATCGCACGGAATTGGTTACGTTGAAGGCCTCGGCCGCGAATTTGACCTGCTGTCGTTCGGTGATCGCAAAGTTCTTTGAAACGCCGTTGTCGATGCTGAAATAACCGTCGCCGCGGTAGAAATTGCGTTCGCCGGTCTCGCTCGCATACGGCGGCCGAACGTCATTGATCGCATCATTTTGATTCTTGAATGCGTTGGGCTGGCCGAGCGAGTCGTGCTGGTGGCCTCCTGAACGAATGGCCGCGGTTGCCACGTTCCAGCTTTGATCGGCCCAGTCCGTGTTCCAGCCCAGGCCGTCAATTGAGCTGAACGGCAGACCGCTGGTCCAGTGCATAAGACCCGTCACGTTCCAGCCACCAATAAAGAAGTCGGTAAACTTGTTGTCGTTTCCGCCAACGAGCTTGCCGTGCCCGAACGGAAGCGCTCCTATCGAATTAACAGACACAGAGTGGCGCACATCGTAGTCAGAGGGTCCGCGATTGCCTTTGGGATTATAGACATTGATGATCTGGCTGAAGAATCCGCCCAGGCCCGAAGAATTGGCCCCGGTGCGTTCCGCGTCCGAACCCAGATCGATCGATTTCGAAAATGTGTAATAAACATCGAACTGCACGCCGTGCGTCTCCTGCTGATGAAGCGCAAACTGCAGCCCGTTGTAGCTGCTGGTGCCCATCGACGACCACACATACAGTGACGAGTACTGCGGGTCAAAGTACCTGTACAGCTCGTTGTTCGGGGTCAGGTAGCCGGGCACCGCATCCAGGACGAAGAGCGCTGAAGCCTCGTTGCCGCGGAAACCTGCTTCGGGCCCGGGATTGTTGCCGAAGTAGGTGTTGTAGACATTCTGCGTGGCGCTCATCCCTCCTCCCGCCATCCACGGGAACATATTCTCCCAATAGGCAATCGGCTTCACGCTGCTGATTGGCACGCTCTGATCGTTCATCTGGTCGAGCTCTCGCTCCGCGGTAAAGTAGTCGGTTCCGCTCTGCGGATCGACCAGATCGCTGGGAGTGGCAACGTCGCGCATCTGCAAAAGATGACGCCCCAACCGCCCCGTGTATGTCTGTTCCAGCATCAGGCCTTTGCGGATCTGGAGCTGATAGCCGAAATTAAGGGCGTACGAGTAAGGGCTGCTAAGGCTCTGATCGACGCCCCAGGCAAGCGCGAGATCGTCGCCGGGAATTACAGGAGTGGATCCGGTCACAGTGATGGGAGGAATAATGCTGGTGGGAACAGTGGTCTCCGACGAGAAGCGCGGAGCGGTATCGGCATCGGCAGCGCCCACCGGAGCCTGATCTTCGGTGACCAGGCCAAACTCGCCGGCCTGATCGAACGAATCAACAATGCCCTGCCCGAAGTGATCGTAATAAATGCCTGCACCGGCGCGCACCGTGAGCTTGTCGGTTGGCTGATACGAGATGGCAAAGCGCGGCGCAAGGTCGAGCTTATCCATATTCCAGAATCCAGGCGCGTGGTTGGCGCGCCCGCCCTGCGTAAATCCAAACTCGGGCTGCACAACGTTGCCCTTGCTTGCGCCCTGCCAGCGGTTGTCAAGCCATTTGCCCATGTTCACGGTGGGCACAACCTCCTGGCCGTTGCGCTCAAAGGGCACTTGCAGAAGAGTGTGACGCAGCCCGAAGGTGAGAGTCAGATTCGGCTTCAACTTCCAGCTGTCCTGGCCGTAGTACTCCACTTCGTTCGTCTCATAGTGATGCGTTACCCATTCATTGGGCGGAAGCGGCGTCAGCTGTCCGCCGCTGTAGCTGTTGTTGTAATAAGCCTCGGCAGACGTAATCATGCCGACAATATCGGCAATGGCATTGTCGTAAGCTGAGAAGCTAGTCACCTGCGGAAAGCCGAATGCATCGGGATCGAGGCTGGAGCCGGTGCCTGCAATGGCGCCGTATCCCAGAAACACATACGTCACGCCGGCATGGGGATAGAGTGTCGCGTCTGACGAGCGGTTATTCAGGACCAGCCGGTAGTTGGCGCCGAATTGGAGGGTGTGCTTACCCTTGATCCAGGTCAGATCGTCGACAAAGTTATTGGTTGGCACCGAAACAACTGAAGAGGTAAAGCCGGTGGGCGAAAGCGTGGAGATATTTGCAAAATTCACGTAGGGACCGTTCGTGGCGCCACGATTTGCATAGCCTTGCCGTACCAGGCCGTAGCGGAGATTGTTGACGATGGTTGGGGAGATCGTCCACACGTCGCCGGCTGCAATTCCTTTCGAATTATCAACCAGGGTGTACTCCGCCGGCTGACCCGGGAATTGAACAGGAGCCGTGGTGTGATCGTCCTGAAGGTTGGCGCGGACAAAGAGGCGATGCCTGTCGCTGGGGGCGTAATCTATCTTGGCAATTAATGTATTCAGGTTGATGGGATTGGGAGAAGCGAACGTGAAAGAAGCAAGGTTGACGGTATCGCCCTCCTGGTAGCCGTTCAACGCGGGCAGTTGCGCATAGTAGGCTTCAGCGGCAGGATTCACGCCCGGTCCGAGCGGACAGGTGCCCAGGCCATAACAGTTGGGGTCCATTGAAGCAATATTCGCTGGATTCAGCGTGACCTGACCATTGACGCACGATGCCGGAGGATTCGGCGAAGCGCACGAATTGGTTGAATAAATCACGTTGCCCGCAAGGAATGACGGAGTGGGAACTTCCTGAGTGACCTGCGCGTCTTCTGCCGTGTGCTGACCTTCGTAGGCAACAAAATAGAAGAGCTTGTCTTTCTTGATCGGTGCGCCAAACGAACCGCCAAACGTATTGCGCAAAAGCTTCGGCGGAATGTTCGGCAAGCCCGATTCAATTTCAGCCTGCTTGTTGAACCAGTTGTTGGCAACGGTGTTGGTGGGTCGATAGTACTCATAGACGCTGCCGTGGTAGGCGTTGGTTCCGCTGCGCGTAACCAGCGAAACCTGCGCTCCCGAAGAGCGGCCCGAATCGGCATTGGAGTTGGTGGTAACCACGCGGAACTCTTCAACCGAGTCGCGCGTCGACCGCAGTACGCCGCTAAACGCATAACCCTCATTCTGGTCGTTGTCATCCAGGCCGTCGAGCGTCACGTTGCTCTGGTCAGATCGCGCGCCGTCCACAGCGCCGCTGCGGCTGTCGCTGTTCATTTGTTCCTGTGTTTGATCGCCGAGAAACAGCACGCCGGCCTGCAAGCTCAACAGGTCAAGCACGTTGTTGCCCTCAAACGGCAGCGACTGAATCTGGTGGGTATCGAAGGGGGTGCCGACAGTCGCGTCGGATGTGTTCAAGGCCGTCGCTTCATCGATCACTTCAATTGTCTCCGCACTCTGCGCAACGCCGAGTTTGAAGTCCACCTTGCCGGCCTGGTTCACCAGCAGTTCCGCCACCTGCTTTTTTGTTGCAAAGCCGGCAGCCTGCGCGGTGATGGTGTATTTGCCCGGCGCAATCTGTTCAAAGTCGTAGTCGCCGTGGGGGTCAGCCGCGCGCGCGGCCTTGGCGCCTGAGTCCGGGTTGAATATCAGCACCTGGGCGCCGGGAACCACAGCTCCTGTCTGATCGGTAATTGTTCCGTGCAGCGAAGTCGTAGCAGTTTGCGCAACCAGCGCAAGCGGCAATGTGAGAATGGCGACGAGGGGAACAGTAAATCGGAACAGCTTCATTGCAATTGGCCTCCACGTGTAAGACTTTTCTGTGCCGCTGCCTGAGAGGAAAGCGGATGGATGAGATTCTGATATTGGGGTCGTGGTCTTGCGAGAGATACAGTTCTGCTGTTCACTTCCTGGCCCGGGAAAGGCCGAAGGGAAGCTGTCACCGCTTGCAATATTTCTGCTTTTACTGCGCGGTCACCGGGGAAAAGCCCAAGGAATTGCCTTATTGTGAGGCTGACACAAAGTTCGCGTGAATCTCGTAAGGATAAAGAATTTCGATTCCGTCCAGAATCGCCTTTTATCCACCAATAATTCCGCGGCCGTTTGCGCGGGTTGAACTCCAGCTTTCACTCTTCATCAGAGCTAGAAAAAAATACGCCGCGCGAATTTGCCGACTTGCGACGTCGCTCGGAACCCTCCAGGTACGGCGCCAACTTGTGAAGAATTCGAATAGACTACAATACCCCTCGTGGCCCGGCGAATCCGGCGAGAAAATAATTCGACCGCCGTTTGCATGCAATTTCGCCCTCCCGCGCAACATTCAAGACATAGAGATTTGAGCCGTCGCGGCGTTCCACCAAAACCACTTCAAACCGGAGCCGCAACTCCTTTATTTAGAGGATTTTGAGATTTAAGTTCTTCACAATGAGGATTTTGCGCCTGTCTTGCGCACTTTTTGTCGCCTTCAACTTCAACCGAATCATCCACTTAACCCCTAAAAAGGGGGGAGAGGGGGGCATTGCCATGGTACAGACCAGGTGGATCTCCGACGGACCGGCGTCCCACCCAGCTACTGCGGCTGATTCCACTTATTCTTTAACTGCTCGTCCTGCGTGCGCTTTTCAATCTCTTCCATCTCAGGCCCAAGGCCGTGGTGGCTGGGATCGAGCGGCCAAATCGTAAAGTCGGCAAAGGCCAGCCGATGCGGCGCGCCGGCCATCGACTTCAATCCGTCCTCGAGTTCGAGTAGATCGCCGAATGAAAGCTCAAGGCGATGCTCGTTGGGGTGGTAGATTGAGCCGATCGGAAAATCCTTGAATGGAGTGCGCGTCTCTTCAATGTGATTGCCCAGAACATCCGCAACCGGCTTGCCTTCAAGGAAGGCGATCAGCCGTTCGGTGCTGGCTTTGTAGGTTGGAAAGTCGGGAATATACAGCCGGCCCGGGTAGAGATTGTCGCCCGTAAGCAAGATACCCGTCTTCCGGTCGTAGAGCGCGATTGCGTATTCATCGTGACCGGGAATCGGCACAATGTTCAGTACACGATCGCCAAGATCCACCTGCCCCATTCCAGTGGGCCAGGGATCGATGCCAAAGAACTTCGAAGCTGCATCGACCGTGGGCGCAACAAATTCGATCGGAACCGCAGGGTCGTTCATGGCCTTCACAGCGGAGTCGCCCCAAACATGGTCGCCGTGCGAATGTGAATGAGTAACAATGAGCGTGATGCTCTGGCGATGATTGCGCTCGAGCCAATTGCGCATCACGTGCTCGAGTTCCGGCACCAGATCGCCGTTGCGCGAGCCTGTATCCCAAAGCAGTGCGCGGTCTTTGCCAAAAAAGAGATACAGAAACGGCATTTCAGCATCGGTGCATCCCGACTGGCGAAGGATGATCAGGTCCGGATTGTATTCGTGCACCTGCCACTCCGGAATCTCCATGCACTTGGGGCCGCCGGTAGTCCAGGCAAGAGGAAGAATGCCAGGTTCGAGATCGCCGCCATCGGGCTGCGGAAATTGCGCGGATGCGAGCGACGCGCCGAGCACCAGCGCCATTGCCGCAATGTACGATCTTGCAGTCATCTCAATTCGTCTCCCTGTTGGTGCGTAGATACAGAAACGCCGTTCGCCCGGAGCCAGTGATGCAAGTGGAGCCAGACGAACGGCGCTGGTACTGCTTAAGCAATCAGGTCGTGAATCACGTTTCCATAGAGATCGGTAAGCCGGTAATCGCGGCCGCTGTAATGGTAAGTGAGCTTGGTGTGATCGATGCCAAGCTGATAAAGAATGGTCGCGTGAATGTCGTGCACGTGCACCGGATTCTCAATCGCCTTCCAGCCGAAGTCGTCGGTGGCGCCGTAGGTAAAGCCCTTCTTGAAACCTCCGCCCGCCATCCACATGGTAAAGCCGTGCGGGTTGTGGTCGCGGCCGTTGTGGGTCTGGCCGCCCATAAATCCGCTGCCGATTTCGACAACCGGAGTGCGGCCAAATTCAGAGCCGGCAACAATGATGGTTTCATCCAGCAGGCCGCGCTGCTTCAAGTCCTTGATGAGCGCTGCAAAAGGCTGGTCGGAGTCGCCGCCGGTCTTGCGATGCAGCTCGATGTCAAAATGGTGATCCCATGGGTCGCCCCTGGCATAGTAGACCTGCACCATGCGCACACCGCGTTCGATCAGGCGCGCCGCGGTCAGGCATCCGCGAGCCGTGCTTCCTTCGCCGTACATCTTCAGCGTTGCCTCAGATTCCTTGCGCACATCGAATACATCCGGCGCCTCGGTCTGCATGCGATACGCGGTTTCCATCGCGCCGATCGTCGCTTCGAGCTGCGGATCTTTAGGGCCGGTGGCCGTTGAGCCCATACCGAGCTGATCGAGCGCCTTGACCAGATCGAGTTCCTTCTTTTGCTGGTCGAGATTGAAGCGATCGTTGTGAATGTTGGCGATAAGTTTTTGCGGGTCGAAGTCGCCCTTTTCAATCTTGTCTGAAACGTAGGTTCCCTGGTAGACCGGCGACAGAAACGCCGAAGACCAGAGCGGCGGACCAACCGTAGTCGGCACATCCGGGCACAGGACGACGAATCCGGGCAAATTCTGATTCGTGGTTCCTAGGCCGTAAGTAACCCACGCACCCATTGAAGGACGGCCCGCAAAGTTGGCGCCGGTGTTCATCATTTCGAGAGCCGGCTCGTGGTTGGGAATCTCGGTGAAGACCGACTTCACAATGCACATGTCGTCGACGCACTCGCCTAGATGCGGAAAGATTTCGCTCACTTCGATGCCGCTCTGCCCGTACTTTTTGAACTTGAAGGGAGACTGCATCAGGTTGCCGGTTTTGCGCTCGTGCGCAAGTGCGCCCCCGGGCATGGGCTGGCCGTTGTACTTTTCAAGCGCAGGCTTGTAATCGAATGTGTCGACCTGCGACATGCCGCCATTCATGAACAGAAAAATGACGCGCTTGGCCTTCGGCTTGTCGGTAATCATCCAGGAGGCGCGATTGCTTGAGCTTTCAGCGCGTGCCAACGACTCGCCTACAAGGCTGGCCAGGCTGAGATAGCCAAATCCGCAGCCCATTTTTCTGAGCGCGTCGCGGCGAGTGATGGGGCGGCTTGCCGGTATATGAGCCATAATGTTTCTCCTCTGCGGGCTCGACGCACTCCCGCGGTTGCCGGTCAATTCACAAATTGAAATTCATTCGAACTGAGCAATATCCGTGCGTACTCGTGCCAGGCCGTGATCGGCTGTCCGTTAACGGCGTAGCCCGGTTTCTCAGGCGTGGTGCTAAGGAACTTGAGGCCAAGTTGCAATTCTTCCGCCGTGGGCTTGCGCTCAAAAATGTACTCGTAAACTTTGTCGATGCGCTCCTCGTCGCTCGGCTCCGGCTCAACGCGGTCAGCCAGAATACCGGACTGCTTATAAACGAAGGGGTTGTTCATAAAATACAGCTGCTGCAGAGGCACGTTGCTTGAGAATCGCTGCTCCGACGTGAAACTCGGGTTGGGAAAGTCGAAGACCATCAGGTAATTGTTGAGCCTGTAGCGGCTCACCTTGCAAAACACCGTGCGCCGCACGTTGTCTTCGTTAAAGTCGGTCGAAGGCCCCGAGGTCTCTTTCAGGTCGAGGTCACCGGCAACAAACAGCATTGAGTCGCGAATCTCTTCTGCATCGAGGCGTTGGCGGTTGAAGTGCGAGTAGAGCCGGTTGCCGCCATCTTTGTCGTGCGCCTCCTGCGATTCGTCCACGCTCTGCTGGTAGACGGCTGAAAGCATAATCTCGCGCTGCAGCCACTTGATGGAGCGGCCGTGATTAACAAACTCCGAAGCAAGATACTCAAGCAGCTCGGGATTCGAAGGCTTATCACCCATAATGCCGAAGTTATCGGGCGTGTTCACAATGCCGGTGCCGAAGTGCCACTTCCAGATGCGGTTCACAATTACGCGAGCGGCAATGGGATGGTTGGCGATGTCTTCGGCAAATTCCAGACGGCCGCTGCCGTCAGAATACGGTTGCTTGTCTGGCGGACTCAGCACCGTAAGAAAGCCGCGTTGAATTACTGGCCCAGGCGAGTGCGGATTGCCTCGAATATTCAAATTCACGTCAACGGGCTTCGCCTTGTCAGTCTCTCCGTTGACGTAGGGGTAAGTCGCGTCCTTCAACTGCTTGTCGAGATCATCGATCTTCTTCTGCTGCGCAGCGATGTAATCCTGGAAGGCGGCGCCGAGACGGCGCGTAAGAGACCAGCCCATAAACATGAGCACGCCAGGCTTGAAGTGCTCTTCCTGATCTCCCGACTGCGTAACAAAAATATCGGAGTAAAGCTTTGCTTCATCGAACGGAAGCGCCTTGAGCTCAAGCTCGCAACCGGGGCAGAACTCGTCGAAAGTATCGAATTTGCCCGGGTTGGTGTCGATCAGCAAGCGGCGATCGGGAACGTAGTTCTTAGCCTTGATCACATCGTTCTGCTGGTCTATATCCAGACCGGACGCCCGCACGCGCAGCACTGTTTTCTGGAATGCGTCGGCCAGCTCTCTGGCCTGCGCTTCGGTGCTTGTAGACGAAGCCATCATCGCCTTCCAGTCGTTCAGATAAGGGTAGGGATGATCTTTGCCGAGGTAATCGACCCAGCGCCCGAGCACTTCTGGATCGAGCTTGGCGCTTGAAGAAGCCTCATCGACGGTTTTCTTCTCTTTGCTCAACACATGCCATGCCGCGACCATGTAATCCGAAGTCTGGATGGCGAGGGCGCCAGACATCTGCTTGCTCAGATCCGTGGTGTAGTCGCGAAGATCGGCTCGGATCGTAGCCTCTTCCACAATTTTCTTGTCATAGGCTGCTGCGGTTGCAGGAGAAACAACCGGGTAGTTCTTGTAAGTAGAGCTGGCAAAGATGCTGACGACGCGATAGTAGTCCTTCTGCGCAATGGGATCGTACTTGTGGTTGTGGCAGCGAGCGCAGGCCACGGTCAGTCCCAGCATGCCGCGCGTCACCGCGTCTACGCGCTCGTTGCGTTCATCTGCGCGGCCTTGCACCGGCTCAGCCTGATCCCACACCCAGGGACCAGCGCCAAGATACGTAGTCGCAACCAGATCATCGTTGTGCTCGGCTTCGGTCTTGGAGGGCAAATGATCGCCGGCCAACTGCATCTCAACAAACTTGTCGTAGGGCAGGTCATCATTGAACGACTTGATGACCCAGTCGCGATAGCGATATGCGCCGGCAAACGGCATATATCCGCGGCCCTTTGGATCGAGACCTCGAACGTCGTCCTCAGAATAGCGAGCAACGTCGAGCCAATGACGGCCCCAGCGCTCGCCGTATCGCGGAGAAGCAAGCAGCCGATCGACGACTTTTTCCCAAGCATTGGAGGCGCGATCGTTGATGAAGGCCTCGACCTCCTGCTCAGTCGGCGGAAGGCCGGTGAGGTCATAGGTGGCGCGGCGAATCAGCGTGCGGCGATCGGCCTGCTGCGCGGGAGTGAGTCCGGCCGAATGCAGATTGGCGAGGATGAAGTGATCGATCGGCGTACGTGCCCAGTGCTCAAAGCGCTTATCTTCAATCGCAGGGGTGGGCGGCGTTTTGAGCGGCTGGAACGACCAGAACTCGCGCTGCTTTTCAGTAATTACACCCGTAGTTGCTGTGGTGCCGAGAGGCGCCGATGCGCTGGCCGGCCAGTTTG
>JBEKCW010000001.1:0-43749 GCA_050014675.1 Occallatibacter sp. | reverse complement strand
TTTTATATTCACCCCCCCGCCGGGCACGGTGAACAACGGCGCCAGCTTCGAGGTTCCGATCATGATGAACGGCGGCGCCGACGTCTCCCTGGTCCCCCTGCAGATTCACTTTGATCCGGCCAAACTTTCGCTGGTCAATGTATCCGCGGGCAACGTGTTGAATCGCGACGGGCAACCGGCCACCATCATTCATAACGAAGATGGCAAGGGAGGGCTGACCGTGGTGGCGTCGCGCCCGCCGCACACGCCCGGCGTGAGCGGAAACGGCACTCTGTGCGTCCTCACATTTCAGGCAAAGGCTCCCGGAACCACCGGCCTCGCTTTTACCAGCGCGTCGTTTATCGACAGCACTCAGAAACAGATACAGGCCCAGGGCTCGCAAACCACCATCGTGGTGAAGTAGGAAATGCATATGTTGAGGCAGCCGGCAAAGCGAGTCATCCCAGGGGAGCGCGGCCTCTCGCTCATTGAGCTGCTGGTCACCATTTCGATCCTCTCCATTCTTGCCGGCGCTGCCTTCCCGATCGCGCGCTTCCAGTACAAGCGCCAGCAGGAACGGGATTTGCATTACGACCTGTGGACCCTGCGTGACGCAATCGACAAGTACAAGGACGCTGCCGACAAAGGCGCCTTCCAGACCAAGGTCGACAGCCAGAACTATCCGCCCGACCTGCAAACGCTGGTTGACGGAGTGGATGTGCAGGGCAAAAAGCTTCGTTTTCTCCGCCATATCCCCATCGATCCCATGACCGGCACGGCCGAGTGGGGGCTGCGCTCGATGCAGGACGATCCCGACTCAGACTCGTATGGCGGGCAAAGTATTTTCGACGTATATTCGAAGTCGCAAGGCACCGGCCTCGACGGCACAAAGTACAGCACCTGGTAGGGCAAGGACTTAAGAAAAAAGTGCAGAAGAATCGCCTACAATCCGCGGGCTTTACACTCATCGAGCTGATGATCGTAATGCTGATCATCGGCATCCTGATGACAATTGCCATCCCCGGATTCAAGGGCTCCATCCAGCGCGCAAAAGAGGCCGTCCTCAAAGAAGACCTGCACACCATGCGCGACGCCATCGATTCCCACACCATGGACAAGCAAAAAGCGCCGCAGTCGCTCGACGACCTGGTGCAGAACGGCTACCTGCGCCAGATTCCCATGGATCCGATGACCCACGCCACGGACTCATGGGTAACCGATACCAGCGACGCCATGTTCTCCATTGACCAGACCGAGCCCGGAATCGACGATGTTCACTCCGGCTCCGACGAGACCGGATCCGACGGCCAGCCCTATTCCTCCTGGTAGCCCCGGCAGATAACGTGGCACAGCAGGTGTGAAACGTGGCAAAGTAAAAGAATGATGCCACAAAAGGTTCTCTCGCCTGCGACGGGTGCTCAAGCCGCCCGCGGCATAATTCTGCTTGCCTGTGCGCTCCTGCTTCCATGTTTGGCTGCCGCCCAGACCGGTCCCACCGTCACCATCCGCATCCTCGACGGCAAGACCGGCGAGCCCATCCGTCCCGCAAATCTGATCGTGCGCGTCGATCATCGGGAAGAGCCTTTCAACGAGGGGCTCAAAATGAATGGCGACGACCCCACAACAGCTACCCTGCCCCCAAACGCCACGCTGCTATCCATTCAGGGAACCTACAATGCATCGATGGATATCTACGTCAACTGCGATGCCGACGCCGGCAAGGATAAAACGATTCTGAAGTGGTACTCGATCGCAGACATTCTCAAGTCTGGCATGGTCACTCCCAACCTGTGCTACAAGGGCAAATTCCAGAACGCATTCAAAATCGTTGCCAAGCCCGGCGAATTTGTGTTCTTTGTCAGGGCCTCCGGCTGGCAAGATGTAATCCACTAGGCGATGTCTGGCGAATCCTGAGTCGCCCCCGCGCCAGCTTACCGACTTGCGATGCCTGCGAAGCCGCAGGCTTGTCATTCAATATGGGTCCCCTCGCCCTCACAGACCTTCTCGCGCACTCGCTTTAAGCCTGAGGGAGAACTGATCTTGCCGCTCGAACCCCCACCTCCGGCGCTCAATCACTTTATCGCGCAGGTGTACCTGAATTACGCGGCACTGATGCGCTTTGCCGCAGCCATTGGGAAGGACCACCTCGGCGGCAAATTGCTCTACGCCGGCGAACTCGACGCCCGCGGCAGCGCGCTCACCGTTGCAGGCAACATTGCCGGCGCGGCAATACTGGCTGCCACGGCCGATCAGGCCGCAAGCAAGCAAGCCATGCGCGAGGGCGCCGTCGACTTTGTAGTTACCACGCTCGACGAAGCTCTCCGCATCCTCAAGAACCAGGTGCGCAAGCGCGAGCCGGTCTCAGTCTGCGTGCGCGTGGCGCCTGAGAGTGTTGAGCGCGAGATGCTTGAGCGCGGTGTCGAGCCCGATCTGCTGCCTGCCGGCGATGGCGCGCTCGCCAGTTCGTTCGCCGGGTTCGTTGCACTGTGTGCGCGGTGCATCGAACTGCTGCCGCTCGTGGAGAATCAAACCCTCTTCACCGTCGAAATCCCCCCTGGGTCCACACGCGATTCGGCGCGGATTGAGGAGATTCTGGAAGCATCGGTTGCTGAAGGCGACGCGACTACTCGCCGCTGGCTGCGCCTTTCACCGCGCTACCTCGGGCCAGGTTCGCGGCGCGTTCGATCCGTGGTGTGCGATCGAGATCGGGTTGCAAAGCTCAAGGAACAACTTGAACAGCTGAACCGCTGAGATGCCGGACAGTCCCTGCGCCTACTTCATCTGCGGCGCGTGGCTGGCGTGAGCGTGGCCGGCGTGGGTAGCGGCTCGCGAAGCCACAATCGTCAACGAGCCCCAGAAGCTGAGCGCCGCTGCGACACCGTAGAGCGTTGCCGTCACTGACTGGTCGCGGAACCAGGCGCCGGCGGCTGCGGAGGTCCAAAGGACGCCGAGCAGCACGTAGAAACGGGCTCTTGAGTTCTCGCGCCAGGGCCACGGAGTTACAAAGACGCTGCAGGCCAGCACCGCAATCAGGTACGAGGCCATCGTCTCTGTCGTGAACTTTTTCTCAACCGTGAAGAGCGCGAAACAACCCCACATCCCGAGGCTGATCAGGAGGGAGACTGTTCGCGCGAGTATTTCACCTTTGTGCCGCACTGCTGGGTCCTTTCCCGGCTCGATTCCGTTAATATGCCGATTTTCCTGATTTTGAGGCGGTTTCAGGGCGCAGTCAATAGCATTTCTGTTGTACACGGCCGCACTCAGGCTCACAACCCTCAAAAACCCTCTCGCCGCCCCTTGGCCCACACACAATCTTACCCTTTATAAGTGCAATATTTTCATATGGTTGAAACTAATAATCTGCTTAACCGCACAACTGTTCGCCGGCTCAGGTTTTCGACAGCTTTTCTCTCGAGCCATAGATGAAACAATGGTTTTATGCAGACTGAACTGACATTTTCCCCTCTAGCCAAGATCGAGACCGAACTGCTGGCCGTTTTGGCCGCCGATAGCCAAACTGTGAAGGGCGCCGAAGCAAAGCCTGTGCCGGTGCTGCTGACGGCTGACGAGGCCATAACGGCGGCCGCTGCGGCCGTGCTCACGAGCGGCGAGTACAAGGCAGGAGTGAACGAGACCGTATTGCTGCATTCCCCGGCTGGTTTGAAGGCAAAGCGGCTGCTGATCGTGGGCCTGGGCAAGCTCGCCAAGGTGAAGGCACAAGGCGTCCGCAATGCCGCCGGCACCGCCGTGCGGTACACCAAGCCACGCGGAATCAGAGAGTTGTCACTTGCCCTGCCTGAATTCAACTCCGATGCGCTGCCGCAAGCAGTGCCACTCCACACTCTGGCGAGGTCGGCGGCAGAGGGCGCGATTGTTGGCGACTTTGATGCCGACACTTACAAAAGCGACCGCAAGGATGTAGGCGTCACGCGCTTCCACCTGGTGGCGCCTGAGACGGATGACAAGGCGGCGTTGGAGACGGCATTTGCCGAGGGCGTGATTGTGGGCGAGAGCCAGAACTTTACGCGTTCGCTGGTCAACGAGCCGGGCAACAAGCTCACTCCGACGGTACTCGGCCAGCGTGCAGCGGAAATGGCGCAGGCAGTGGACCTCGGTTGGGATGTGTATTCGACCGAAAAGCTGCACGAGCTCAACATGGGCGCGTTCTGGGCTGTTGCGCAGGGCTCGGCTGAGCCGCCCGCGCTGATTGTGCTGCGCCATGAACCGGAGGGCGTAACCGACGGGCCGGTGCTCGGGCTTGTGGGCAAAGGAATCACCTTCGACACCGGCGGAATCTCGATCAAGCCATCCGACAACATGGAGAAGATGAAGTACGACATGGCCGGCGGCGCAGCCATGCTGGGGGCAATGCGCGCAATTGCGCTGCTCAAGCCGAAGGTGCGTGTAATTGCGGTGGTGTGCGCCGCCGAAAATATGCCCGACGGCAAGGCGTACAAGCCGGGCGACGTAGAGACGGCAATGCCGCCATCTGCCGGCAAGCCGGGCAAGACAATTGAAATTATCAATACCGACGCGGAGGGTCGCCTGGTGCTGGCCGACGGTATCACCTACGCAAAGCAGCTTGGCGCAACGCACCTTATCGACGCGGCCACGCTCACCGGCGCGATCGGCGTGGCGCTCGGCCTCGTGAATGCAGGCGCGTTCTCCAATCACGACGAAACATTCTCCAAATTCGAAGAGGCACTCAACCTCTCGGGCGAAAAATTCTGGCGCATGCCGCTGGGCGAGGAATACGCCGACCAGATCAAGTCAGACATCGGCGACATAAAAAACACGGGCGGCCGGCATGGCGGCGCGTGCACAGCGGCCGAGTTTCTGCATGTGTTTGCCGAAGACACCCCGTGGATTCACCTGGACATTGCCGGCCTTGCGTGGATCGACGAAACGCGGCCGTACATTGCCAAGGGGCCAAGCGGAGTTGCGGTGCGATCGATTGTGGAGTGGGTGCGCAGCTACCAGGGCTGACCGCAACGCCATTTTCGGTCCACAATCCTGCTGCTGTGCGCGAGCGCCGGTTTATTTCCACATTTGAGCCTTCTTATTACGCCATCAACGCATGAAGTTATGCCCTGATTCGCCGATTGATTCGGTGAGGGGCATTGTGCGATGGCGGATCGTGTGGAATTGCTTGAAGCGGCGCTCGACAGCCGGCCCGACGGCATTGCGCTGCTTGATGAAGATGGCGCGGTAGTGTTCTGGAATCGCGCCGCCGAGGCGATCGCCGGCTATGCCGCGGCAGAAGTGCTGGGGAATGCGATTCCCGAAACGCTCGAGCCTCTCCTTGACGATTCGGCTCTGCAACAGGATCTGCCACCGGGACCACAGTCGAACCACGGCGCGCTGGTTCGCGTCAGGCACAAGTTAGGGCACAGTTTTGATGCGATTGCACGCCAGGTGCTTCTGCGCGACCGCTTGGGCGAGCGCATCGGCACCGCGGTGGTGTTTCATCCGGCGGCAAGCCTTGAGGCGCTGCCCCATGGAGAGATGCCCGAGGGCGAGCGGCTTGAAGAGAGTCAGGCCGACTTTGAAGAGCGCTTGCAAGAAGAGTTTGAAGATTCGCAGCACGGCGGCGCGCCCCTCGGCGTGTTGTGGATCAACGTGGACCAGGCGCACGAGCTGCGCAAGACGCATGGCGCTGCCGCCTGCCTCACCATGATGAACAAGGTGCGTCACGCGCTGGCGCAGGGCATGCGCCCGGCAGATGAGATCGGGCGGTGGGGCTCAGATGAGTTTCTGATTGTGGCGCATGAGCGCACCACTGAAATGTTGGCCGCGCATGGGCAGATGCTGGCAGGCGTGGCGCGGACCGCGGATTTCCGCTGGTGGGGCGACAGAGTTTCACTCACGGTAAGTGTTGGCGCGGCGCAGCGGCCCAAGGGAACCGGAGAGACGCTGGCTCAGTTGCTGGAGCGCGCACGAAAGGCGATGGAGACAAGCATATCGACAGGCGGAAATCGCTTGACGGCGTCGCCGCTCGCTGCCGGACACGGGGAAGCGAACACGCCGGACGAAACGGACAGTAATGAGCGGGGCAAGAACAGCAGCGCTGCGGGAGGCGAGTGATGTTCGCCATCATAGGCATTGTCGTTGTGTTTGGCGCGGTAATCGGCGGGTTCCTGATGGAGAAGGGAAACATGGCGGTTCTGCTGCAGCCGGCGGAGCTGCTGATTATTGCCGGCGCGGCTGCGGGAACGCTGCTGGTGGCAAATCCGCTGCGCGTGCTGCAGGCTATTATCAAGGGGCTCACGGGCGTGCTGAAAGGTTCGCCGTTTACCAAGGCGCGTTACCTGAACACGCTGAAGATGATGTACCAGTTCCTGAACAAGGTGCGCAAAGAGGGACTGCTCGCCGTGGAGATGGATGTGGAGAAACCGAAGGAGAGCGCAATCTTCAAGAACTTTCCCGACTTTCTGGCCGATCATCATGCGATGGAGTTTGTGTGCGACACGCTGCGCACGGCCATTACCGGAGGCGTGGAGCCTTTCGACATGGACCAGATGATGGAGCTCGACATGGAAGTGAATCACCAGGGCGCGATGCAGCCTGTGGATTCGCTGTCGACGGTGGCCGACTCGCTGCCCGGGCTGGGCATTGTGGCTGCAGTGTTGGGCGTGGTAATTACCATGGGCGCGCTCGGCGGCCCGCCTGAGGAGATTGGCAAGCACGTTGCCGCGGCGCTGGTGGGAACCTTTCTGGGCATCTTGTTGTGCTACGGGCTGGTGGGACCGCTGGCCGCGAATATGCGCAAGACGGCCGACGATCATAACGACTACCTGCATGTGCTGCGGGTGTTGATGCTGGCGTTTTTGAAAGGCGCGGCGCCGATGATTGCCATTGAGCTGGGAAGGCGCGCAATTCCGGCCTACGCAAGGCCGAGCTTCGACGAGATGGAGAAGGGTTGCAAGGGGCATGCGGCCGGCGCGCCGGCGGCTGCCGCGTAAGGGACAGGGAGCGGGGGAGCGAGGGAACGAGGAAATCGGGGAACACAATGGCGGCGGCTAAGACACAACCTATCATCGTGATCAAGAAGAATGGCGGTCACGGCGGCCATCATGGTGGAGCGTGGAAGGTGGCCTATGCCGACTTTGTCACGGCCATGATGGCGCTGTTTATTGTGCTGTGGCTGACCGCCCAGAGCGACCCGGTGAAGAAAGCGGTGGCCGGGTATTTCCAGGACCCCAGGGGGACGGCGAGCCTGCTGGGAACAACGATGTCCGGCAACGGCGTTGCGGTGACCGTTCACGATGAGGCGTTGCAAAAGCTGAAAGACAAACTGGAACAAGAGATCAAGGCAAAAAAGGAGCTGGAGAAGCTTTCAAAGCAAATTGAGATCACGATTACGCCGGAAGGATTGCGCATCGAGCTGCTGGAGGGGAAAGACGGAACGTTCTATGAGAGCGGCAGCGCGAAGCTGAGCGCCAACGGGCAGGAGCTGCTGGCATTGCTGGCCGGAGAATTGAAGACGCTGCCCAACGATCTGCTGATTGAGGGCCACACCGATGCAACGAAGTACTCCACCGATGCGAGTTACAGCAACTGGGAGCTATCGGCGGACCGCGCCAACTCGGCGCGGCGGCTGATGCAGCAGGACGGCGTGCGCGGCGACCAGGTGACGCAGGTGCGCGGCTATGCAGATCAAATGCTGAGGGTGAAAGACAATCCCTACGATCCATCGAACCGGAGAATCTCGATGCTGGTAAAGAACGCAGCGACCGGCGCACCGCCCGTGATCAAGGATGGAACGACAGTAGGGCCGACGGGAGCCGCTCCGGGCGCGAAGAGCGGCACGGGATCAAACGGAGGAACGCAGGCACCGGCGGCGAGCGCGTCTTCGGCGCAGCCGGCTACGCAGGCACCGCAGCAGAAACCGTCACCCAGCGTACCTGCCGCAACTCAGCCGCCAGCCAAAACCGGATTCATGAGCAAGCTGATGGGAATGCTGCCGGGGAGGAAAAAGTAGGGCAGACTACCGAAGCAGACGCCTTCTCGTTAAGTTGGCACGGCCGCGCTCGTTCCGCGTTCACTGTTGTTGCTGCTGCATCTGCTGCATGTCGAGGAATGGCACGGGCGGCGCGGGCGGCTGCTGTGCGCGCTCCACCAGGACGCTCCAGTCCTCGGGGATGGGCAGCTTGCGATCGAGGGCCGGCGCGTGGTCGCTGGCGTCTACCTGGACGGCGACGAAAAGCTCGCTGTCGGTGTTGCCGCGGAAGACGCCGTGCGTGGGAGGGACATCGGCGTAGTCGCGGCCCACGGCGGTGCGGATGTGGCGATGGTGCGCCACAAGGTTGTTGGTGGGGTCGAAGCCGACCCAGCCGAGATGAGGGATGAGAGCCTCAACCCAGGCGTGGGTGGCGTCGGGAGTGGATCGGTCGTGGTCTTCACGGCTGCGATAGAGATAGCCGGACACGTAGCGCGCAGGAATCCGCACATGGCGCAGCAGCGCAATCATGGTGTGCGTAAAGTCCTGGCAGACGCCTTTGCCGCTCACGATGGCCTCTTCGATGGGCGAGTCGACGCGCGTGTGGCGGGGTACGTATTCAAAATAGTTGTAGAGGCGCTGGTTGAGCTCGTGCACCAGCATCAGCGGATCGTCGCGGCGAGTGACGCCCATCTGCTCGGCGAGCAACGCCACTGCGGGAGTTTCAACGGCGAAGGTGCTGGGCAATAGCATCTCCCAGTAGTCGCCTGAGGCAATGAGCGAGTCGAGCTCGTTCCATGCATCGGGCGCAAGGAAGCTGGGAACATCGGGGAACGGGTGCTGCTCGACGACGGATTCAGCCACGATGACGAGCTGGTTGTGCTCGCCGGGAATGTCGAAGTGCTGCACGTTGTTGCCGAGGTGGTCTCGATAGCTGAAGACGCGGCAGCGCGGGCTGACGGAAAGCGTAAATGTGAGGCAGTGCTGGCTCGAGTCGGAGCGCGGGTGCATGCGCGTCTCCATAATGCTCTCGCTGATGGGGTGCGAGTAGCGGAAACGCGTCAGATGGCGGATGGAGTAAAAGTTCATGATCGCTCCGAAAAACAGCTTTCAGCTTCAATTACCAGCCACTCACTGGCAGTTCCTTGATGTCGACATGCGTAAACCGTGCTGGCTTCGAAATAGCTCCGGCACGAACAAGCTGAAGGCTGATAGCTGAGAGCTGGAAGCTGTCTTACACCGCCAGCGCCGATTGAATGGAGTATTGCACGTAGTACCGGTACATCAGTTCATGAATGTGCAGGCATTGTCCGCGTATGGAGTGCAGAAAAGCGGCCGTATCGCCGGAAATGATTTCGCTGATGGATGTGTAGCGGAGCATGGCGCTGAGCTTGCCGATGCCGGCTTTGAGCTCCTCGGGCGGGCGCCGGCCGCCGGTTTGCTGGATTCCCTCAATCGCCTGAAGTGTGCCGTCGACACAGTAGTGAATGGCGTGGGGAAAGTCGCGGTTGAGCAGCAGGAACTCGAGAATGCGATCGGGAGAAATATCGGCGGTGTAAACTTGGCAGTAGGCCTCGAATGAAGTGCAGCATCGCAACAGGCCCACAAGCTCGAGATAGAGATGGCCGGCGCTCTCAGAGCTGGACGGTTGGAAGAGCTCGGGCTGATAAACCTCAAGCAGCGTGGCCGTTGAGTAGGCGCGCTCAAGGTAGCGGCCCAGGCGGATGAATTGCCAGCCCTGGCCGTGGATCATGCTGGTATCGGTGGTGCCTTTGAAGAGATAGATGCCGTCGATAACCGCGGCGAGCTGGTCGTTGATGTTCGCGGTGAATTGCGTTTGCGCGTGCGGCAGGTGCATCTGGTGGTAAAGGCGGTTGAGGCGCTGCCACATCTCAGACGAGATTTCTTCGCGCACCTGGCGGGCGTTTTCGCGGGCGCCGTTGAGACAGTAAATCACCGAGGCCGGGCTCAGGTTGTCGTAGACCAGGTTCTTCGCCATGGATTCAATGCTGCCGTTCCAATCCATGCCCACAGGCTTGCCGAGCGAGGCAATCATACGCTGCCAGCGCGCCTCCAGGTCCACTCCACCGGTGTCGAGCATGAGGCTCAGCGTTACGTCGAGCTGGCGCACGGTGTTCTCGGCGCGCTCAAGGTAGCGGCTCATCCAGTAAAGGCTGTCGGCAACACGCGAAAGCATCTTGGCGCCCTCCCTTACGCTTAGTCTCGAATCTGTTATTCCAGCACCCATGTGTCCTTGCTGCCGCCTCCCTGCGAGGAGTTGACCACCAGCGAGCCTTTCTCGAGCGCAACGCGGGTAAGCCCCCCGGGAACGATGTTGATTTTGTCTCCAAAGAGGATGTAGGGCCGCAGGTCCACGTGGCGCGGCTCAAGACGATCGCCGATAAGGCAGGGCGCGCGCGAAAAGTCGAGCGTGGGCTGGGCGATATAGTTGCGCGGGTTGGCTTCAATCTGGCGCGCGAACTCTTCGCGCTGGCGGCCGGTAGAGTGGGGGCCGATCAGCATGCCGTAGCCGCCGCTTTCACCCACGGCTTTCACCACCAACTTGTCGAGATTGGCGAGCACGTGCTGCCGCTCTTTCTCTTCGCTCAGCAGAAAGGTCTCAACGTTGGGCAGGATGGGATCTTCGTTGAGGTAGTAACGGATCATGCGAGGAACGTAGGCGTAGACGGCCTTGTCGTCGGCCAGGCCGGTGCCGAAGGCGTTGGTTACGGTGACGTTGCCGGCGCGGTAGGCATTGAAGAGGCCGGCGCAACCGAGCGAGGAGTCGGAGCGGAAGATGATCGGATCGCTGAAGTCGTCGTCGACGCGGCGATAGATCACGTCGACGCGCTTGAGGCCGTCAGTGGTTCGCATGTAGACAATGTTGTCGTGGGTAACAAGGTCGCGGCCTTCAACCAGATCGATGCCCATCTGGCGGGCGAGATAAGTGTGCTCAAAGTAAGCGGAGTTGAACACGCCAGGCGTGAGCAAAACAATATTGGGCTCAGGGCGGCCTTCAGGCGCGAGCGATCGAAGCGTCGACAGCAGCACCTGCGGATAATGCTCTATGGGGCGCACGCCGTAGCTCTGGAAAAGAGCGGGGAATGTCCGCTTCATGACGCGGCGATTGGTAAGCATGTAGCTTACGCCGGAAGGAACGCGCAGGTTGTCTTCGAGTACGACGAATTCACCGTTATTGAGGCGAAGCAAGTCGCTGCCCACGACGGCGATGTAGACGTTGCGGGGCACCTGCAGGCCGCGCATGGGCCGGCGATAGTGCTTGCTGCTATAGACCAGCTCGCGGGGAATGACGTGATCGTTCAGGATCTTGCCGTCGGAGTAGACATCGCGCAAAAAGAGATTGAGGGCGGTGATGCGCTGGGTCAGGCCGCGCTCGATGCGGTCCCACTCCTGGGCGGTGACGATGCGCGGCAGCAGATCGTACGGGAAGATGCGCTCGGTGCCCTCTTCGCGGCCATAGACGGTGAAGGTGATGCCCTGGGTGAGGAAGGAGAGATCGGCCGACTGCTTGCGGCGCTGGAGTTCGTCGGGCGGAAGGCTGGCAATGGTCTCGGCGAGGGCGCGATACTGGGGCCGAAGATCGCCCGAGCTCTCGCGCATCTCGTCGAATGCCTGGTCGAGCGGGTAGTCGCCGAAAAGCGTGTCGAGTTCCACTGAATGACCGATGCTCATGCGCCCCTGAATATCGTTCGTCAATACGCTGAATCATGCCGGGAAAAAGACGGCGTCGGACGCGGCGTGCGGGAACGAGTTTGCCTGTCACGATCTTGCCGGCTCGGTTCTTGAGCAAGCTCCGCTGGTACCCTGTACTTTTGTTTCTAACACGCCTGAGATAAAGGGACCATCAGGAAATGGGGTAGGGGCTTGCTTGCTCTGCCAATTCCTACGCAAATGAAAAGAAGATCAGGCCGGTTGCAATGTGCGCCGCCTTTGCCTCAGGCACAGGTAACCACCTAGCAAACTGAGTACAGGGCTCTCCACGAACATGAGGATCTCTTCCCAGAGGGGCTCGGACGCCCCATGGGTCGCGAGCGACCATATCCCCAATGCAACACAAAGGACAGAGGCCAAACAACCATTGAGAAGTTCATCGTGCTTTGCGATGTGTGCGGCCACGTAGCCTCCAAGAACAGAGCAAGCGCATCCGATGAGCAACTGCGGAAAGAATACTTCCGGACGGTGCATTATCGCTTGAACAGAGGTCTGGATTTGGTCCTTCGGAATATGAGCGGCGATTACTCGAAGGCCGACATAGACTGAAATAGGCAATCCCAGGATTAGCGTCACGCCAACGTCGGTAATGCCTCCCACCAACACGCCCTTAATTGATATCTTCCCCATGGATTCTTTGCCTCATGGATTGACTACGAATCGTGCGCGCTGACCGTTTCTCACTTGGCCGGATCAGGTAAGTCCATTGGAAAATGCTCCTCTTCATAGACTTCTACCAAGGTCATGAGAACTTCCAGGCGGTCCCCGTCGGCGGTGCCTTCCTTTGCGCCCCAAAGGCGTTCGACTTCACGCAGAGCGGCGTCGTGCTCTGAGTCGGTTGCGATCGGCTTCAGCTCCACGGGACCGCCTTAAGTGGAATGGTCATAAATTAAGGGACCGAGACTAATGTATGTGCAATCCCATCCTAGCCGCAATAACAAAGACGCGGCGAGGATGGGGCACCCCTGCTCTGACAGTGGATAGTTATTCTTTTGACCGCATGATTTTGAGGGTTCCCACCCTTTCCGCAATGAAGCTGCGGAAAGGATGGGGCACCCACACTTGTATAAATTCAAGCGGTCAAAGACCTAAAACAAATTCCACAACGACTGGTTGTAAACCGCGTGATGGAATTGCACTTCGGAGCCTTTGACAATGGTCCCAAGTTCACGCGGAGAGCGGTTCGCCACGGCTTGCTTCAGGTCGGCGTAACGGCCCTGCACGTCTGCGCCGAGAATGTCGCCAATCCACTTGGAAGCCTTGAAGTCGTCGATGGCGGTCTGGATATTGTCAGGCAGGTAGCGGCCGCCGGAGCGCAAATCCTTGTGCTTTGCGATGGTTCCGTCGATGCCGGTTTTGAAGATGCTGTAAAGCGACAGGTAGGGGTTGGCGTCGGGCGCCACGGCGCGAACCTCGGTGCGCATGGAGCGATGGTTGCCGATGGGCACGCGAATCATTGCGCCGCGATCGACGGCCGATGCGCGGATCTGGTTCGGCGCCTCGAAGTGGGGGTCGAGCCGGCGGTACGCGTTCACGCTCGAATTGAAGATCAGGCACAGATCGAGCGCCTGGCTCAGGATGCGATCGAGGAAGTCCCATCCGAACTTTGAAAGATTCTCTTTGCCCTTCTCATCCCAGAACAGGTTGGTCTTGCCCTTTGAGACTGAGACGTTGGTGTGCATGCCGCTGCCGTTCACGCCGACAATCGGCTTAGGCAGGAAACATGCTGTGTAGCCCATGTTCGCGGCGATCTGGCGGCAGAGCAGCTTGTAGAGCTGGATCTGGTCGGCTGCTGCAACCACTTCAGCATAGCCAAAGTTGATCTCGAATTGGCTGGGCGCTACCTCGGGGTGGTCCTTCTCATTCTGGAAGCCCATGGCGCGCTGCACTTCGGCAGCAGTGTCAATGAACTGGCGCAGGGGATCGAGCGGCAGCACGTGGTAGTAGCCGCCGGTATTGATGCACTCGAATTTTCCGGTCTGGTGATAAGTCTGCTCAGCATCCTTACACGCAAAAAGAAACCCCTCAATCTCAGTGGCGGCGTTCAGGGTGTATTTCTTGGTGTTGAACAGCGTTTCGGAGTAGCTCTTGAGCACGCCGCGCATGTCGCCCGAGTACTGTGTGCCGTCTTTGTCGATCACGTTGCCAAAGACCAGCACCTTGCCGTTTCCGAACACGTCCGCGGGCACCCAATAGAAGGCGCTCCAGTCAATGCCCAGGCGCAGGTCGCTTTCTTTCTGCGCGGTAAAGCCGCGGATGGATGAGCCATCAAAGGTGAGGTTCTCATAGGCGCCAAGCAGAAATTTCTTGTCGTAGTCCAGCAGATGCAGCCGGCCTTCAAGATCGGAAAACAACACAGTCACGGCCTTGATCCGCTTTTCGTCGGTGAGGTATTTCAAGCGCTTGTCACGGACTTCGTCGGCAGCGACGCGGCCGGCGCGATCGGCCTTGGCGGCCAGATTGAGTTCCTCGAGCTCTTCGTATGAAAGAGCAAGGAAATTGCGATAGTCGGTAGACATGGATCTCCTTCGTAATACGGTTGGTCTCGCTAAAATAGACCCCCGGTGCCTGAGGGCGCTCGAGGGCTTTGTTGTGGAGTGTTACAGCTAGCTTAACTCTTCGGCGCGGGCCAACAGCGCCCGAATCTTGCGATCAGCTTATCGCTGACGGGAGCACTATAGCGGAGAAATTTGGGCAGCCGGTTCCGCATAGTGGAAAACCACCGAACTGCACCACTAATGGTGCAGAAACAAGGGCCACAGGGCATCGCGTCCCGCCGACTTCCAGCCTCGCTGCGATAACCTTGGTTCTCAGGAGATTTTTCCCCATGTCATTAGTCCGTCGCGCTTCCTCGGCGATGCTGTTCCTTCTTCTTGTGGCGCCTTTGGTTCTGCCCGTTCATGCGCAAACTCAGCCTATTCGCATCACCGCCGACCTTACCGATGCGCCGCGCAAGCTTTATCATGCCGAGATCGATTTGCCCGTAAAGCCCGGGCCCCTTGCGCTCACCACGCCAGAGTGGATCCCCGGGAATCATCGGCCGACGGGGCCAGTCAGCGAGATCACCGGAGTTGTGTTCACCGCTGATGGAAAAACGCTGCCGTGGCAGCGCGACGAAGTGGACCTCTACGAGTTCCATGTCACGGTCCCCGACGGCGTTACCACGCTGCACGCGCATCTTGACTGCATTGTGACATCGCGCGTCTCAGACAAGCTGGCGGTGCTCGAATGGGAGAAGCTGCTGCTGTATCCGGCGCACACACCGGTGCGCGATATTCCCATTCAACCGTCGCTTGATGTTCCAGCGGGTTGGGGCGTTGGGACGGCGCTCACGCCAGAAGGCGCGGGATCGTATCCGGTGCCGGCGCCGGGAAGCACGACGCGTTTTGCCGCCACTAACGTGGAGCAGCTTGAAGATTCGCCGATCATTACGGGCGAGAACTTCCACGAGTACGCTCTGGCGCCGGAGATGACGCCGAAACATTATCTCGACGTGGTCGCGGACCAGCCAGAAGATGCGAAGCTGCGGCCGGAGTTTGTGGTCGCCGTAAGCAACCTGGTGCGCGAGGCCAACGCGCTCTATGGCAGCCACCATTACAACGTCTACCACTTTCTGCTTACGCTCTCAGACGTGGCCGGCGGCGAAGGACTGGAACATGGGCAGTCGTCAGACAACGGCGTGGGCGAGAAGGGATTTTCCGATGCAGCCCACCAGGTAATGGATGCGGATCTGCTGTCGCACGAGTACACGCATTCCTGGAACGGCAAGTACCGGCGTCCCGTGGGACTGTATGAGCCGGATTTCGCAACGGCCCAGCAGGGCGGCCTGTTATGGGTGTACGAGGGCATGACCCAGTACCTGGGCTACGTGCTGGCGGCGCGCTCGGGCCTGGAGACACCGGCGCAGTTCCGCGATGAGTTTGCCGCGATTGGGGCGGACATGGATTCGACCCCGGGCCGGGACTGGCGCTCGACTGAAGATACGGCGGATGCGGCGAGCATTTTGCGTGGCGGCAACCCGGCGTGGGGAAACTGGCGGCGCGAGCAGGACTACTACCTCGAGGGCGCGCTGCTGTGGCTCGACGCGGACACCCTCATTCGCCAAAAGACCGGCAACAAAAAATCGCTCGTCGACTTTGAGCGAATCTTTCTGGGCAACGGCGGCAACACGGGACCCTTGATCGTTACTTACAACTTCGACGAACTGGTTCAGGATCTGAACGAAGTGGTTGCCTATGATTGGGCCACGTTTCTGCGCGACCGCGTTTACAAGATCAACGAACGGGCAGATTTGGCGGGGTTCGAGCAGGGCGGCTACAAGCTGGTGTATCAGGACAAGCCGAGCCCGACGGCGAGGATGATGATGGGGGCGGGCGGACCCCGGCGCGGAATCGATGTCTGGTATTCGCTCGGATTGCGCATTGGCAACGACGGCAGCATCCGCGACGTGCTGTGGAATGGCCCTGCCGATAAGGCGAAGTTGGCCCCCGGAGAAAGAATCATTGCCGTCGACGGACAAATCTTTTCATCCGATGCGCTGCGCTCTGCCATGCGCGCCGCAAAAACCGGCTCGGAACCCATTCACCTCATTATTCAGGCCGACTCTTTCGTACACACTGCCGAAATTGACTATCACGGCGGAGAGCGCTATCCGGTGCTCGTGCGCGTCGACGGCACGGCCGCCTATCTCGACGATATTGCTGCGCCGCTGACTACTCTGGAGAAAGCGCCGGCGGATGCAACGAAAAACACAGACCAGTAAGCTGTGGCCGTTAACCGACGCATTGCGGCCTGAGTCAAGCCGCTCAGCCTGATACCACGGCTACGCTTGAGCATTTGCACCTCCTGGGCCCACCCCTTGGTTGCCCCATCCTTTTCGCGCATTTTGCGAAAAGGGTGGGACAGCACAACCCTCACCCAGCCCATCTCAACCAACCACAAAACTGGGTGCCCCAGGTCCCTCGCATTTGGGGACCTGGGATAGCACAACCCCCACCCAACCCATCCAAATGAACCACGAACCGAAGTCGAAAGTTCTGCCCTGAAAATTGCGCTAAAGCCAGTTGCGCCTGGCTCCAGCCCGGGGTCCCCGGCGAACGATTTGTGCTCGCTGGGGTGGAGGCCGGTTGTCGTTCGGGCCTCCACGCCCGAACCCCGCCTCATTTTGCCCCGAGAATTTTCTTTTCCCATATTGCCGGTAATTACGCCCTCCCGGCGCACAATCTTAAATAGAAAGGTTTGCGACCGGAAACATGAAGAAAATCGCCCCCCCCAAAAAAACCGGCAAATCTGCAAAAAAAACGAATGCAAACGGGGGAAGTCATTTTTTTCCGTGATCCTGTGACAGCCCAGGTAACCGAATCAATCGCTTAGCGGCACCCGCTTCACAGTTCCACAGCTCAGCAGCGAAATCGGCCCTCAGTCCCTAACCTGCAGCCGGTCAAGGAGCGGAAACAGGATCAGCGCAATCACCGCATTCCCTATAGCGATGAACAGCTGCGTGTACCAGTTCCACGCCAGGTCCAGTCCCAGCATTCCCCGGTAGACGCCGTAGTAAATGGCGCTCGATAGCAGCGACAGCACAAAATTCAGAACCACGCGGATCAGGTGATTCTCAACGTCAATGCGTATGCCCGTTGATGCGGCAATAAATCCGACCGTAGTTTTGGCAACCCCGTTCACGCCAATCGCGTGCGTCGTGAGCGCGTCTTCAAGCAGCCCCATGGCCGCGCCCATCAGCGTGCCCTGGATCGGCGAACGGCGGCCGAGCGCAAAGTAAACAGTCACCACCAGCGGCAGATCGAAAAACGCGTACCGCCCCAGGACACGAGGCAACCACGCCTGCAACACCAGCGCCGTCAAAGGGACAAGCGCGTAAATCAGCAGCGGATACCGATGAATCTCGAGATCGCGCCGATCGTCGGCGCCGAGCAATTTCATGCTAACGGTTCCCCTGCGGTGGAGTTCCTGTTGCCGGTTTGCGCTGATTTGGTTTAGCCCGTTTCGGTTTAGCCTGTTCCGGTCTGGTTTTGCCGGGCTCTGCAGTGCGCGGCTGCGCGCTGGCAGCAGGCTCGCTGGTATCCTCAGCCGCAGGCGTAACTGCGCTGCCGGGAGTAAAGCGATCGGGATGCAGCGGCTGCGGCGGAGCCTTCGGCAGGGGTGGGTCGCTGGAGTCGTTCAGCGGCTGCTGATCCGGCGGCAGATTAGGGTTGATCAAACCGGGCAAATGCTCGGCCATAATCTGCGAAGCTTTCAACTGGTCCTTGATCGCCTGCGCGTCCGCGCCCTTCTCGGCCTCGCTCGTATCCACGTCCTTCTGTTCCTGGTTGTTGAAGCGCGGCTGGGTTGAAGTGATCACCATGACTTCGTCGAGCCGGTCAAGATGCGCCGCCGGCTTCACCATGATGTCGATAAATCCGTCGTGTGTCGGATCGCGAACCACCTTGTCAACCACTCCGACCGCCAGACCCCGCGGAAAGATAAGATCGCCGCCGGCAGTTAGCACCGCTTCGCCAGGTTGAATACGCTCGTCGGAGAGAACGCCCACCACCATCAGCCGCCCCGAGGGGTCGCCGCGCAAAATGCCGCGAATGCGCGTGGCTTCAAGAATCACGCCCGCCCCACTCGTCTGGTCGTTGATGGCCAGCACCTGCGCGGTGTGAGGAAAAACGTCGCGCACCTTGCCCACAATACCATCGCCGGTGATAACGGCCATATCGGGCTTCAGGTTGTAATCTTCGCCCTTATCGATATAAAACACATGCGACAGTTCGCTGCCGCTTGAGCCGATGACCTGTGCGCCGAGCGTGGAGTAGATGTACTTCTGCTGAAAGTTGAGCATCGCCTGCAGACGCTGTCCCTGCTTCGCGTCTTCGAGCAGCGCTGCCTGTTCAAGGCGAAGCCGGTCGATGGTCTGCTGCAGTTGCTGGTTCTGCTGCCGCACGTTGCGCAGGTTTGCGTAGTTACTCCACAACCCACTGGCGCCCTCACCGGTTCCGTGAATCCCCCGCTCGAAGGGTGACACAACCGACTCGGCCCACAGCCGGATGAGCCGCACTCCCGAGCCATCGCGCACGTCGAGACTGCTATGCCCGCCGCCGAATCGCCGCACCTGCAGCGCAAGGCCCATAATCTGGGCCACCAGCACAATCGCCAGCACCAGCAGGTTTCGATAACGAGTGAAGAAGGAATCCATAAAAGCCAGTGGTCAGTGATCAGTTGTCAGTGATCAGTGTGAACCGACAGAACCAGCGCATCAACACAAGCCGTGGCTTTAGAATCAGCAGCGCGAATGTAGTCGGGCCTCAGTCGACGCCGCGATTTTCCTGACCACTGACCACTGCGCTAATCGATCTTGATTTTGCGCAGCAGCCTGAAGTCCGAAAGCATCTTGCCGGTGCCGAGCACGACGGACGCCAGCGGATCGTCGGCCACCGATACGGGCAGGCCGGTTTCCTCGCGAATGCGCTTGTCGAGGTTCTTGATCAGCGCGCCACCGCCGGTCAGCACAATGCCCCTGTCGCTGATGTCGGCCGAGAGCTCAGGCGGCGTGCGTTCCAGCGCCACCCGAATGGCGTTCATAATCACCGCAATGCACTCGCCGAGCGATTCGCGAATCTCGCTGTCGTCAATCACAATGGTCTTGGGCACGCCCTCAATCAGGTTGCGTCCCTTGATCTCAAGCGTCAGCGGTTTCTCCAGCGGGTACGCCGAGCCAATCTCAATCTTGATCTGTTCCGCGGTGCGCTCGCCGATCAGCAGGTTGTACTTGCGCTTCAGGTAATTGGTAATGGCTTCGTCCATCTGGTTGCCGGCCATGCGTACGGATCGCGAATAAACAATGCCGCTCAACGAAATCACTGCAATGTCGGTCGTGCCACCCCCGATGTCGACCACCATGTTGCCCGAGGGCTCGGTAATGGGCAGCCCCGCGCCGATCGCGGCCACCATGGCCTGCTCAACGAGATAAACCTCGCTGGCCTTGGCGCGATAAGCCGAGTCTTCAACGGCGCGCTTTTCAACCTGCGTAATCTCGGAGGGCACGCCGATCACAATGCGCGGATGCACCAGCATCTTGCGGTTGTGCGCCTTCTGGATGAAGTAATTGAGCATCTTCTCGGTAACTTTGAAGTCGGCAATCACGCCGTCTTTCATCGGCTTGATAGCCACAATGTTGCCTGGCGTGCGGCCCAGCATCTCCTTGGCCTCTTTGCCCACGGCTTCAACTTCACCGGTATTCTTGTTAATCGCAACAATGGAGGGCTCGTTCACCACAATACCCTTGCCCGCCGCGAAGACCAGCGTATTGGCGGTGCCGAGATCGATGGCCAGGTCGCTTGAAAACATGCTGAACAGCGAGCGCAGGCCGTGCGATCGCGAAGATCGAGAGGGATATCCGTTTAATGACATTCTAAGAGTGAACTTCCTGACTCAGGCGTATGCCCAGCTTTCCGCAACAGGCCCAGCGGAGGCCATTTTATCGACTCTTCTTATTGTACGGCTGTCTGGCGTTGGCTGCCGAGGAGGTTAAAATAGGTGCTCCAAGCCTCACGATAAGCGCCTGGTTCGTTGCCGGAAATCCTGCCCTGAAACTTGCGCTGAAGAAAGTTGCGACGGGCTCCAGCCCGGTTGTCGTGCGGGCGTCCCCGCCCGCACACGGCTCGCCCCGGCAAGCATTTTCACCTTATATGTGCCGCAGCGCGGCATGTATCACCGCGGCTGGGGGCTCCTTCGGAGCCCCCAGCCTGGCGAGCTTACCTGGCCCGGCGGACGTTTACCTGGCAAGATTGGGGCCCAGTGGCAAGACCGGCCGGTCTGGTTCTCTCAGCACCGCGCATCCGATCTCTGAAACCACTTGTTTGAACGGCGAGGATGTTGACGATTCATGCGTTGTGTCGCCGCTGTACTGCGCCGTCAGAACGTTGGTTCCCGCCGCGAGATGTACACCAGGCAGCGTACCTGCACCGTTGGTTAACGAAGCATTGCCAATCAAATCGGTTCCGTTCATCAGCTTCACGGTGCCGGTCGGTGTCTCTCCACTGGTTCCACTCACCGTGAATGAGAAGCTGATCGCGCTGCAGGCCGTTGCGGGGTTAGCCGACGAAGCCACAGCCACTTCAGGCTGAATCTTCACCGCCGCCGAATTCACCGTGATGCTCCGTGTGATGGGACCGTCGGCGGCGTAGTTTGTATCTCCGCCGTAAGTGGCCGAGAGCGTGTTCGCACCGGTCGTGGTTGAGGCCACGCTCAGCGAAGCAACGCCGGAGCCATTCAGAGTGACCGGGCTGCCGCTGATGGCAGCTCCATTAAGCAGCATGGTCACTTTACCAGTCGGCTGCGGTCCTGACGATGAGGTCACGCTCACCGAGAACGTGAACGCAGTGCCCGAAGTTTCAGTAGCGGCCGAAGCCGGAGCAGTCATCGAGAATGTTGGTGTCGGCAGCGTTCCGGTGCCGGTAAACTGCACGGTGTTCATGCTGGTTACCGTGTTGTCGAGCAAGATCAGGCTGCCTGAGCGGGCCCCACCTGCCGCAGGCGTAAAGATGATGCCGATCTTGCAGCTTTGGCCGGGGACGAGCGCAGAGTGAGCTGTCAGATCGCAGCTCGTTGTGTCGGGGTCGATGGCGAAATCGCCTGGATTCGTTCCACTGATATAGGCCTGCGTCAGCACCATCGGGTCATTGCCGGTGTTGGCCACCGTCACCACGTGCGCGGTGCTGCTTGTGCCCTTCAGCGGTGCGCCAAAGGCCAGAAACCCGTTGGGTCCAAGTTTGCGCACCACCTGCCCCGAGGTCGCCGAGCTGATGATGTACACCTGGCCCTGCGAGTCCACACCCACTCCGGTCGGCGAACTGAGCGTCGCATTCGTGGCCTGGCTCCCGTCGCCGGAGTAGCCTGCAACTCCGGCGCCCGCGATAGTGTTGATTTGCCCGGTTTGGCTATCGACGCGGCGAACGCGCTGATTCTCGGTGTCGCTGAAATACATGTTTCCGGCAATGTCGAAGAAGATCTGGCCGATTGGCGCGCCGATTTCTGCATCCCGCGCCTGGCCTCCGTCACCCGAGAAGCCGCACTTGCTGGCACCCGCCACTCGGGTGTAGCTGCCGATGCCGGTCTCGGCCTCGTATAGAGGCTCCATAACTATGTCGCAGGCGGACGTTCCGTAGTTCCAGGCAGTGTAAAGATTGTCTTCGGCGTCGACGGCAAAGCCGGTTGGGGAGTTGTAAAAGGGGGCAAATGAGTCTGCGAGATACCACGCTTCAATTGTGTATGTGACGCCGCCACCTTCTACACCACCCACCGGCACTACCATCGCCCCCTCGGTGGATTCCTCCATAAAGAGGTTGTTGTTGGAGTCAATGGTGATGGAGCCGGGGTGGCTCGCTCCGACCTCGCCGAAACTGCAAGGCGCGCTTACGGTGCAGGTGCCGGGGGTGTAGGGACCGAAGAAGAAAGTGTATGTGCCTCCTGACTCGTAGTAGGAGAAGTAGTCCGCTTTCCCGGGGCTGACGGTATAGATGGAGCCGAAGCCGTCAACAGCTACGGACTGCGGAGGGGCAACCGGCGTAGTGTTGGTAATCGTCCCGCTGGAGTCGATCTGCCTGATAAGGCTGTTGCCGGTATCGGCAAGGTAAAGAACATCGCCGCCATCCACATACAGGTTTGTAGCCCCGCTCAGCAGGCCCTTGCTTGACGGATAGGTACCGGAAACGGTGCTAATGACGGCGGGAGTGAAGCTGATAACTGGCGCATAGCCGTTTCCGCCAAGCCCCAGTGCAAGAGGCTCGACTGACGCCGTATGCGTGATAGTCGCCTTGCCCAGCCGGCGTCCCGCTCCCTGAGGCGTAAAGCGCACCAGCAGCGTGCAACTGTCGCCCTCGGAGTAGCGGTTGCCAACCTGGCAGGTTGAGCCAGCATCCATTACAAAATCTTTGGTTAACTCGATCTTGGTAATTTGCGTTGAAGCCCCGAATTTCAACGTCAGTGGTTCGGCCACTGCCACGTCGCCAAGGTGTACCGAGGCAAACGCATGGAAGTTGGCCGGCGCGTTCTCAAATGAGGCTTCGCCATCCCTTCGCTCAATTGGGGTCGCGCTGGGAACTAGCGTGATTGCGGGTTTTGCCGTGGGCGCGGATACGTGATCCATTTGCGCAAATACGGCGGTGGAGGCAAAGAGGATTGGGCAAAGCAGCGCACTGCCACACATGGCAGCACGCAGGGAAAGTGCCTGCATGGGGTCGCTCCTTGTTGGATGGGATCCTGTAGGGTCGCTCGAAGGTGGCTCGATGTCCAGGCAACCGCTTCAGACCTGTGATTCGGCAATCATTTGAATTGGCGCCAAGTTTTGAATGCGCCGCTATAGAGGGGGCCCGGTTTGATTGTCAAAGCCTATCCCGCCTTTGCCTGGGTGTCGAGTAAAATTAGGTGGTTTCGTCTGAATTTATGTTTGGAGCGGCGCCAAATCTGTCGCCCCTCCCTTGTCCCGGGCGTGGCCCAACGCTTGTGGCTCCGCCAGCCCCAGCGAAAGATGCTATAACCTCACTGGCTGATTAAGAATCGAGGGCAATATGTCACACCCCGTTTACAAGAACCTGATCGGCGGCGAATGGAAGCCTGCCATCGGCGGCAAAAAAATCCAGAATCTCAATCCCGCGGACCACACCGATGTGGTGGGCGAGTTTCCCGCTTCGCAGGCTCAAGATGTTGCCGAGGCTGTTGCCGCGGCAAAAAAGGCCTATGCCTCGTGGCGCCTGGTTCCCGCGCCCAAGCGCGCTGAAATCCTGGTCAAGACGGGGCTCCTGTTGCAGGAACGCAAAGAAAAATACGCCCGCGATATGACCCGCGAAATGGGCAAGGTGCTGGCAGAAACCCGCGGCGACGTGCAGGAAGCCATTGACGAGGCTTTTTACGTGGCCGGCGAGGGGCGCAGGCTCTTTGGCGTTACCACACCCTCAGAGCTGGTGAACAAGTTCGCCATGAGCGTGCGCATGCCGGTGGGTGTAGTGGGCCTCATTACGCCGTGGAACTTCCCCATGGCCATTCCGAGCTGGAAGCTCTTTCCCGCGCTGGTCGCCGGCAACACCTGCGTCATCAAGCCGGCCGAAGACACGCCTCTTTCAACCTACAACCTGGTTCAGGCGCTTATTGATGCCGGCCTGCCCGCCGGCGTAGTGAACATCGTTAGCGGAGAAGGACCGGACGCCGGGCAGCCGCTGGTTGAGCATCCCGATGTGCGCGCGGTCAGCTTCACCGGCTCAAGCGAAGTGGGCTCTCTGGTAGCGCAGCGCGCAGCCGCGGGTTTCAAGCCGGTCTCGCTCGAGATGGGCGGCAAGAACGCACAGATTGTGCTCAACGACGCGAATCTCGACCTGGCCCTCGACGGCGCGCTGTGGGGAGCATTTGGAACCACCGGCCAGCGCTGCACCGCCACCAGCCGCATCCTGCTGCAGAAGGGGATAGCCGCGGAGTTCACTGAGAAGTTCATCGCCCGTGCAAAGAAGCTCAAGGTCGGCAACGGGCTCGACGAGTCGATCGAGGTGGGCCCGCAGGTGAACGCAAGTCAGATCGAGACCTCTCGCCGCTACGTCGAAATTGCAAAGGGCGAAGGAGCCGAGCTATTGGCTGGCGGTTCTGCGCTCGCCGGCGGGTCCTACGCAAACGGCACCTTTTTTGAGCCAACCGTCTTTGGCGGCGTCAAGTCCTCCATGCGTATCGCGCGCGAAGAAGTCTTTGGGCCAGTGGTCAGCCTCATTGAGTTCGACACTTTTGAAGAGGCGATCGAGATCGCCAACTCCATCGACTACGGCCTCTCAACCGCGCTTTACACGCGCGACGTGAACCGCGCCTTCACCGCGATACGGGACCTCGAAGCGGGAATTACTTATATCAACGCGCCCACCATCGGCGCCGAGGTGCACCTGCCCTTTGGCGGCGTAAAGCAAACCGGCAACGGCCATCGCGAAGGCCTCGGCGCAATCGAGTTTTTCACAACGTGGAAGGCGGTGTACGTGGACTACTCCGATAAACTGCAGCGGGCGCAGATCGATAATGCGGAGTAACGCGCGAAAATCACTTCGCGTTTTTTTCTATGGGAGGGTGTGCCGTCATGGCTTCCTCGGCGAGCGAATTGAAATTTTTCTTGCCCGGCGGGAGCCGGTTGCAGAGTTGGAGGATGCTGAGCAACCGCAGATGAAGCAGGTGATTGTTGTCCCCGGGCCGGAACAGGTCCTTGCGCTTAATAAGTCGCTCGCAGTGATTCTTGAAACCAGTCAGCTTGCCCTTTGCGCGCCAATGGTGGACAAGTTCAAACTCTGCATCGCCGAAGCCATGAGGCGCGAGCTTGCAAAGCGTTTCGAGGGCACCTTTGGAGTCAACTTCCGCTTGGCTGAAGTGTTTCGGCATGGTGACAAGATTCTAAATCGCCCTAAAATCTCTCCATGCCACGTCGCGCCGCACAAATCCTCGAAGAAGCCCCCCAGTTACCCACTGCCGAGCAGATTTGGCTCGTCGACAACCTGATGGGCGAGCAGGGACTTATGTCCGATGAGGCATTTGCGGCCTGGCAAAAAGAAGTTGGCGAGCCCGAGCCCGGATACGATGAATGGTTTCGTAAGGGCGTTGAGCAGGCCCTCGCCGACAAATCGGGCGACGTTCCCCACGATGAGGCAATGAAGCAGTTTCACCGGTCAATCCGGAGGGCGAGAAAGCTGCAACAAAGCGCGTGAGACTGTTTTGGAGCAAGACCGCCATGAACGATCTGGAAGAATTGCCGGAATACATCGCAAATGAGAGCGAAATAGCCGCCGACTTCGTCGAATCCAGAATCCACCATGACGCTACGCTGCTTTCACGGTTTCCGCGTGCGGGATGTCCTGGTCGCGTGAGGGGAACACTCGAGCGCGTTGTCGCGCGGAACCCATTTATCCTCGTCTATCGTTTCGAATCCGAGCTTGTGCGTATCTTAAGCGTCTATCGCGGTGCACGCCGCTGGCCGTCACGATTCGAATGGTCTAGGATTCTAGAGTCATGAAAACTGCGTATAGTCCCGATCCAAACCGCTATGAAAATGCCACCTTCCGCCACTGCGGCAACTCCGGCCTTGTTCTGCCGCCCATTTCGCTCGGTCTCTGGCAGAACTTCGGCGGCGCAGACGTCTTTGAAACCGGCCGCGCCACCATCCGCCGCGCCTTCGACCGCGGCGTAACCCACTTCGATCTGGCCAATAACTACGGACCTCCTTACGGCTCCGCCGAAGAAAACTTCGGCGAGATTCTGCGCAAAGATTTTCGCGGCCTGCGCAACGAACTGGTGATCTCAACCAAGGCCGGCTGGGACATGTGGCCGGGCCCCTACGGCATCGGCGGTTCGCGCAAATACATGCTGGCCTCGCTCGACGACAGCCTAAAGCGCATCGGCCTCGATTACGTCGACATCTTCTATGCGCACCGTCCCTGGAACAACTGCCCGCTCGAAGAAACCATGGGCGCGCTGGCCACTGCCATTCACCAGGGCAAGGCGCTCTACGCCGGCATCTCCTCTTACAACGCTGACCGTACGCGCAAGGCTGCTGCGATCCTCAAGAGCATGGGAGTTCCGCTGCTCATTCACCAGCCTTCGTACTCCATGCTGAATCGCTGGATCGAGAAAGGCCTTCTCGACGCGCTCGCAGAAGTTGGCGCGGGCTGCATCGCATTTTCGCCGCTCGCGCAGGGCCTGTTGACCAACAAATATCTGAATGGCGTTCCGGCCGATGCGCGCGCCGCGAAACAGAATACTTCGATGCCCAAGGACGCGCTCACCGAAGAGAACTTCAAGCGCGTAAGGGCGCTCTACGAAGTCGCCAGGGGCCGCGGGCAATCGCTCGCGCAGATGGCCATTGCGTGGGTGCTGCGCCTGGGCGGCGTAACCTCAGCCCTCATTGGCGCGCGCAACGTGGAGCAGCTCGACGACTCGCTCGACGCGCTCAAGAACCAGGCCTTCACCGACGCCGAACTGGCCGAGATCGATCGCTCCGCGCAGGAAGGCGGCCTCGATATCTGGAAGAACGCGCGCGAGTGGATGAATTAGAAAGACAGTGATCAGCGGTCAGAGATCAAGTTCGAACTGGGGTGGGAAAGCACGAACATCACCTAACGGCCGCCTCCAGCACATCTCTCAGCGCAAAGCTCGTCTCAAGCCGCGTCACGCCCGGCAGCCTGGAAAGCTCGTTCTGGTGCAGGCGGCCGTAGTCGTCGATACCGGCCACGCGCGCTACCAGCATGTAGTCGTACTGGCCGGCCATCAGGTGGCAGCTCACAATGTCGTGGCAGCGGCGCACCGCCGCCTCAAACGCGCCTAAAACCGCAGCCGACTGCCGCTCGAGCGTGACGCGAATATAAACCGTCATGCTCTTGCCCAGCAGGCGGTCGTCGATAAGCGCGCGGTATCCGCGGATAGCGCCGGTGGCTTCGAGAGCGAGAATCCGCCGCGATGCCGCCGAGGGCGAAAGACCCACCGCTTCTCCAACTTCAAAGTTGGTCGCGCGGCCCTGGCGCTCAAGGTGGCGCAGAATTGCTGCGTCGAGCTCGTCGAGTTCGGAACCCGGACCGGGTTTCAGGCCAGCGGCGGTGAACGATTCTCCCCCAGGAGCGATGCGCGAGGGCGACTTGTGCTCGACGCGGGCATTTCTATCACGTTTCGTGCTCATGGGGTTGTTTTATCACGAAGATTGCACACACTGGCACCATTCTGCGACGTACGATTTGATCCTGGACGGAAATCAGAAGCCGGCGCGCTGGTATCAGCCCTCCCCGTCTTAAATAACCGGCGCGCTTCTGATTTCGTAAAAACGCAGCCAGACAAACTCAGCCCTCGCGCTGGCGTCAAAGTTACAAGCAGCACAACCCGGATTGGAGCAGACCATGATCATCGGAGTTCCCAAAGAGATCAAGGACAATGAAGCGCGCGTTGGTGTAACGCCGGCAGCCGCGAAGTCGCTCACTGAAGCCGGCCACACTGTGCTGGTTGAAACCCAGGCCGGCGCGCTGTCGGGGTTCAATGACGACGAATACCAGAGGGCCGGCGCCGAGATCGTGGGCGATGCCGGATATTGCTGGGGCAAGTCTGCCATGGTCGTCAAGGTCAAAGAGCCCATCGAGAGCGAGTACGCCTACTTTCGCGAAGGGCTGGTGCTGTTCACCTATCTCCACCTGGCGCCGCTGCCCGGGCTCACAAACACGCTGCTCGACGCGAAAATGATCGGCATCGCTTATGAAACCGTGCGCGACCGCCGCGGAACTCTGCCCCTTCTTACGCCCATGAGCGAGGTTGCGGGTCGCATGAGCGTGCAGGTGGGCGCGAGCTACCTTGAGAAAGAAAAAGGCGGCCGCGGAATTCTGCTCGGCGGCGTTCCCGGCGTTCCTCCGGCGCACGTCACCATTCTGGGCGGCGGAATCGTAGGCACTAACGCGGCGCGCATCGCGCTTGGCTTCGGCGCCAAAACCACGCTGATCGACGTAAACCTGAACCGCCTTCGCGAACTCGAAGACGTCTTCGGTGGACGGCTTTACACGCTGGCCTCAAACAGCTACAACATTGCGCAGGCCACGCGCGAGGCCGACCTGGTCATCGGCGGCGTGCTTATTCCCGGTGCAACCGCTCCCAAGCTTGTGACTCGCGAGATGGTCTCAAACATGAAGCCCGGCGCGGTGATTGTGGACGTGGCCATCGACCAGGGCGGTTGCGTTGAAACGGCCAAGCCGACCTCGCACTCCAACCCCAGCTATACCGTCGACGGCGTGGTTCACTATTGCGTTACCAACATGCCCGGAGCCGTGCCGCACACGTCCACGCTGGCGCTCACCAACTCCACGTTCCCATACGTCATGCGCCTTGCAAACCTTGGCGCGCGCGAGGCACTCAAGCAGGACGCGGGCCTGGCCGAGGGTCTGAACACCTGGATGGGCACGCTCACATATCGCGGCGTGGCCGAGAGCCAGCACCGTCCGTGGACAGCCGCCGCCAGCGTGATCGAGTAGTTCGGTTATTGACTTCTTAAACCTCAGTTGCAAATTGCCCCGTGGGAGGGAGCAGGGCGCTTCAGCCCCCTGAAAATGGCGCAAAAATTAGGGGCCTTCAGGCCCGGGCATTTGTCCCACTATTTTCAGCGCTGCCCGGGGCTTTCCATTCCAATTGGTCCATCTTTCAGGCCCCGGCGCCGATTTCTGTTGACAACAACATCTAATAGTCATATATCTAATAGAGCTATGGCGAAGCGCTCCAGCTCCAGCATGGAAGTCCTTCTCGGACTGTTGACCATCGAGCCCATGTCCGGATACGACCTCGGCCAGGCCATCCGCGACTCCATCGGCCATTTCTGGAATGAGAGCTACGGCCAGATCTATCCCAATTTAAAGAAGCTAGCCGCTGCCGGCTTTATCACCGGGAAAACCGAAAAGCAAAAAGGCAAGCCCGATCGCCAGATCTACTCGATCACGAAAAAAGGCCGCGAACGCCTGGCAGCGTGGCTCAAGGTCGAGCCACAGCCGGAGATTCCCCGCAACGAACTGTTGCTCAAGCTCTTCTTCGCGGTGCAGGCCGAGCCTGAAAGCATCGTCGCTTTTGTTGAACACATGGCCAGCAGCGAGAACCGAACGCTCGAGAAAATCAATGGGCTTGAGGGGGAGATTGCCAAGCTCGCTCAGTACCCCGATGCGCCCTATTGGAAGATGGCGCTGCGATTCGGGCAGCTGGAACTGGAGGTCCACCAGCGCTGGGCTGAAGAGACTCTGGCTGAATTGCGCAAGTTGAACCGGAAGCAACGCACTCAATCGGCGGATGGAAAGGAACCACATCATGGAAGCAAGTGACAGCGTCATCAAAGGCACGCCGATCGCGCCCGGGCAGATCACGCCAACCCAAATCGCGCCAGCACCGATTGCTTCGTGGGGCTGGCTCGCGGGCTTCCTCGCCATCGGCGCCGGGGTTGTTCTGATGGGCTTCATGGCCCAGCACGCGCCCGCGCCCAGCGGCGCAGGAGCGGCTCCCGGCCAACTCGCTCGCCACAGCCAGGCCATCCCCATCTATTTATCGATCATCGGCATGGACTGGGCCCTGCTCTTTTACTGCTGGAGCGGCGTGCGCCATCACGGCGGAAATCTGTGGACTCTGTCGTGGGGTCGCTGGAACTCGTGGAAGAGTCTGGCCGCGGACCTCGGAATAGCGCTGCCGTTCTGGCTTTTGTGGGAGGGTGCGGCTTACGGCGCCCACTGGCTGCTGGCGTCGCACGTGGCGCGAGCGGGTGCCGCAAAAACAGTTGACAGCCTCTTGCCGCAGAGCCTTGCCGAAGTCCTCCTGTGGGCCCTCGCTTCAATAACCGCGGGCATTTGCGAAGAGATGGCTTTTCGCGGATTCTTGCAGCGGCAGTTTCACGCTCTCACCGGAAACCTCGCAATTGCCGTGGTCGCTCAGGGAGCGGTTTTCGGACTCTTTCACGCCTACCAGGGCTGGGTCAACGTGGTGGTCATCAGCTTTCTGGGCATGCTGTTCGGCGCCATGGCGGCGTGGCGCGGCAACTTGCGCGTCAACATCGTCTCCCATGCATTCACCGACTTCTGGGAAGGCTGGCTCAAGTTCGTCATCTTCAGATAGCGCGCTCTCGCGCATGCGCGGCTGGCTGCGGTCGTTCCCGACCGGGAGCGGCAATCCCGGCAGTTACAATGATCCTTCCTGTGGAGGGTCATTATGGAACGCCGAAACTTTCTCGCTGCATCGATTGCAACCTCGGCCGCTGTGCTCGCCGGCCGGGCAAACGCTCAACAGCAGCCCGCCTCACCGCGCGAGTTCTACCAGATTCGCCGCTACAGCCTCACCAATGGGCCGCAGCTCAAGCTCACCGAAGACTTTTTCGCCAATGCGCTCATTCCCGCGCTCGCAAAACGAGGCTTCGGCCCGGTTGGCGCTTTCCGGCTCGACATAGGCCCTGAAACGCCGACCTATTACCTCGTCATTCCCGGAAAAGATCTCGATGCTCTGGCCAGGCTCGACCTCGAGCTTGCTGAGGACCAGCAATTCATTCAAGCAGCCGCGCCCTTCTGGAACGCAACCGCGGCTGCGTCGGCATTCCAGCGGGTTGAAGTTTCGCTGCTTGAAGCGTTCGCAGGCTGGCCCAAACTCACGCTGCCTGCCACTTCTGCTACCAAAGCGAAACGCACCTTCCTGCTTCGCACCTATGAGAGCCCGTCGAATGGGGAGCACACGCGCAAGGTTGAAATGTTTCACGCAGGCGAGTTCCAAATCTTCGTGCGGGCCGGTTTCCAGCCTGTCTTTTTCGGCGATACCCTGGCCGGCTCGCGCATGCCCAACCTTACTTACATGCTCGAACTCCCTGACATTTCTCAGCTCGACACCCTCTGGAACGCCTTCCGAAACGATCCAGACTGGAAGAAGCTAGTCGCCGACCCGCGCTTCTCCTACGACCAGATTGTGTCCAACATCAGCTACCTGGTCCTGAGCCCGCTCGACTGCTCGCAGATTTGAATGAAGCGAGGGAGCAAGGGAACAAGGGAGCAAGGGCTTCCTGCCGACTTAGTTTTTCCTGGCCTTGCTCATTATCGCCACGAGCACGCGGCCAGCTCCTTCTGAGAAGTTCGCTCCCTCGCTCCCTTGCTCCCTCGCTCCCTGTCTCCACCCTCTATAATCGCGGCATGTCGTTCTGGAGCGATCCGCGGGGGCGTGTGGCGGCGATTCTTGTCGCCTGCCTGGTTGTCCTGTTTCTCGGCTTCGGCGCGCTGCAGGCGTTCAATCTTTCGAACATTCGCTTCCTCACGCCTGAAACCTCCGGCGAAACGCTCTTCTTTACTGCCATCAACGTCATCTTTTTCCTGCTCCTGTTGCTGCTGCTCATGCTGCTGCTCAGGAACATCCTCAAGATCTACGCCGACCAGAGCAGCAGCGCGCTCGGGGCACGCCTGCGCACTCGGATGATGGTCGGCGCGGCGCTCATCGCCATCACGCCCGCGGTCTGCATGTTCCTGTTCAGCTTCCAATTGATGAACCGCTCGATCGACCGCTGGTTTTCTCCCAACACTTCAGAACTGAGAGATAACTCGACGCGCGTTGTTGAGCAGCTGGTGCAGTACGTAACCGGAAACGCGCGTTCTGAAGCTGAGTCCATCGCTTCCTCGGGCGCGCCCGACCAGGATCCATCCATCCTCGAAAACGTGCTCATCTCGCACCGCATCACGCTCGAGGGCGGCTTCGTCATGGTCTTCAGCCGCGACATGCACCTCATGGCGGCGTTTCAGGCCCCGCCTGAAAACAGTCCCGCCAGCCTGATTCCGTGGCTCGATGAGGATCATGGGAAAGCGATCGCCCTCCACGGCGCACTTTCGCAGATTGTGCTCACTGCGGCCGAGCGCAACGATCAATCGGTGATTCGTGCCGGCGGCCAGGATTACGCGCTGGCCATGGCCATTACCGCATCGGGAAAGCTGGTGGTGACCGCGCTGCCCATGCCCCAGGGTTTGAGCCAGACGGCCACCCAGATCCGCGCCAATGCCGCCGAGTACTGGCAACTCTTCCGCACCCGCAACCGGCTCCGCGCTGAATTCTTTCTCGTACTGCTGATTCTCACTTCAGTGGTTTTCTTCTCCAGCCTTTGGATCGCGCAACAGCTTTCAAAGCAGATCACCCGGCCCGTTGAAGCGCTGGCCGTCGCCATGGACGAAATTGCCGACGGAAAATACGAACGGCGCGTGGCCGTCGCTGCCAGCGGCGAAATGGGCGAACTGGTGCACGCCTTCAACCACATGGCATCGGACCTTGAAGCCAGCCGTCGCTTAGCTGAGAGCTCATCGGCGCAGTTGACCGCCGCGAACCAGGCCGTGGAAGAGCGCCGCAGGGAGCTCGAAACAATTGTTGAAACCATTCCGTCGGGAGTGGTCACGCTCGATGGCGCCGGCATTGTGCTCCAGTCGAACCGGGCGTTCGCCGCGCTGCTCGGCCTGCGCGAAGACACCAACCTGAAAGGCGAGAGGATTGCAACGGTGATGCCCGCCGAGTGCGCCGACGATCTGGCTGGAGTGATTCGGCGCGGGCAGCGCATGGGCGCGGCCTCCACTGAAATGGAGTTCCAGGGGCACGGCCGCAACATTCACCTGGCCGTGACCAGCGCGCGCCTTGAACTGGCCAATGGCCAAACTGGCAGCGTGCTGGTGGTTGAAGACACAACCGACCTGCTGCGAGCGCAACGCCAGCTGGCCTGGAAAGAAGTGGCGCAGCGCGTGGCCCACGAAATCAGGAACCCGCTCACGCCCATTGCCCTTTCAGCCGAGCGCATCGCGCGCCATCTCGATCGCGGTCAAATTGAGTCGCCGAGCATTATCCGCAAGTGCACCGAGGTGATTATGGGGTGCGTGGGAACATTGCGCACGCTCGTCGATCAGTTCTCGGCGCTGGCGCAGTTTCCGGTTTCGCAGCCGCGCGCATGCGATTTAAACCAGGTGGCCGACCAGGCGTTGGCGCTTTTTGCCGGCCGGCTTGAGGGCATCACGGTGCAGCGCGATCTTGAGCCCGGACTGCCTACGGTGATTGCCGATCCTGAAGCCATTCGCCGCGCCCTGGCCAATCTCATCGACAATGCCGCTGAAGCCATGCAGGGCAGCCTGCTGCGCATTCTCGGCGTGCACACTTCGCTTACTGAAGACGGAGCGGCGGTCGAGGTTGCCATCTCCGACACCGGCCACGGATTGACCGATGAAATTCGCGAGCGGTTGTTTCTTCCGTTCTACTCCACCAAACATCGCGGAACCGGGCTGGGCCTGTCGATTGCGGCCAAGATCGTCCAGGAACACGGCGGCTCGGTCCGCGCCGAGTCGAACAGTCCCAAGGGTGCGCGCTTCCTCGTGCGTCTGCCGCTGGTTGACGCGGGCGGCCAGCCGCTCGGCGGCCAACCGTTGATTGACGGCGTTCATGCCGCGAACGGCGAAACGGTCGCCAAGGGGTTGCGTTAATGGATCACATTCTGGTGGTGGACGACGAGACAGAGATACGCAGCTCGCTTGAAGAAATTCTGCGCGAAGAAGGCTATGGCGTAGCCACCGCGGCCACGGCGGCCGAAGCAGTGGTTCTGCTTCAGGACGCGCCCTACGACGTGGTTCTGCTCGACATATGGCTGCCCGATCGCGATGGTCTCGACGTTCTCGCCGATCTGCGCCGCCAGCCGCTCGACACGCGGCCTGAAGTTGTCATCATCAGCGGGCATGGCACCATCGAATCCGCGGTGAAAGCCACCAAGCTTGGCGCATACGACTTTCTTGAGAAGCCGCTGTCGCTCGAGCGCACGCTGATTGTGCTCAAGAACGCAGTGGAGGCGCGCCGCCTGCGCGCGGAAAATCACGAGTTCAAACGGCAGTTCAACGTGGGCTCCGTGCTCACCGGCGACAGCGTGCCCGCAAAGGCCCTGCGGCAGCAAATCAAGCTCATGGCGCCGACCAACGGCCGCGTGCTCATCTACGGCGAATCGGGCACCGGCAAAGAGCTGATTGCGCGCGCCATTCATGCCGAGAGCCTGCGCCGCGACCGTGTCTTTGTCGAGCTCAACTGCGCCGCTATTCCCGAGGCGCACATTGAGGCCGAGCTCTTCGGCTACCGTCACGGCGTGGTGGGCCAGGGCTTCAGCCCCGGCGGCGCGCCGCTCGAGCAGCGCGGCACTCTGGAGCGCGCCGATGGTGGAACCCTGTTGCTCGACGAAGTGGGCGACATGAGCCTCAAGACGCAGGCCAAGGTGCTCAGCGCCCTCGACGAGCAACTGTTCACGCCGGTGGGCGGCACGCAGCCCCTGCACGTCGACGTAAGGCTCATCGCCACCACCAACAAGGATCTTGAAGAAGAAATTGCCAAGGGCAACTTTCGCGAAGATCTCTTCTATCGTCTCAACGTAGTTCCGTTTTTTGTGCCGCCGCTGCGCGAGCGCAAGCAGGATATTCCGCTGCTGGTGAGAGAATTTCTGGCCGACTTCGGACGCCAGTACGGGCGTCCTCGCATGGAGATCAGCGAAGAAGCGCTGCAAACGCTGGGCGCCTACCACTGGCCGGGCAACGTGCGCGAACTCAAAAACGTCATCGAGCGCGTGCTCATTCTCAATCCGCGCGTGCTCCGCATTGAGCGCAAGCACCTGCCGCCCGGGGCTCCAAAAGCCAGGGTCCGCGCCGGCGAAGAGTTTTCATCGTTGCAGCAGGCCCGCGACGCCTACGAGCGCGAATACATCCAGAAAAAGATTGAAGAAGCGCGCAACAACATCAGCCATGCCGCCGAGTTGCTGGGACTGGAGCGCAGCCATCTTTACCGCAAGATGAAAGCACTGGGCATCGCCGTTCGCGAATAGCGGCTGAGCAGCCATGCTGGATCGCCGTTCGCGCAGTTCTTTCGCCCGTATTCGCGGAAAGCCGGGTGCCCCAGGTCTCGCTTTTGAGACCTGGGATAGCACGAACCCTCGCCGCCTAGTCCGACGCCCGGCGCCCTTCCTGAGCGCGCCTTTCGCTTCTATCTCCACGCCGGTCGGTTCCATCCTTGCGGCGCTCAATCTTTACCACGCGAAGATCGGGAAGTCCCACCCGCCGGTCCGGGCCGCCACGACGTTCCGAGTCGGTTCGCCTGTCGGCGCGAGCCTCCGCGTTCAATGAAGCGGGCCCTCTGGGAGGCGCCGGTTGCTGTGTCTGTTGCTGCCGGGCCGCTTTGGCGCCTTCCACGGTGGGTCCTACTCCGCTGGTCAGCAGCTTATTCAGCACCGGCAGATTGCCGCGCTGGGTCTCGATAAAGTCCACCCCGTCGGCAGTCAATGCCAGGTTGGCGTTATCCCCCTTCGTCACGTAGCCTTTCTTGTTCAGATACCAGATCGTAAAGTCCAGGTAGTCGCGCGGAAACCCCATGCGGGTCTCGATTTCGCCCAGCCCCACCTCGGGCATGTGGGGATTGGTGCGACGCCGGTAATAGAGCACGGCCAGCACAGCCAGGCGGCGATTGAGCTCGCCATCCAGGCTGTCCATAAAGTCAACCTGTTCCGAATAGGGATTCTTGGTGTCCGGCTCCGCTTTGCGCTTGGCATCGTAGTCGGCCCGGGCCGTGGGGTTTGAAAGGACGTCGTACGCCACCTTGAGCAGGTGGAACATTTCGGCGTCGCCCGATTCGGGGTTATCGGGGTGCAGCCGGGACGCCAAAAACCGATAGACGCGGTGAATCGTATCGGAATCGGCGTTGGGGCTTATCTGCAAAAACTCGTAGTAGTCGACCATCCTGGAGAGATCATCCTTCTTTCATTGGAGGCAGCCGCTTAGCGGCCCAACATGGCCGGACGCGATCGGCTGCATCATGAATGGTTATATCGAGTATGGATGACCGGCAAACCTTACCTGGCGGCTTTCTCTCGGCAGAGATGGGAAGGCACAAAGCCGTACAGTCTGCAGATAACTCGATTCTCGATTTATACACCCTTAACCCCGCCCATGGAATGGCCAGAAAGTTTTGCTTTCGGACGGGTCGTTTTCTGCGGGACCGCAGGTAGCAGCCGCCGCGGCCCGGGTCGATGGGGCAAAAGGCTTTAGCGTTTTCGACGGTGAGGCCGCTATTTCCTTCTGGCGGGGTCAAGCCGTTCCAAAGGCCACGACAGCCCTTTGAAATTGAGCCGGCAATCGCATAAGATTGCCGGCTCAGCCACTGACCACTGACCACTGTTTTACCTCACCGGCCCTCTTTCTGAATCGGCGTAATCGAGCCAGGATTGTCACCCTTGGTCGGGTCCACGCGAAAATCCCACACCTGCTGGTTGATGTCTTCGGCCGAAAGAATCTCAACCAGCGCATATTCGCCGATATCGAGCGGTTCTTTGGGATCGATGCGCAGCCAGTGCTTGCCCGGCATCACCTGCATGTTGGCGGCAACCACGTTTTCGCTCTGCGTCACCTGGCCGCTCGGGCTTATCTTGATGGCGCCAATCACCCGTATGGCGTTGCGCTCGTCCACCTTTACCAGGGCAAAACCCGACTGTGCCGAGTGTGCGCCCTGCTTGGCCTTGTGGTTCAAGCCTTCACTCGAGGTATGCACCGTCACCGGCTCTGAGAGCACCGGCTCCTTGGCGTCCGGCACGTCAAGCGAAAGAAAGAACGACGGCTGGTTGACGTGCAGGTGAATTTTGGAGTGTGCGCCCTGCAGTTCCATGTCGGCGCGCTTCCCGCCCATGGGATTCAGCACCGCGATACCGTGCCGCTCGCGCGCGTTCAGGTCCAGATCGCTGGCCGGCAGCTCAACCAGCTCGGGCGTGCCCTGGAAAGTGTCGAGCACAAAGACGCCATCTTCATCGGGCAGCTCCAGACCCGTTGCAACCTCGGGCATGCGGGCCTTCTGGTCGTCGCGTTCCTCGGCCTCTTCCTTGTCGATGGACTCGGCCTCTTTCATGGCCGGAGACGAGCCATCGTTAGCGGTCAGGTCGGTATGTTCCTGCTCCCATTTTTTGGTTGCGTCCCAGTCAACCAGTTCCAAAGGCATCTCTTCCCAGTCGCCGCGCTCCTGCGAAAGATACCGTACCCGGTTGCCCACAACCTTGTACTCGCGCACCACCTGGTAGGTTCCGTCTTTGAGAATCAGCCGGTGATTACGGGCCATGCCCGGCAGATCCGGCTTCATGGGGAGGGGCTTGCCGTGGTTGTCAGCCGGGTCAGAGCTTTGGCCAAAGGCCGGCACGGCCAGCAGCGCGAACCCAAGACTCAAGCCCAGGCAGGCCGGCAATGCGCGTCGAATCTGAGGTATGAGTAACATGGCGATAAATCGAGCAGAGCACAAACCCGGGTGCCCCGTCCAAGCTTCGCTTGGGCGGGAAAGCACGAACCTCAACCAGCCCATCCAAAATCAGCACAAACCCGGGTGCCCCATCCTCGCGACGACTTTGTTTTTGTCGCTAGGGTGGGGTAGCACAAACCTCAAGTCGTTCATTCAGCAGCCGCCGAGCATTTCTCCGGCTTCCGGCTTCATTGTCCCCATCCAACAAAACTCGATATGATCTCCCAGTTTAGACGAAGCCGGGGCCGGCCTGGTTGGCGCCCTCGCCTCATCCGGGCGCATCTAATCGTAACCAGTGGTGCGGCTGGCGCATCCAATTTTGTGTATCCTTAGATTGCAGGGCTTTGAGTTTGACAGCACTTCGGGCACATCTGAGCATCGATTTCCGCTCGCGCCGCCGCTTCGTGGGTGCGATTGCGGGACTGTGCCTTACCCTGCTGACCATGCTGGCCGTCGCCCAGGTGGCGCACCTGCACGCCAACGACACCGATGCGGATCATTGTCAGCTCTGCATCGTGATGCACACCGCTGTACCCGCCGTGGCCGCTGCCGCCGTGGTTGTGATGGTGCAGCTTGAATCCCTCGCGCCCGCTGCCGAACCGGTTCTCATTCTTCATAAACGGCAGATCAGGCTGTTTATCCGACCCCCGCCCGTCTCCTGCTGAGCGCCACTCCGGCCGATTGTTTCCCTTCGAGCCTGACGCATCCTTCGCAATCATAAGAACGATTGAAAGCCTCTCCCGCCGTAGCAGGCGCGCGAGCTTTCGCCCCTTCGATTCAGGCTCATTCGCATCCGGATGGACGCTCCTCCATGTTGAGAAACTGCCACGCGGCCATTTCCCGCCGGCAAATCGATCGCATTTCAGCCATTTTTCAGGAGACTATTTCATGCATTTCCATCGGGGCGCCCTAAAGCGCTTTCTTCCCCTTTTGATTCTGGCCGTCGGCGCACTCACCGCGCCGGCCCAGAGCGGCAGCGCCGGAACGCTCCACGGAGCGGTCACTGACCCCACCGGCGCAGTGATTCCCGGCGCCTCGGTCCGCATCGCCAATCAGGTGAGCCAGTTCGACCGGACCGTCACCACCGACCCAACCGGCCAGTTCACAATCACCAACGTACCCTTCAATCCGTACAGGATCAGCGCTTCAGCCAAGGGCTTTTCTTCAACAGCGCAGAGCATCGAGGTTCGTTCGTCGGTCAGCACCACAGTCAACCTGGTTCTGCAGGTGGAGGGAGCAACTCAGACGGTGACAGTGGAATCCGGCAGCGGCGACTTGATTGAAGACGACCCGACCTTCCACACCGACGTGGATCGCGACATGCTTCAGAAAGTCCCGATGGGCAGTGGTTCCTCCAACCTGAGCGCGCTGGTGACTGAAACCACGCCCGGCGTCGCGGCAGATTCCAACGGCCTGTTTCACGGCCTCGGCGACCACGCCTCCAACTCCTTCAATGTTGACGGCCAGACTGAAACCGACCAGCAGAGCAAAGTTTTCTCCAACCAGATTCCGTCAAATTCCATTCAGTCGATTGAAGTCATCAGCGGTGCCCCGCCGGCCGAGTATGGCGACAAAACCAGCCTCGTTATCGTGGCCACCACCCGCTCGGGGCAGGGCGTCACCAAGCCCACAGGCAGCATTAGCAGCTCCTATGGCACGTTTGGCGCCGCGACCGGCAGCGTCGATCTTTCCTATGGCGGAAAAAGCTGGGGCAACTTTATTGAGACCGATGGCTTGAACTCAGGCCGCTTCCTCGACCCGCCGGAGTTTGCCGTCTTCCACGACAAGGGCAACGAAGAGAACGTCTTCGACCGCGTCGACTACAGCTTCGACCAGGCCGACTCCATCCATCTCGATCTCAATTACAGCCGGTCCTGGTTCCAGACTCCCAACGCCTATGACAATATTGGCGTTGAAAACGTGACCGACTTCGGCACCAGCGCCAGCCCCACCTTCAGCGATGTGGGCGATACCGATCAGCATTCCAAGATCGGCACTTTCAACATTTCGCCCACCTACACGCGCGTCATCAGCAACAATTCGGTCTTCAACCTGGGCGCATTCGTCCGCAAAGACCTCTACAACTACTTCCCCAGCGGCAATCCCCTGGCCGACCTGGGTCCCTCAAACCTGCAGACCTCGTCGATTTCGCAGATTCGCTCGCTCATGAACACCGGCGTTCACGCGGATTACTCCTATGTGAAGGGCATCAACAACCTCAAGATCGGCGCTCAATACGGGCAAACATTCCTGCGCGAAAGCGATTCGCTGGGCATCGTCGAGAGCACTTACAACGCGCCCTGCATGGACGCGACCACCGGCGTTCCGCTGCCGGGTTACGGTTCGCCCACCGACTGCATTGCGCCAGACGTGGCCCCGAATCCCAACTACAAAACCGTGCTTGGGCTCTACGACCTTACGCGCGGCGGGTCCGATTATTTCTGGCTCGGACATGCCGACGTGAAAGAACTGGCTCTCTATGCCGAAGACCAGATCAAGGTCAAGGATTGGAACTTTAACGTCGGCCTGCGCGAAGACGTGTACAACGGCCTCACCAAAGCCAACCAGATCGAGCCCCGCATCGGCGTAGCCTACAACGTAAAGCCCAGTAAGAGCGTGCTGAGCCTCTCCTATGCGCGTACGCTTGAGACGCCCTTCAACGAGAACCTGGTTCTCTCGAGCGAAGGCTGCGGAAATGCCGTGCTGTCACCTCTGCTCAACTGCTCGTCGGGTGTCGCCACTAACATGGCGCCCGGCTATCGCAACGAGTTCCACGCCAGCCTCCAGCAGCAGCTGGGCAAGAACGTCGTCTTCAGCGGCGAGTACATTTGGAAGTACACCCACAACGCCTTCGACTTCAGCGTGCTCGGCAACACTCCCATCACCTTCCCCATTGACTGGCACAACTCCAAAATCCCCGGTTACGCAATGCACATCGAGGTGCCGAGCTTCCACAACTTCACCGCCTACTCCGTCATGTCGTCGGTGTCGGCGCGATTCTTCCCGCCGCAGGTAGCCGGCGCCGGCGCCACGGTGGCGCAGGGCGTGAACTATCCCTTCCGCATCGATCACGACGAGCGCTTTAACCAGAACGCGCATCTGCAGTACACGGTAGCGCGGGGCAAGTACTCAACCGGCATGTGGGGCGCATTTAACTGGCGCTATGATTCAGGCCTGGTCGCAGGCTCGGCGCCCTGTTACAACCCAAACGATCCCAACACAGCGTGCACAAACAGCTCAACGGCCCTTGGCGGACTGCCCGCGATTGCCATGGTCGATAACAACATTCCGGCCACTACAAACCCAGTCACCGGCGCGCCTGTTGCGCTGCCTTTGACCGCTGACGAAGAGTTTCAGGCCGGTTTGATGTGCGATGGCCAGAAGGCAACACCCGGTAATCCGCTTCCCGCGGTTTGCCCGGCAGGCGAGCTCACATCAACGCTGCTGAAGATTCCGGCTCCTGGCGCCGGCGACAACGACAAGAACCCGCCGCGCATCGAGCCGCGCAACCTTTTCGACGTTTCGCTCGGCCAGAACAACATCTTCCACAAAGAGCACTTCAAGACCGATCTCGACCTTACCGCCATCAACGTCACCAACAAGTACGCGCTCTACAATTTCCTGTCGACCTTCAGCGGCACGCACTACGTTACCCCGCGCGCCTTGACGGCTAAACTGACGTTCAATTTCTAACTTCGTTTTATCCAGGCCGCGCCACCCAACAGGGGCGCGGCCTGGTCGCCCTGTCCTACTGGCCAAGTCCAAGCTCACTCGCATACGCCCCAAACACCTCATCTCCAAAGCACGCAAAAATCACCTTCTCGATTCCGGGATTTGCCTCCAGCTCCGCCCGCGTCTCCCGCACCGCAATCGCAGTCGCCTCAGGAATCGGATATCCATATATCCCGCAGCTGATCGCCGGAAACGCCAGGCTCCTCAGACCCTGCTCCCGCGCAATCGCGAAACAAGCGCGATAGCAACTCGCCAGCAACTCGGGCTCGCCGTTATTGCCGCCGCGCCATACCGGCCCCACCGTATGAATCACATGCTTCGCCGGCAGCCGGTAGCCTTTGGTGATCTTCGCCTGGCCCGTGGGGCATCCGTGCAGCAGCCGGCATTCGGCCAACAGCTCAGGCCCGGCCGCTCGATGGATCGCCCCATCCACACCACCCCCGCCCAGCAGCGAGCTGTTCGCCGCATTCACAATGGCGTCCACCGCCAGCTTTGTAATGTCTGCCTTCAAAACCTCGATCCGCTCTTTCATACCCGCCTCCACCCAAGAACCCACGCCCCGCCAATCACTTACAAGCAGTATCGCCCCAGTTATCCTAAGCCCACGCAAAAACCCTCTTCCAACGCAATTCAATCTCTGACATACTTGAATGTGCCCACCAGGTACGTCAAACCCAAACAATCCAATAATGAGGTTGCATCGATGTCGGCAAAGTATGTCTTTGTGACGGGCGGAGTTGTGTCCAGTTTAGGCAAGGGTCTGGCGGCGGCTTCAATCGGCTGCCTGCTTGAGAGTCGCGGCCTGCGCGTAAACATGATGAAGTTCGACCCCTATCTCAACGTCGATCCCGGAACCATGTCGCCGTTTCAGCACGGCGAGGTGTTTGTCACCGACGACGGCGCAGAAACCGACCTCGACCTCGGTCACTACGAGCGCTTCACCCACGCCCCCCTCTCGCGCGACAACAACCTCACCACCGGTCGCATCTACCAGCAGATTATCCAGAAAGAACGCCGGGGCGACTATCTGGGCGCCACGGTGCAGGTCATTCCCCACGTGACCAACGAAATTAAGAACGCCATGCGCAAAGTTGCCTCGAACGGCGCAGACGTGACAATCGTCGAGATCGGCGGCACCGTCGGCGACATTGAGTCCCTGCCGTTTCTTGAAGCCATCCGCCAGATGCGCCAGGAACTGGGCCGCGAAAACACCGTCTTCGTTCACCTAACCCTGGTCCCCTTCATCGCCGCCGCGCAGGAGCTGAAAACCAAGCCCACGCAGCACTCGGTCAAAGAGCTGCTCTCCATCGGCATCCAGGCCGACGTGCTCATGTGCCGCAGTGAGCGTCCGCTGAGCCGCGAAATCAAACAGAAGATTGCCGCATTCTGCAACGTTGAAGAGCGAGCGGTGATCGGCGCCAAAACCGTGCCTTCCATTTACGAGGTGCCCCTCAACTTTGCCCAGGAAGGCGTGGACGACCTCATCCTCAAGTACATGCACAAAGAGGCTCCCGAGGCCGACCTCAGCAAATGGAAGGACCTGGTCGATCGTTGCTACCACCCCAAAGACGAAGTTTCAATCGCCATCGTAGGCAAGTACACCGATTACGAGGACAGCTACAAATCTCTCAAAGAAGCGCTGACCCACGGCGCGGTGTCGCAGAACCTGAAGCTCAAAATCACCTGGATCGAGGGTGAGGGCCTGGAGTCGGAATCGTCCGAGGACCGCAGCTACGAGTCGCAGCTCGAGGGATTCGACGGCATCCTGGTCCCCGGCGGATTCGGCAAGCGCGGCATTGAGGGAATGCTCAACGCCATCCGCTACGCGCGCGAGAAAAACGTGCCCTATTTCGGTATTTGCCTGGGCATGCAGACCGCGTGCATCGAGTTTGCCCGCAACGTGTGCGGACTCAAAGACGCGAATTCAAGCGAGTTCGACCCCGCCGCGCAGCACCGCGTCATCTACAAGCTCCGCGAGCTGCTGGGCGTTGAAGAGATGGGCGGTACCATGCGCCTGGGCGCATGGACCTGCGTCCTGCAAAATGACACGCTGGCCTCGAAGGTCTACGGCGATGTAACCGAGATCAGCGAACGCCACCGCCATCGCTACGAGTTCAACCGCGAGTACGAGGCGCTGCTCACCGGCGCCGGCCTGCGCATCAGCGGCACCACGCCCGACTCAACCTACGTCGAAATCGTTGAGATCCCCGGCCATCCCTATTTCATCGGCTGCCAGTTCCACCCCGAATTCAAGTCCAAGCCCCTTGAGCCGCATCCGCTGTTCCGCGAGTTTATTGTTGCGAGCTACAGAAATCGGCTGGGGCGCGGCGCGCAGCAAGCGGACGAGCGGTCGAGCCTTTCGAGCACACTGTTATCGTAGTCACCGGCAGGTGATCGAATGCGGCTTACAGCACGACACCTTAAACGAGACGTGGTTGCAATTGTTCTGATTGCAGGCGCCGCGCTCACATATGAGTCGCTCCAGGGCACCCGGTGGGACGTTTATGTCACCCTGTGCGTTGCATACACCATCCTCATTGTCGGCATGGCGTGGGCAA